>JACAST010000043.1 GCA_013390765.1 Marine Group I thaumarchaeote | reverse complement strand
TTTCAGTTTTTTTTGTATATGAAAAATTATAATCTATCTTCAAACATACTTCTTTGATGGAATTATTTGATCTTGTTGCTATGGGAGGAACATTCGATGCAATTCATAGCGGCCATATGGCATTATTAAACAAAGCATTTTCAATTTCATCCAAAGTCATTATAGGTCTTAGCAGTGATCAATTAGCCACAAAAAAAGGAAAAAACCTAGTTAATGATTATTCAAAAAGGCTTTCATTGTTAAAATCTGTGATTGAGAAAAACTTTCCAAATATATCATATGAGATAAGCAAGCTGGAGAATGACTTTGGACCGGCGATTATTGAGGGTTCCGTGAAAGCTTTAGTTGTAAGCGAGGAAACTAGTAACAAGGGGTTACTTCTTAATGACTTGAGGGCGGAAAAAAATCTCCCCCCAGTAAAAATAGTAGTGGTACCAATGGTCCTAGCTGAGGATGGAAAAGCCATCTCAACTACTAGAATTAAGAATTCTGAGATTGATGGTAGTGGAAATTTGAATTGACAACCAACATGCCTATCTTTGAGTAAGTGGAATAAAACAAAAAAATTTGACATGTCATAACATGAGCATTACTAATAAAATGCTAAATAAAATCGACAATGATATCACTAACCTAAAGCATACTCTTCATCCAGAAAGCATAGATTACTGGTACAAGAAAATCACCGAAGAAACAATTGAGATTGTTCCTCCTTGGTTAGTGGATAAAGTCAATGTTAAACAAGATCTAATTCTTCCATTGAAATTTAACATAAATATTTCAAAAAGGGCAGTTAGTTACTTCATGCAAGTAGTAGATTATAATTTGGAAAAAATGCCTTATACAACTAGACTATACTTTTTGAAAGTTCAGGAAATTATGAGTGCTGAGATGGACAAATCATTAGTGTGAATTTACTCTTTTATAATTTCCACAGTGCTTTCTACAATTTTGGTATGTGTTATTTTATGTTTGTTTTCGATTACTGGTTGAATAAAATCCGTAAAAAGCAGAGCTTGATTTTTATCTTTTAAAATAACACTATGAGCAGATTTGTCTTTTATTGAAAGAATTATCTCGTTTTCGATTACGTTCAAAATTTCAGCGATATAAGTTTCCTTTGTTTCATTAACAAAAATTAGGCTACCAAGTTTTTGAGCTTCATACTTATCCCGGCAGTGTACTGTTATCTGGTTCAATCTTTCAAGAGAAATTTGTCAAGTTGGTCTCTTGCCATTTCACGTTTTTGCTGGTGAGATATCAAGAATTTGTTAATTTTTTGAATCAGAATTTCCTTAAGCTCGCCAGTTAACATCTTTCCCGATTTGTAATCATCATGGATCTGCTTGAGTTTTTTGTCGTCCGGTTCAAAAAAGATTCTAAGATATTGATATGATACATCAATGTCTGGATTACCACCTTTTTTTCTATGCTCTTCTATGTCCGGCTGACCGCCAGAAAACGCATACTTGTTAATCTTCTTTTTTACAGTTTCAGGAGAATCAGTAGTGTATATCGTCTCATTTTCATTAGATCCAGACATCTTTCCTTTAGGACCTCCAAGTGGTGGAATCATAATGTTATGAATCAGTGCTGGTTTTGGTTTGTTGATTTTTGGTGCTACATCCCTTGTAATCCTAAAATGTGGATCTTGATCAACTCCAAACGGAATCAAAACAGGCATATCTTCTATAAAGCATGGAGCAGATTGTAAGGAAGTGTAAAATATCATTCCAATATTAGTTTCATTTTCAAATCCAAAAACTGCTTTTGTATTTGAAAAATTTATTCTCTTTGCAACTTCTGCCGCAATTGGATATAGCGTCTTTATGTTTTTTGTATCAATAATGATTTTAGTGTTTTCTGGCTTGAAACCCAATGCTATGAAATCAAGTGCGTTTTCAAGCGCAAACTGGGATGTTTTTTCTAACGTCATGTCTTTTTTTGACCAAAATTTTTCGTCATCTGTAAGCTGAAAATACATTTTTGCTCCAAACTTGTCTTGAAGCCATTTTGCAAAAACCCATGGGACTAGATGTCCAATATGCGTATGACCAGAAGGCCCTCTACCAGTGTATAGAAAGAATTGCTTGCCTTTTTCATAGTCATCCAAAAGCCTGTTCAAATCTCTATGTGAGAAAAAAATTCCCCTTCTTAGCATGAAATGTGATTCGTTGGTGAATTTTTCAATTTTTGATAAAAGAGCTGGAGTGATTTTTTGTGTCCCAAATCTTTTGATCAATTTGTCATAATCAATATCACCCTCAACGTTCCAAGGTGTGACAACAAAATCATCCGCTGGCATTCAAAGTTGACTTTGATTTAATGTTAAAAAGTCTTATCTCATTCTTATGATCACTTTCTAATCAAAAAAACTGCAACAATTGTCCTACTAATTTAATTAAGTCTTTTTGGAATGATGAACTATTGTCCCATGTTCTACACGACATTGAAAAACAAATTGTCAAGCTTTTGCAGTCAACTCCAAATTTGACTGAGGAACAGTTATCCCAGAAAACTACACTCTCAATGGATCAAATTAGGCGTGGAGTAGAGTGGCTTCGTCAGAAAAAACTTGCAGATGTAACTGACACTACTAACATTTCTTACAGCCTTGGAAAAAATGGCTTAGATTCTCTGAAAAATGGCTTACCTGAACGAAGACTTGTGACACTTGTTCAGGATGGTCCAAAAACATTTGATGAGATACGAAGCAGTTTGCATGGACTTGACTTTAACGCGGCAATTGCCAATGCAAAAAAGAATGACTGGATAAATATAGAAAAAACGGACACTGGATCAAAGATTTCATTAAAGCAAAATCCTATAGGAAATTCTACTTGGAATACTTTCCCAAATACAATCGATTTTATTGGCGAAAAAAAAGTCTCTGCTGAAGAGGCAGAACGTCTGCACTATACCGGAACAATCAGCTCCCTGATAGAAAGGCCAGACTTCATAATTAAGCACGAAGAAAAGACAAAAACAGTCTCTCTTTCTGAAACTGGTAAACATATTGATCTTGAAAAATTAGATAGTGGAGCAATCGATGTTGAGGCTGACGTACCTCATGTACATGCCGCAAGGATACATCCACTAAAGGACACAATAAATGAGATCAGGGATACTTTTGTCCATCTAGGATTCACAGAAATTACTGGAAACTTGTCACAGTCAAGTTTTTGGAACTTCGATGCATTATTTACTCCACAGGATCATCCTGCTCGAGAACTACAAGACACATTTTATCTTAAAGATCTTAATGCAAAACAGCTTGCAACACCAACTCAAATTAAGAATGTATCAAATGCCCACAAAAAGGGGTGGAGATACTATTGGGATATACAGGAAGCAAAAAAAATGGTCCTGCGAACACATACTACTTGTGTTACCATAAAACATCTTGCAGACAAAAAACCAGATGAGGCTAGGATATTTTCATTGGGACGAGTTTTCCGCAATGAAAAATTAAGTTTCAAGCATTTAGCTGAATTCAATCAGGTTGAGGGTGTGGTTGTAGGAAAGCACATAACACTACGAGACTTGATGGGAATACAAAAGGAATTTTATCGCAAGATTGGTATCACTAAAGTAAAGTTTTGGCCTACATTTTTTCCTTATACTGAGCCCTCGTTGCAATCTATGGTTTACAATGAGAAGCTTGGAAAATGGATTGAACTCTTTGGTATGGGAATATTTAGACCAGAAGTTACAAAACCATTGGGAATTACAAAACCCGTTCTAGCTTGGGGTGGTGGCATTGAAAGAATTGCAATGTTAAAATTTGGATTAGACGACGTAAGGGAATTTTACAATAACAATCTAAGTTGGTTGAGGACTGCTACGAAATGCCAGTAGTTGAGCTGAGTCTTAGCAGGCTTCAGAAACTTATAGGAAAAAATACAAACAAGAAGCAAATACTTGACAGCCTGCCATTTCTTGGTCTTGATATAGAATCGTTGGGACGCAACATTGTAAGAGTTGAATACAGTCCCAACAGACCAGACTATTCCACTGACTTTGGCATTGCATTAGGATTACAAGGCATCTTGGGAGTAAGCAAGGGAATGCTACGATTGAACATAAGAAAGAAGGGAAATTATGAAATCAAGGTTGACAGTTCAACGAGCAAGATTAGGCCGTTTGTTACCGGGATAATTGCAAGAAATGGCTCGCTTGACGATGAAGCAGTTAAGCAGATTATTAACATGCAGGAGGATTTGCATTTTGGATTAGGTAGGAAGAGAAAAAAATCATCAATTGGAATTCATGACCTAGACAGAATATCATTCCCGCTCAAGTATACAACAACTTCTCGTGACCATAGGTTTGTTCCGTTAAACTCTACTAAAGAGAGCTCAATCTCAGAAATTCTTCAGGATTCAGAAGTTGGAAGGGACTATGGATCAATACTTGGACAATCTACCAAGGTTCCTATAATTATTGATGCAAAGGGACAAACAATATCATTTCCTCCAATCATCAACGCTTCGTTGACAACGGTAACAACAAAAACCAAAAACATTCTAGTCGAAGTCACTGGCATAGACAAGCAGTCAGCTGAGGATATGTTATCAGTTGTTGTTATGATACTCCAAGGCGCAGGATTCCAATTCTCACAGATGAAAGTTTCTGGCTCGAAGAACTCGACGCCAAGCTTTGCGACAAGAACCATTACATTTGATGCCGACCCTGTGAATAAAATTCTTGGACTGAGCATCTCCGGCTCGAAGCTTGTATCGTGTCTCAAAAAATGCAGGCTGGATGCAGTAATGAAAGGCAAAAAAATACAGTGTACAATTCCAAGATACAGGTTTGATATCTTTGGTGGAATGGACATTGTTGAGGAGGTTGCACTGGGTTATGGAATTGATAATCTAAAACCAGCATGGCCAGCATCTGTGCACATTGGTGAGAAAAATGCAACGTCTGAGAAACTTGACTCCATTAGCAGACTAATGACTGGTTTTGGTTTTATGGAAACTCTAAATTACACGTTAACAAGCCAACGAATTTTACACGAAATGACAAACAGGGATTCGTCACAGATAATTTCTGTCACAAGTTCGAAAAGTCAGGAGCATACAATCCTTAGAGACTCTATACTGCCTGGTCTGTTGGAGAACCTGTCAAAAAACATACATGAAACATATCCCCAAAAATTTTTCGAGTCAGGTATAGCTTTTTCAAAAGGTTCACCAATCAAGGAAACAACAAGTCTTGCGTGCGTCACCGCCTCGGAGGAGACAAACTTTTCAGAAATGAAGGCAGTGTTACAATCGCTCTTGCGAATTGGTTTTAACATCAAGTGTGAAACGAAGACACTCTCAAAGCATACGCTTTTTTCTCAAGGCAGAGTTGCAGAAATTGTTGCTAACAAAAAGACAGTTGGTTATATCGGAGAGTTAGATTCTAAGGTTCTTGAAAATTTTAGGATAAGAACAAAAGTAGTTGGCTTTGAGATAAAGCTGTCTGGATTAATATTTGACTAATTCTAATTCATTTTGCCCAATCAAGAGAGCATGCACACAGACGGATTAGGATGATATAGATCGTAATGATTCGCATGATTCCTAATTCACCCAGGTGTGTTACAAGGGCACTCCCCGGTTTCAGAGCAAAGAGGAGGCAGAGGCTAATACCAATGACTTTCTGTGAGTCAGAACCGGGGAACATTCTTTTGGCAAAAATCTAAATCCTGCAGTTTGTACGTGCAAACAGATGGTAAACTACTGGCTGGCAAAGCAAGAACCCAGCGGACCAAGAGGATACAGTCTGTCGGCACTGCAGAAAGACAAAACAACAGTGTGGGACGGAGTACATAACAATTTAGCTCTGAAGCATATGAGAAATATGAAAAAAGGTGATCAGATATTATATTACCACACAGGTGATGAACGGCAAGCAGTGGGTATCATGACTGTAACTTCTGAACCATATCCTAATCCTAACGAGGATAATGAAAGGTTCATCGTTGTAGATGTAAAGTTCAAAAAGCGATTAAAAAAATCTGTATCCTTAGAACAGATGAAACAAGAAAAATCATTCAAAGACTGGGAACTTTTACGAATTGGAAGATTATCGGTGATGCCTGTACCTAAAAACATCTGGGACAAAATAATCAAGATGTCACAGTAAAAATTATAGTTTCATTGATATATCTCAAGTTAGTGACTATTACATGGCAACTGCTTACATTCTAATAAACTGTGAATTAGGTTCTGAGGAATCGATCATACAACAATTGAAGAATCTAGACGGCGTCGTAGAGGTCAATGGTACATTTGGTGCTTATGACATCTTGGCAAAAATTGAATCTCCAGTTGTTGAGACGCTGCGTGAGATTATAACTTGGAAGATACGCAAGATAGGTCAGATTAGATCTACTCTCACATTGATGGGTATTGAAGGTCAAACATAGACATCTTATTTTATCGATATGCTGTTACACTTTATTTTTGTAATAAAGGATAAAGAACTAGGACTACGAGATGCAGAATTTCAATATGTTAGAAGGATGGCTCAATTTTTTAAGTCATGGATTAAAACCAAGTTTTCTCTAGATTTTGATATTCAATGTGATGAAATGATTACCAAACCAAGGATAATACTTCAAAGGTTAGACACTCATTCGATATTAAAGGATCATACAGAACGTGGAAATGACATTTATCATTTCTATTTATGCCACTTTAGACCATTGTGGACTGATTGCACCTGCGAAGGATATCATGCTGAAAACTTTGGCATGATTAGATGGGAAAAGCCAAAAATCCAAACGGATACATTATTTTTAGCTGAAAAAAATTGTGCCGCTGTTTCGCACGAAATTGCACACGAGATATTACGACAATCCGGATACAAAAGATACATAGAAGATGTTCATGATACTTGGCAACAACATCTCTTTGGCGCTGTTCCATTTGAGCAATATGGAGATGATTTTGAATTAACTTCCAAAAAACCATCATTTCTTACTTTAGATACAACATTGTTTGGGGAAAAAAGTTAATCTAATTTAGCATTTTGTGACCGAATAAATTCTATTTTCAAAATTAGCAGTCTTAAAATTCAATTGATTTTCAGGGTCGGCCTCTCTTATC
>JACAST010000017.1 GCA_013390765.1 Marine Group I thaumarchaeote | reverse complement strand
ACTACAACCGTTTGTGACTTTGCATCAAATTCAAGGATGCGATTAAACGATGTCATTTCTTGTGTTAGTATATTTTTACCAAAACTCGACGCTACATATGAATAACCACCACCACGACCTATTCGAATAACATCTTTCGGTACTTGTTCCAAGTTACGGAATCTATCTGGGCGTTGATGTTGGGAAACAATTTCAATGCTGCCATCAAATGACAAAAATTTAGTTTTCCTAGTATGAGGAATCTTCAAACTATCATGTTTTGAATTTGCCATCATATTTTTTGAAGATTTTCGTTATTATAATAACCTCTTCTTATGTTTCATTACCACTACTGATTTAAACTAAGAATCATACATTAACCAGAATGTTTTTGGTTTTATTATTATGAGCAATGAAAGTAAATCAAAAGTTAGTCGTATATCAAAAAATTTGGATTTAAAAAATTTTTTTAAAACTAATAAACTTCCAATACTTGTTACGGTAATATTTTTTTTATTTACTTCATATGTATCGTTTTTCATTGATAATCCTGCTCGTGGTTCTGATGCGATGTTTTACTTTTTTGCTGGGGAACAAATTCTATTTGGTGATAATGAAAATGTAAGGCTTCCAAACGCGCCCATCGGCGGTCCAGTTTTGTTTTCTTCTTTAAATACAGTTTTTCATGATCCGTATCTAACTATTAAAATTATTTCGCTAATTAGCGGAACTGCAATTGTATTTTTATCATTTTTTATTATAAAAAATATTTTTAATTTCAAAATTGCTTTTTTGACGCAGTTAATCGTTGCAGTAAATCCCAAATTACATCTACAAACAACGTTTCCTTTTAATGAAATTTTTCCAGTTTTTTTGGTTTTTTTATCTTTTTATTATTTTACTAAAACCCGTATTCTTTACAATCATCTAATTTTAGCAGGAATACTATTAGGAATTTCTTTCATGTTCCGTTATCAGACATTTCCAATAGTAATTGGTTTTCTAATTTACTTACTCATTCGTGATAAGAAATTTAGAAAAAATCTTCCGTTAGCTTTACTGTTTGTTAGTTCATTTTTGGTTGGTTGTAGTCCTTTGCTTATTTACAATTACACTACGTTTGGTAATTTGATTGATAGTGATCCAAATTATTACATGTATACTACAACTACATTTGTCCAGACGGATGAATGGGAAAAACAAGTCCGGATTCAAGGCGATTCTTTTTTTTCTGGAATAACTTCAGATTTTAATATATTTTTGAAAAATTATTTATTTAATTTGTTTTATCATAATCCAGATCGAATTTTTAATCTTAGCGGAGGAATAGACAATATTTCTCCAATTCCTGCTGTTCCATATATTGGCATCATTCTAATCTTTGGTGGAGTAATATATTATCTAAAGCCTGATTATAATAAGAAACTTTTACTTTCTTTAATTCTATCTGCAATAACTATCACAATAATTATCTCGTTGTTAGGAATTCTTGAAACATATTTTTTTGCAATTATAATCATCCCTATACTTGCACTTGGAATTTTCTCATTTAAAAAAATTCAAAAAAATTTTTTGCCATTATTTGTTGCTGCAATCACATATTTCCTAATGATGGCAGTAATTCCTGTTACTCGTGCAGAATATTTCTTTTCTGTATGGATAATTTTTCCAGTTTTAACTTCTTTATTTTTTCTGGAATTAATCCCACGAGTAACTATACGAAAAAATGAGTCCAAGCAAATTAATCTAAAACATTCATCGCCAGTAAAAACTATAATCATTATTTCTATTATTTTGCTTATTTCTGTTAACTTAGCTTTTTCCTATAAGTTAATGAGTATGATTGAATATGGAGATAAATCTTTTGATGGAATAATTGGTGAAATCAAAAAAATATTTAGCAACAAACAACCAGGCTTGCATTTAGGAACAGAAGTTAAACAAATTGGTGAAATATTATCTCAACAACCTAATATTGAAAATAGCTATGTGATGGGAAATAATTGGGCTGTGATTTATTATTCCAATAGTAAATTATTATTTGCAGATTTTGTTGAGGGCGATGAAAAAGAAAGCTTGCATTCATACATTACAAGAGAAAACTGGTCAGAAAACGATATTTTCCTTTCAAATAGTATGAGCGTTCCAATCGATAGAAATAATATCTATAAACCAGTGCCAGATTATTTGATTTATACACCAACTGTTTTAATAGAATCGCCTGAAAATTTGAAGATATTAGAAAATCCAAACGATCCTAGAGTCAAATCTTATTTGGAATTGCTCTATAAATCTAAATTAGGTACACTGGTCTATAAAATTAATCATGGATCTGAGTAAAATAATGAATTATAAATTTTTAGAGTCACAAACATTATAACTAATTATCAATATAAAAAAAATAACGCGAAGTGATATGGTGAAATGAGTTGTTCCAACAAAATTGTAACGGGCGAAGAATTAATTCAAATTAAACCAAATGTTACTCAACAATTAAAAAAAGAAAAACGTCTAGTGAAGTATTCAAGTAAACCAAACCCGATTAAAAATATATTGTTAATTAATATCCCTAGATTGACTATCAGACAGTTAAACGATGAATTTCAATCAACTTTAAGCTTAGGTACACAATCTAAACCTACTGTAAAAACTCATTATGAGATATACCCTCCTCTAGGATTACTGTATTTATCTTCAATGTTTAAGGAAAAAAATAATGTAGACTTGCAGATTTTTGATATGCACTTAAACTGTATACAAATGTTACAGAAGAATACGATTGTTAATTGGAAGAAGGTTGTTGATGATGCAATAAAAAAATACAAACCTGATTTGGTAGGTATAAGCAGTATGTTTGGCGCATCATTTGAAGGAACAAAATTTGTTGGAGAGACAATAAAGAAGCATTACAAAGACATCATTGTTGTCTGTGGTGGGGTACACATGACCGGATTGGCGAATAATAATGATGAAAATTTAAAATTTGCTGATTTCATATGTTTGAACGAATCAGAATATCACTTTTTATGGTTAGTTGAATATTTGAATAATGAAAAAGATACTCTTACTGGAGTGGTAGTAAATAATAAAACACTTTTGAGAAATGAAGCGGATTTAATACCGGGTTCTCATGTAGTACAAGATCTAGATACTTTGCCTATACCAGATTTTGGCTCTATAGATTTAAAGAATTATTATAAATACGGTATATTATCGGGTGCACAAACGATAGATTATGATACGCCGCTTGCAACGATGCAAACGGTTCGTGGATGCATAGCTCGATGTAGCTTTTGCGCTGTTAGATCATTTAATGGATTGGGTGTCCGAATGCATAGTTCAAAGAGAGTTCTTGAAGAAATTGATCTTTTATATAATAAATTTGGTATTCGGCATGTCGATTTTGTCGACGATGATTTTACATACGACAGACAAAGGGTAATGGAAATTACTGATAGTATTATTGACAGGGATTACAATTTTACTTGGTCTATAGGAAACGGTGTCAGATTAGGTAGCTTAGATGAAGAAATGTTAAAAAATATGGAAAAATCTGGATGCACATATTTATCATTTGGAATTGAAAGTGGAGACGACGAAATTTTACGCCAGATGAAAAAACCTCTAACACTAGAAATCTTAAGGGAGAAAGTAAAATTATTAGATATTTGCCCAAAAATTTACTATAGAGCCAATTTCATTACTGGTTATCCTGGGGAAACAAAAGAACAATTGCAAAAAACTATGGACGTAGCTGAAAAATATCCATGGGATTGGAATTTGTTTTCAATCTGCAAACCACTGCCGGATACTGATTTATGGAATGAACTTTTGGAAAATAATGCTGACTTTGAAGGAGTTGGTAATAATACTGACCAAGACTATAATTATAGCTCTTATGAGGGAAAAGTTTTCAACGATGCTGGTGACGAATATATTTTCAACACTTCTTACGACTTCAATTTGAAATCAAATTTTAAAAATAATAAAAACTTGAATGGCAGAAACGTTGTACGAGCAGTTAAAGATTTTGAAAGGATAGTAGTAAAAGTAGAAAATCACGCATTTGCATGGAATTGTTTGGCAATTGGTTACAAGAAACTTAAACAATATGAAAAATCAGAACATGCACTTGAAAATACTATGGAAATTATCAAAAAAAATAGTTTCTGGAGAAAAAAATTTATTGAGCACGAGTTTCTAATTGACGATACTTCTTGTACTTTACCAATAAGTAAATAATCTAACTACATAATCTTGGAAATTGGTATTTTATATACATCTGGATTTTTTTGATCAAACGGACGATTAGAAATCGCCAAACATTTTGTATTGTCTGTCAAAGTAACTAATGCATGATATATTCCTCGTGGAATAAATAACGCATTTCCAGTTTCGGAATTCAATGTAAATGATTCCTTTTTTCCATATGTTGAACTATCTTTTCTATCATCAAGTAGGAAAAATTTTGCACTTCCTTCGATTATCACAAAAAATTCATCTAAATGTTTGTGTTTATGACTAGCTCTAGTTGTGTTGGAGCGTGGAACAGAAACAAGGTAGACTTCACCTATTTCTTTGGCATTAGGAGCATCAATTCTACCTTGACTTACTAGTACTGATAGTATCCCATGTGGATCTTCGAAATTTTTAATTTTAATTAATTCAACCCCATTCAACGAACCCATTTCTATATTGTTGCTTTTCATATTGTAAATTATTTTAGTTTATAGCCCATGCAATATTCATTTGGTTAGCTTTTTTAGAATACTGTTCAATTTGATTAATAGATAACTCTCTCATTAAAACATGATTGTTATAGTATGATTTGTACCATGAAATTGTCTCATTAATTGCAGTTTCGAGAGAATAGATTGTCTTCCATTCTAAAGAGTTAAGAGCTTTTGTTGAATCTAGTAGTAAAGAAACTGATTCGATGTACTGATCCTTGGATTCCTTTGATACATCAACCCAGTCACCTCTATTCCAAATTTTAATAATATTTTGAACGATTTTTTCAACTGTTATCTTATTCGTTTGGCTTGGTCCAAAATTCCATGCTGTCGAATATGTTTTTGGATTTGTGTATAATTTAGAACTCAACCAAAGTATTCCAGAAATTGGTTCCAGAACAAATTGCCAGGGTCGAATTGATGAAGAATTTCTCACTCTAATCTTTTTTTCAGTGGTCAATGCAGTTATACAGTCTGGAATGATTCTATCTCTAGCCCAATCTCCACCTCCAATTACATTTCCAGCTCTTACAGAAGCAATGCCTGTGTTTTTATCATGATTTTTCTCCGTGTTAAAAAATGAATTTCTGAATGAATTTGTTATAATTTCCGCAGCTCCTTTGCTAGCACTGTAAGGATCATTACCGCCTAAAGGATCTGTTTCCTTATGAAAATGGTTACTGTTAAGATTTTGATAACATTTATCGCTAGTCATAATAACACAAGCTTTTACATAATCTAATTTTCTAATGGAATCTAAGATGTTTACAGCTCCTAGAATATTAGTCTGAAATGTTTCAGATGGATCTTCGTATGAGGCACGAACAAGTGATTGTGCCGCTAAATGAATCACTATTTCTGGTTTATGTTTTTCTATATTATCAGACAAGTTTTGTTTATCTTGTATATCACCAATTATGTGAGTAATTTCATTTTCTAAACTAAGTGTTTCAAAAAGAGATGGTTTTGTTGGCGGCTCTAAAGAATAGCCAATAACTTTTGCACCTAAGGATTGTAGCCATAACACTAACCAACTACCTATAAAACCAGTATGCCCTGTAACAAAAACGGTTTTGTTTTTGAAAATTCCATTAAATAGATATTCTAATGACAATTTACCAAGTTTTCCATGGAGCCTTATTAGAGGTCCATAAATTTTCTAAATGTTTTTTGTCTCTTAGAGTGTCCATTGAATACCAAAATCCATCGTGCTTAAATGCACTTAATTTTTTTTCTTTTGCTAAAGTTTCTAATGGTGTTTTCTCCAAGACAGTTGAATCATCCCGTAAATAATCAAAAATTCCCGGCTCAAAGACAAAAAAGCCACCATTTATCCAAGAAGATTCTCCACTATGTTTTTCATGAAATTCTGTAACATAATCTCCTGATAGATTTAACACACCAAATCTTTCTGGGGGATGAATAGCTGTTAACGTAGCTAATGATTTTTTTTCTCTATGAAACGATATTAAATTATTGATATCAATATCACTTAGACCATCACCATAAGTGACACAAAAAGTATCGTCTATATGATCTTGAATTCTTTTTAGTCTGCCACCAGTCATTGTATGTAAACCTGTATCAACTAATTCAACATCCCATAATGTAGAATCTATATTACCAAAATATTCTTTGATTTTATTCCCCTTATATCCACAACAAATAATAAATTCATTAATTCCATAATTGGAATAAATTTTTAAAATATGCCACAAAATTGGCTTTCCTCCAATTTCAATCATTGGTTTTGGTTTTAAGCTAGATTCTTCTGAAATTCTAGTACCGTAACCACCAGCAAGAATGACTGCCTTCATAGTGATGAAATCGTGGTATTATATTAATAGACATTTGGTTTAATTTATCAGAAGAGGTTTAGATTTTGGGAATTCTGTATATTTTAGCTGCTATCACCTTCATTATTTTATTTTTTATCAATGTTGGATGGTTGACATCAAATCTCTATCTTACGATTATTGGCGAAATTGAATCATTTGTTAAAGGAACAAATCCCATAGAAAACATATATTATTCATCATATTTGAAATGGATACTTCTAATAGATGTACTTTGGTTGCTTACTGCACTATTTTTTATGATACAAAGAAAAAATTACAAAACAGATGCGAGGTTACACTACTTAAATCATAAACCTATTTTAAATCCAAAAATCTGTGTTGTACTACCCGCATATAATGAGGCAGAGGCTATAGCAGAGGTAGTAAGAAATTTTCAAAAAAATAAATTTGTTAAATATGTTATTGTGATCGATAACCACAGTTCAGATGGTACAGCTGATATTGCTGAAAAATGCGGATCCAGAGTTATTAGAAACGATAAGAATATGGGATTTGGTTATTCATATGCATTGGGGCTTAAAGAGAGTCTGAAAACAGATGCCAATATTATCGTGACGGCAGAAGCTGACAATAGTTTTAATTCATATGATATTCCAAAAATGTTGCCATACTTAGATAATTGTGATATGGCCGTAGGTACAAGACAAAATCAGGTATTGACAGAAAAGGGTAATCAAAACAGTTTATTGCATGTATGGGGAAATTTTTTCTTAGCAAAACTAATCCAAATAAAATATTTTAGTTTACTGCACACCGGAGTTGTAAATTTGACTGATGTAGGGTGTAATTTTAGATTGTTTAGAACTGAAGCGCTGAAAAAAATAGTTAATGAACTAACTTATCCTAGCACTGATAAAGTAAAAGCTGGTATCGGCGTTGCAATACATCTAACAATGATAGGAATTCAAAAAGATCTACGAATTATAGAGTTACCAGTTACTTTCAATAAAAGAGCTGGCAAATCTAAAATTGGTAGTAACAGAAGAATACGTGCAATTAAAATAGGATTAATTTTCCTCTGGTTAATTCTTAAAACTTAGTTAACATAAAGATGAATATTTTTTTTATACCACTTGTAACTTTTCAGCAAACCTTCTTGAATTGTAATCTTAGGTTTCCATCCTAAATTTTCAGAAATTTTACGTATATTTGCATACCCATTACCTCCTAATTTATCAAATTCTCGTTGCTTATTCTTCCAATTAACATCAATCTTGGTTTTGGAAACCTTACTAGCTAATGTAACAAATTCCTTAACTGAATAATACTTTCCACTACCAACATTGAAAATTTCACCATTTTTAAATGGAGATTTTGAAGCTAGTATTAATGCATTAATAGTATCATCAATGTGTACGAAATCTCTTTTTGAATATGGTGAAAATAAGGTAAGTGGCTTTTTAGTTATCAGTGCTTTCATAATATCAGTAATCAAACGTCCAGGTTGATCAAATCTTCCAAAAGGCGTAAAAAGCCGCATTGTAATACTAGGAATTTTTTTCTCAATAGAATAGTACCTAACAAGATTAGTTTGTGATAATTTCATAATTCCATATGGTGTTATTGGTTCTGCTATCTGATTTTCTTTAATCGAATTGTATTTTTGGCCATAAACAAAGGAACTATCTAGATTAACTAGCTTCGATAACTCATTACATTCTTCTAAAGCTTGAAGTAAGTTATAAGTACCAATTACATTAGTTTTAATGAGTTTCGAAAAGTTTGTCTGAGAAGGCAGAACGCCGTAAGTTGCGCAGTGAAAAACAAACCTTGGTTTTATTTCTAATAATTTCTTTTTGAGAATCTTTGAATTATTTAGACTTACTGTATGTGTATTTAATTTAGTTTTAATATCCTTTAGTCTCCATAGTTTAGAATTTTTTCTTGTAAATATATGAATTTGATGTTTTGTTTTTAGCAAATTTCGTGTTAGGTTTGCTCCCACAAATCCTGATGCGCCAGTAATTATTATTTTATACATATCCACTTTTCAGAAGTAAAAACAAATTGTAAGTTAAAGTTTACTTATGAAAGAATTCAGGAATTGATATAGTTTTATTCAATGAATTTAGTTTACTTCCACTGTAAACTTCATGTAGAATGGATAATATAACAACTATCTATAATGTAATCATTGACATTAAAAACACTGGAATGGAAAAATAATTCTGTAATAATGATAGATCAGACCAAATTACCAAACACCTTAGAATTTGTTACTTATACAGATTTCAATCAAATTGCAGATGCAATTCGAACTTTAGTAGTTAGAGGTGCTCCTGCAATTGGTGTATCTGGAGCATTTGGTTTAGCTCTAGCTGCATTACAAAGTGACGCAAAAGAAAAAGATGAATTAATCAACTATCTTGAAAATGCAAAAAAGGTTCTTTTTGAAACAAGACCTACTGCAGTAAATCTAGCATGGGGATTACAAAAAATAATGCAAGTCGCAAAAATGGCTGATACTGTTGATGAAATAAGAAAATCTGTTGTGGAGACTGCTAAAAAAATGGCTGACGAAGATGTTCAAATTAACATGTCTCTGGGTAAGAATGGTTCTGAACTCTTTAACGATAACGATACAGTGCTGACTCATTGTAATGCAGGTGCATTAGCTACTGTTGGATATGGTACTGCACTAGGAGTAATTCGTGCCACGAAAGAAAGTGGAAAAAATATCAAAGTAATAGTTACTGAAACAAGACCAGTTCAACAGGGTTCAAGGCTTACTGCATTTGAACTAAAACATGATGGGTTTGCTGTTAGTTTAATCCCGGATACTGCAGTTGGTTATATTATGGCAAACAAACTGGTAAACAAAATAGTTGTAGGTGCTGATCGAATTTTACGAACAGGCCGTGTCTACAATAAAATTGGAACGTATCAGATAGCAACCATGGCAAAACAACATAATATACCATTTTATGTTGCAGCACCATTATCAACATTTGACCTTAAAAGCAATCCTGAAGATATCATAATTGAACAAAGAGATTCAAGCGAAGTGACTGGAATAGGAGATAAGAAGACTGCGCCTGATGGAATTGATGTAATTAACCCTGCCTTTGATATGACCCCGCCTGAACTAATTTCTGGAATTATAACGGAAAATGGCGTAGCAAAACCGCCATATGAGGATTCTATCAAAAAATTATTTGAAGCTAACTAATAGAAAGTTTTTATTTATTTTAAATTATTGAATTAAAATGAGCAAAGTTACTGGAGAACAAGTTAGAGCCTCTTTAAAACAATGCATGGATCCTGAGATTCCAATATCAATAGTTGATTTGGGCTTAATTTATGGCATTGACATATCTGAAAAAAATGATGTTAATATCAAAATGACCATGACAACAAAAGGTTGTCCGCTCCATGATACTATGGTAGATGACGTTAAAAGATATACCAGAAAGGTAGCCGGGGTTAACAACGTTAATGTCGATATTGTATGGGATCCTCCTTGGTCAATGGATAAAATATCTGACGAAGCAAAGTCCATGATGAAAAATATGGGTGGACTAAGCACACCGGCACCACTTGATTATGAAGCCGCATTACCACAAGGAGTAGGTAAAATGGTGAAACAAGAAGACGGTTCTATGATGCTAGTTAACGAACATGACCAGGGATTTATGGTAAACCAAGCAATTATCGACTTTTGGAAATCATGTAATGGAGAGAGAAAGGTTACAGAATTAGTAGATCTTTTTGCACAACAGACAGGACTGCAACGTTCTCAAGTAGAAAAAGAAGTAATGCAGCTTTTAAAGCAACTAAACGAAGGAGGCTTGTTAGTTATCACAAATCAAAACGAAGCACCAAACGTGGATTTTAAAAAATCAAATTAATTATCATAAAGATTTAGATTAGTTTTGATATATTCATATTGTTGAGTTAAACCATATTTAATATCAGTATTTGATTTGTAATTGATTAATTTTTCAGATTTTGAAATGTCAGCACTAGTATGCTTGACATCCCCTTTTTGTTCTGTTTTAAAGTCAATTTCTAATTCTTTTTCAGTTATTTCTTTCATAAATTCAATAATCTGTATTAATGAAAAAACAGAACCTCCACCTATATTCAAAATTTCACCCACATGATCCGAAGTTGCTGCATTTATCGTTGCCTTAACTACATCATCTACATATGTAAAATCACGTGTTTGTTCTCCATTTCCAAAAATGATGAGTTTATTATCTTTAATTATGGAATGAAAAAATCTAGTAAATGCCATATCAGGTCTTTGTCTTGGTCCATACACAGTAAAATAACGTAATGAAATTGTTGGAACACCATAATTTTTAAAATAAAGATTCACTAAATTTTCTGCAGCTAATTTAGTAACGCCATATGGTGAAGCTGGTCTAGTTAAAGACGTGTCTTCATTCATTATACTAGATTGATTTCCATAAACAGAAGATGATGATGCGAAGACAAATTTTTTTAATCTAGTACTATTTTTTAATGATTCTAGAATTTTTTGTGTAACTGAGATATTATTTTTCACATATGTTGTAAACTCTTTCCCCCAACTTGCACGAACTCCTGGTTGGGCAGATAGATGAAAAAAATATTCAGCTTTTTCAATAGATACAGAAAGATCTAACGTATCTAAATCCTGGTGTATAAGGGAAAAATTTGGATGTTTTAAACAGTTTTCAATGTTTTTTTCTTTTATGCGTGTGGAATAATAATTTGTAAAACTATCTATTCCTATCACTTTGAAATTGTCTTTCAAAAGCTTTTCAGCTAGAGAAGAACCGATAAATCCTGCAACGCCTGTAATTAATGCTGTTTCCATTAGAAATTCAATTTTTTACAGTGATATTAGGATTATTAGATTTATAGATTAGCCCCAGAAATAGAGATTCACAAATTTCTCTGTTTTGTACCAGATTATTTTTTCTGCCAAAAATACTAAACGAAATTTCCTTTCTGCCTTTCCATTGAGTTAATGTTGTGTCATCCAGTTCACATATACTGTAAATTAGACGAAGAGGTGATTTATCCAATTTTTTAAAATTAATCATTGGTACTGAATAACATTCAGCGTTGTTAGAATAAATTGTTATACCATGGCTTTTGTCACCGACATCAAGTAGACAATTGGTGGAACCAAGGCAGCACGTGGAACTTATCTTAGAATTTGTTGGGTTATCATGAAATACTGGTTCGTTTAATGAAAATGTCTCTAGATTTCCTCCGTTATTAGTAGAGTAACAAAGTGAAGTGTTATCAAAATTATTTAAATTCAGATTGATGAGGTTAATTCTAAAAATTGCTGGGTTATAATCTTTGAAAGCAAAGATGTATCTTACATCAATTCGTGGCAAGTCTTCATACACATAAAATATTTTTGTTAAATCACCAAATGGTAATTCTAAATTACACGAAATTTTTTTACGTATAGGTAGATTTTTGGTTTCTGAAATAATAGACGTCTTAATCAAATCATTAAATTTTTGACTGGCCTTATTCATTGTAAAAATTTGACCTGCTGTCTGGTAGGAGTATTCTCCGGTGTTTATGAGAGATCTATTTGTTGAAGTAGAGAATTTTATGTTTTTGATAGTACCACCATCTTCGGATAACGAGATTTCAGTGCTTTTTGTTTTAATTGAATTACTTAGGTTAGTTTCAGGTTCAGGTTTGATATCAACTTTCTTTAGTGTGAGACTAATTTGTGATCTTTTTGGAACTGATGGATTACAAACTAATGTTGTACTTCTAATGTACCCGTTTTTGAAAAATTTGATATCTTCTAACTGGGATTTGATTTTTTTACCATTAGAGTAAACCTGGAAATTGCTTCTGATAAATCGTGGTTTAAAATATAATTTAATTTCTGTAGGGATTTTTTTCCAATTAGATGTGTTAGGATTAAAAATAATTAAATCTGATTTTGAATTCTTGGATTTATTTAAGAATGATTTCTCAATTTTTTTCTCTAGTTTATGATTTAGAACGTAAATATTTTTATTAAAATGTTGGAATTTTCCTTCTTCAGTATGAGTTCTATAATCACTTCCCCAGCAATCAACGAGCTCTGATAGATAACTATTTTTCAAATTTAGTGATTCGGATCGAAGACTGTCTAATGTTTTAATTTTTTTAAAAGCCTGATAACAAATAGAATTACTTTTAGCGTTATCCCTTCCACATACAGCCCAACGTGTAACAACAGATTCCTCTTTTTTTCCTAGTATTGGATATTTTGCCGAACAGATTTTGATTGTTTTGGATGGTGGAAAAATATTCAGCAAATCTGATGGTAGAACAAAATCTAATTCATTGCATTTTTTGATTTCATCAAGAATATCATAAAATCTCTTTACTTCATCACCATTACCTTTTAATCCCAAAACCGGATTTTTGTAACCAAAAATCTCCATATCAGAACCATAAAATGGAAAGCATGCATCCTCTGATTTTTTATTTTTTAATATGAAATCAAGGTACGCATGTTTTTTAGTTTCCCCGCTTACATATTTTTGAAAATTTTGATACGCATTACGGCTATTCCAAATTACGTTTAACCGCCATTCATTTGATTTTATTTTTATTGGAGAAAAATTCTGTTTTTTATTTAAATTCCAAGTCTGTGAAGCTGTTTCATAAATTATCATAATATTTTTGAATTTTGATTTAAGATATATTGGAATTAGACCGTTGCTAAAAATCTGTTCATGAATATAAGCAATCTGTGGTCTTGCCGAGAAAATTCTCTTAGTTTCATTAAAACCATCAATTAAGTTCCTCTCGTTAATTTCTTTAGGAACAAGCGGTGATATAATCTGCTCTTTCCCAGAAAAAATAAACTCACATTTCTTTTGCTTAATTAAATTCTTTAATTCTTCAATAAATAATGGATCAATTTTATGTATTTTCTTTAATGTGTTCATAGGAAATTCTATTCCGGTTTTAAAATTAAAATTTTTGACGGCATCCAAAATTGGCCAATAACAGGAATCAATTATTTCATGAAATGATTCTTTAGGAATGGATGAATAGTTTAGGTTTCCATGAAAAATTGAATAAAGTAATAGCTTTGACAATTTTTTTCTTAGTTTACTACCATTGAAAATAATTCAAAGTTTATCATAATTAATTCCCCATACCAAGGGCAAAATATTCTGCATTCAAATTTTTTCGCGATAATATTCTACGAGTGTCTATAATGAGTTTCCTCTTCATGTTTTTAAAACTATTATTTTTTAATTTTGTATATATTTTCCAAGGGGTCATAATAATAACACAATCACAATTATCTAATGCTTTTAAGAGTGAATCTGCATAAGTAATTTTATTTTTAAAAATAGCTTCTGTATTTTTCATCGCTTTAGGATCATGAACTGTTATTTTGGATTTTTTTTTCAAAAGAATTTTTATCAATTCAATTGATCTTGATTCTCTAACGTCATCACTGTTCTCTTTAAACGATAGACCGAGGATTGTGATACGTTTATTCTTAATAGTTCCAAGATTTTTTTCCAACAAGTGAATTATCTGTTTAATTTGAAGATCATTTACTTGTTGTACTGCTTTTAGGAGTATTGGATTTACTCCAATTTTTGAAGAAAATTGTATTATTGTTTCCAGATCTTTTGGCAAACACGAACCACCATATCCCGGTCCTGCATTGAGAAATAATCTGCCAATTCGAGGATCAACCCCTATACCTTCGGCAACTTCATCGATACTTATGCCAGGAATGGATTGGCATAATGATGAAATCTGATTTATGAAGCTAATCTTTGTAGCAAGAAATGAATTGTTAGCATATTTTATCATTTCAGCTGTTTGAGTATTTGTTATCATGAATTTTATTTTAGAATCATACAATTTACGATAGAATTTTTTTAATCTATTTACAGAATTGTTATTTGATCCTCCAATAACAACAAGATGAGGTTTTAGTGTATCACTAATTACATTACCCTCCCTAAGAAATTCAGGATTTGCTATTATTTCAAACCCTTTTCCAGCTTTTTTCCTAGACATCTTTTCAATTAACGGCTTAATCACATTAGCAGTAGTACCTGGAATCACTGTACTTTTTACCACAATAATTGGTTTTTTTGAGGAATGTCGTAGAGAAATACCAATGTTTTTTGAGGCATTTTTAATCATACTCAAATCAATGAAACCAGATTTTGATTTTGGGGTTCCGACTGTAAGAAATATGAGATCACAATTTTTCACAATTTTCTCAATATCTGATGAAATTTCAAGTGACTTAGATAACGCCTTTTTTAAAAATGATTCAAGTCTTGGTTCAAAGAACAGTGATTTTTTTGAAGTAATTTTTTCTATTTTTTTTAAATCAGAGTCCATTCCAATCACTGAAAATCCCTTTGAACCTA
>JACAST010000040.1 GCA_013390765.1 Marine Group I thaumarchaeote | reverse complement strand
TTCTGCATCTGCTTTCTCAGCAGGAGCATCAGCCTTTGGTTCTGCATCTGCTTTCTCAGCAGGAGCATCAGCCTTTGGTTCTGCATCTGCTTTCTCAGCAGGCAATTTAGCAGCGATATTTTGCGCTTGTGCATGAGCCTTTTGAAGTATCTGCTCATTTGTCTCATCAGTAAGAAATCCAGACTCGATTGAAAGAGAGCGTGCAGACTGCGCTGCTTTTGAAATTAATTGTTCAGCGTTGTCAGGAGTGATATATGCAATTTCAATTGATAACGAGATTGCTTGTTGACTAGCCTGCATTAACTGTTCCTTGAATTTATCGACATCTACAACAAGTTCCTCTTCTGTAAATAGAATCCCTTCAGATAATGCTGAGTTTAAAACAATTTGAGCTTCAATAGGTTTAATGTCTAATTTTCCCAATAGTGCCGCTAATTTAGTTGATATTGGCTCACCCTTTTTTACAGGAGTTGTTTCTTTAAGAATCCAAATTGTCCCTTGGTCAATTTTAGTAGGTATCTTATTTTCCTTGAATTCAGTAAGCATCGGACCTGGAGCTATTCCTGTATTTTTAGGTGGCACTACTACATCTATACTTGCAATATCTCCTCCTCTTGCTTTTAGCAGTACCTTGTTTTTACCAAGTAAAACATTTAGCTTGAACGGAGACATATTTGTAAACATAAAAAGACACTGACCGGTGAGTTTTTCCTTCATTTTTTCAATGCCAGGTATATCTAATTTTTCAAGAGATTTTCGTGCAATTTTATCTTTAATGCCAATAATTTCCACTTCACCCAGAAGTTTTTTTCTTAAAGGTAACAACTGGGACGCACGTACTTTTTCCATTCGTACTAGTGCAGTAACATTATACTTTTTTGGTAAATCCTGCAGTAGTTGATACATCTGTGCCTTCTTTTTTGGATATTCTATTCTTTTCTCATGCATTCTATTTCTTCACCTGTTCTACCTTAATCGCCTTTCCCATGGTTGTTTTGAACATGATTTTTTCAATGTTCTTACTTCCATTAGGCAGTGTTTTCTCTATTGCTGTTGCAACGGCACTTGCATTTGCAGCAAGGTCGGCGTCATCCATATCTTCTTCTCCAATCCTACATGACATAGATAAAGAGCCCTTTGCTCTAATCTTTACAGATGATCTAAATCGTTCCAAAAATGATTCAATGGGCGCATTAAATGGAACTGGGGTTGGCATTTTACCTCTAGGTCCTAAAAGCTGTCCTAACTTCTTGCCTACAGTGGGCATAAGTTTTGTATCTGCTAAAAAGAAATCATATTTGTTAATCATCTTTTTTGATTTCTTTTTATCTGCGCTCAATTTTGTTAGTTCGTTTTCATCTATTACCATGTCAGCTTTTGCATTTTTTGCTTTGGTTCCCATATCTCCAGATGCCATGATACATACTGAAGCAGGCTTAGTTGTTTTTTTGGGCAGTTGAACAGTCTCATTAATGGCAAATCCCTTTTTTACATCAACGTCCTTGAATACCATTATCATCTCTACAGATTGTTTAAATTTACGATCCTTGTCACTCTCTTTTGCCTGTTTTATTACTTCAACAAGTTGTGATTCGTTAACCATGGAGATTTTTTTAAGAATCCTACTTAAAATCGTTTAGAGATAGGAAGATCATATTACAATAACTTTTGAAAATTTTCTACTTTATATTAGATTAATTGAAATTAATATGTACAATGTTGATAGAATCTACATTTATTACTATATAGCTCTTTTTTCGATCATTGCAACGATTTGACGAGATTGATATGAAACTACTTTTTGAATTATCTAAAGATGGAAACATTTCTGTTCCCACGCTTTCAAAAAAACTAGGAATTAGTGCATCTGTATTGTATAGCAGGATTAAACGACTTGTGAGAAAGAAAGTGATTAAGAAATTCACCATCGAAATTGATGATTTTTTATTGGGAATAGGTATTAAAGCATCTGTTGGTATAAACAGAGACCCTAAATTAAAAATACAAATTCACAAAAAACTTTTGGAAATTGCTGAGGTAGTTTCTATCATCGAAGTTACTGGGAGATTTGATATTATGATACGAGTTTATGCTAAGGATCTTGAAGACTTGCATACTGTTGTTATTGAAAAAATTGGAAAAATTGATGGTATTCAAAACACTGAAACTTTTGTGGAATTACAAAAAACCGATAAGGAACCTTCATATCTTAACATAAATGCATAGAAAATAGTAAAATCTCTATTTAATTTTTAATATTTAGTTAGCAGGAAATTACGTGAATTTACTGTCCCATTTGCCTTCATTTACTTCGGCAGTAAACTCTTTAGGAGTTTTTCCTTCAATTTTGATTCCTAATGATGCACAGGTACCAACTATTTGTTTTGCTACAGATTTTAAAGAAGTAGCATATGATGATTCCAATTTAACGTTAGCCACTTTAGCGATAGAATCAACAGTGACTTCTCCAACCCATTCAGTTCCAGATGTTCCAGAGCCTTTTTGAATACCAACTTCCTTTAGCAAAAGTGCAGAAGCTGACGGTATCCCTACCTCAATTTCCCATTTTTTAGTATCTGTATCTACTGAAACAGTTACTGGAATTTTCATTCCTTGAAACTCTTTAGTTTTTTCATTAATAGCATCAATTACTTGCATGATATTTACTCCCATTGGACCTAATGATGGTCCTAGAGGTGGTCCAGCTGAGGCTTCTCCACCGGTTACAAGCGCTGAAACGGTTTGTTTATTTCCCACAACCTTGCACCATATTTTGAAAATTTAATCCTTGCTATGCTGGAACTAATTTTAGATAGTTCGCATCAACAGTTACAGGTAGTTCATAAGTTGCATCTAATAAAATAACTGTAGCTTCTTCTTTTTCTAGTTCCAATCTTGTAATAGTAGCTTTCATACCTTTGAATGGGCCACCAATTATTTCAACAGTATTTTCAACAGCAAGTTCAGATACAGTTGATTTTTTGATTAAATATTTATCAATCTCTTTGTATGTTAGCTCTCCCCTTAATTGACCACGGATATGTCTAATTCCTTGAATCGCATCAAACATAGCAGACACATCACGTGCTTCAACTACAACATATCCTTTCAAATCAGATAACAAAAGTACTGACTGAATGTTTATTTTTTCCATTTTTATTCTAGCTTCTAACAATCTCATAACAATTTTTTCCTGACCACCGGTTGTTCTTACTGCAAACAGATGCGAGATTCCTTCATCTTCTGGTTCTGGCTCAGCTACTGTTTCTGGCTCAGCTACTGTTTCTGGCTCAGCTACTGTTTCTGGCTCAGCTACTGTTTCTGGCTCAGCTACTGTTTCTGGCTCAGCTACTGTTTCTGGCTCAGCTACTGGTTCAATAGTAGATTCTGGCTGCTGTCCATCTGATGATTCTGGCTCAGACATTTTATCTTCCAACTGTCAAAACCGAAAAAATGAACTGAATTCCAAATCCAATAGCACCTACTGATGCAATTCCAAATAAGACAAGCCTTAGATGTTGCACATAGACATCTTTATCAGATTTTTTGGTAAGCTTTATGGTGTTTTTCATATTCATGAATGTACGTCGAAGATCAAGATGCATTTGTTGGGAATTAATAAAGTATCAATATATCTTTTATCTAATGGAATTGCTTGTTGCATATCAAAAAGACCCAGCAGGTCATAATATTGCCAAATTTATTTCACAAGAGTTGGAGAAAAATGGTAATGTTTACAAGGGAAAAGATTTTGATTTGGCAATAATTTCAAGCCCGGCAATTTCTGCAGATTTGTTAGAAGAAAAATTTGATTATGACGGATATATTTTTTTATCAAAACATGCAGCAGAGTCAGGCGTCTTAGCGCTTACTTGTCATAATACTGGAAATTTTTCTGATGCTAATTTTGGTGGTTATAGCCGTCAAGTATCTATCCCGCATCCATATATTCAAAAATCATATATTCAAAATCTTTGGAATGCCAGAAGTGAGTTTCCAGGATTTCAGATAACAATTGAGGCAACTCACCACGGACCAACTGCATTAAATAAACCTGCTCTGTTCATTGAAATTGGAACAACAGAAAAAGAATGGAATGATGTGAATCTGTGTAATTCAGTTGGACAAATTATAGTTGATGTAATGAAAGAAGAACAGAAATCATATCCAATCGCAATATGTTTTGGTGGAACACACTATCCTGAAAAATTTACCAACGAATTAATTCATGGTAAGTATTCGCTGGGTACAGTAATTCCAAAACATGCATTGGGACAAATAGATCAATCTTTATTTTCTCATATAATTAAAAGAAATAGAGGTGCTACTGCAGCATTGTTGGATTGGAATGGTATGGGGAAAAATAAACAAAAAATTCTTGAAATGCTTGAAAGAACGGATTTAGAGGTAATCAAGCTTTGACTTTAAGTACTAAAGTTTACAAGAAACTTTTGCAGGTTCCAGAAGGAAAAGTTACAACTTATGGTGATTTAGCAAAAGCAGTGGGACTAAAAAGTGGACAAAGGGTTATTGGGACGATCATGAAAAAAAATCCATTTCCTATAATAGTTCCATGTCACAGAGTGGTAAAATCTGACGGTAAAATTGGAGGATATGTTTATGGTGAAATAATCAAGTCCCAAATGCTGGCGAAAGAAGGAATTAAAATTAAAGATGGAAAAATTATAGATTTTGATAAAGAAAAATTCTATTTCTAACCTTTTCTTTTAGATATTGTTTCATCAATCAAAGTTCTTAGATGCGCAATATTTCTAACAGTGTTTCCACGAATCTTTTTGTAAAGTTCCCAAAATTCTTTATTTGTGATTTCCTTTCGATCTTTAGCAATTTTTAATCTATAACGAAGTGATCTTACCTTTATTACATAAACTTCCTTTTTGCCTATTCTAGCACCTTTAGCTCCCTTTTTAGAACCCTGTCCTACACCACGTTTCTTTTTTTGAATTTTTTTTACTTTTGCTCTTCCTCTTGACGTCCCAACAATAGGTTTAATTTTAATTGTGTTTGCCGTAAATAAACTTCTAACATTTTCTCTTGTAATTGCATCAGCTATATCATCAAGATGGTCAGAGTCAAACACTACTCTATTTACTCCTACTTTATACATTCTTGAGACTAGTTGCTTTTTTGTTTTAAGATTTATTGGCACGTTCAGACACCCTCGCATTAAATACTTTGAATTTCTTTTCTATCGATTTGATAACTATTGTTTTTCTTTTCTTTGTTCCAACACTATGAGCTATTCTTATCCCATCAGTTTTTGGGTTTAATTTTTCTAAATCAGTGATATTATGAACTAAATTATCTGTATAACCAGATGGATGTAATCCGCGTGCAATTTTTGGACCACCATAGCCCACTTTAACAAGACCAGGTCTACCTCTGCTTTTTTGTTTACGTTGATGATTATCAATGCCTTTTGGCTTTCGCCAAGTTGTTTCTAATCTCTTGTACCGCCAGCTCTCAGGTCTTTTAAAGTCAGGTCTGTTTTTAGCAACTTCAGCACGAAGATCTAATTTCTCTTTATTTATTGGCATGACCATAAACCTTGAATTTTTACATAAATAGGTTGCTGAAAAATCAATGAAGATTTGTGATCTTAGAAAGAGATAATAATGTTTTTTATTGCGTGAAAGTTCTAATGAATAAAACTAGTTTTGAATTTTTAGCGAGTAGGATGTGCAGTTGAGATGAGTGAAACAAAGTCAACAGCTAAATTTAATTCTCAAATTACTGCATTTGGAATAAATCCATCAAAAATTTACAGAAATTTACCGGTTGAAAAACTAGTGGAAATTGCTGTCGAAAAAAATGAGGGGATGATAACCTCAACTGGTTCGTTGTCAGTTAAAACAGGAAGGTATACAGGAAGATCACCAGATGACAGATTCATTGTTTTTGATGATCTCACACATGATAAGGTTCATTGGGGAAAGGTGAACAAACGATTCCCAACAGAAACATTTGAAAAATTATCTAATAAAATGAAAAAATTTGTTGAAGGAAAGGAGTTATTCATATTTGATGGTTTTGTTGGTGCTGATCCTGAAAATAGATTGCCGATTAGAATTATCAATGATCATGCTTGGCAAAGTTTATTCGCGCACCAACTTTTCATTCGACCTTCAGCTGCTGAATTAGAAGATCATGAGCCAGAATTAACTGTAATATGTATTAATGATTTTGAAGCTATACCGGAAATTGATGGTACCGCATCAAACGCATTCATACTTATCAATTTATCAAGAAAACTTGTTTTGATTGGGGCATCAAATTATGCTGGTGAAATAAAAAAATCAATTTTTTCAGTAATGAATTTCATCTTGCCGTCAAAGGGGGTTTTTCCTATGCATTGTTCTGCTAATATTGGGAAGGATGGTGACACAGCATTATTCTTTGGTTTATCAGGTACAGGGAAGACTAGTTTGTCTGCTGATCCTGAAAGGATGTTGGTTGGGGATGATGAACATGGTTGGTCAGACAAAGGAATTTTTAACTTTGAAGGTGGTTGCTATGCAAAATGTATCAATCTCAAAGAAGAACATGAACCGCAAATTTGGAATGCCATAAAGACTGGTGCTGTATTAGAAAATGTAGTCATAGACAAAGAATCGCTAAAACCAGACTTTAATGATTATAGTCTAACTGAAAATACAAGGGCAGCTTATCCACTTAATTACATTCCAGGAGCAGTTGTACCTAGTGTTGGCGGTAATCCTAAAGTCATTATATTTTTAACAGCAGATGCAATGGGTGTACTTCCTCCACTGTCCAAACTTTCCAGAGATGGAGCTATGTTTCACTTTGTGTCAGGCTATACAAGTAAGATAGCGGGAACTGAAAGAGGAATTAAAGAACCGAAAGCTGCATTCTCTAAATGTTTTGCTGCGCCATTTATGCCGCGTCTGGCATCAGTTTATGCAAAAATGCTTGGCGAAAAGATTTCCAAACATAACACAGTAGTATACCTAATCAACACTGGTTGGTCTGGAGGACCATATGGTGTTGGTGAAAGAATTAAGATAGAATATAGCCGTGCAATGGTGACTGCAGCCATAACAGGATCATTAGACATTGTGAAATTTTCCCATAATGAGATTTTCAATCTAGATGTACCGACTGAATGTCCTGGAGTTCCTTCAGAAATTTTAGACCCAAGAAACACATGGATTGACAAAGACACCTATGATCTTTCGGCAAAAAAGCTATCTCAAATGTTCGTTGATAACTTTAGAAGGTTTGAGGATATATCTGATGAAATACGTTTAGCAGGACCAAGAATCTAAGATTTAGTTAACGTCTTCTTACTAATAGACCCACAATAACCGTTACAATCATTATAGCGAAAATTATCAGAATGGGTTTCTCAGGCAAATTCAACATATTCACAAGATTTTTTTCGCCGTGTTCTATTTTTTCCACCTGAATAGTTGCGTATGCACTTAGTGTCCTATCTATTTCTGCTTCAATCCAGTACTCACCCGGTTGATAAACAGTTAGTTCTGAATTTTTACCAGGCATAATAGAGTCTGTAAACGTTTTCCCAGTTTCCTTATTTATAATCGAGAT
>JACAST010000075.1 GCA_013390765.1 Marine Group I thaumarchaeote | reverse complement strand
TTGATGGGGGTAATACAAGATCTGAAAAGGAGTACAAAGAATTTCTAAAATCTAAAGTGGCTTAAAATAAATATTAGTTTAAAAACCAGCTTTCAATTTGACAATACTTGTAACCGGCAGCTCTGGATTTGTTGCGCAGTCATTAATTCCTAAATTGGAAAAACTAGGATTTGATGTGATTGGATTAGATTGGAAAAATGGTAAGCATACTAAAGTAATTCATAACATTGCAAAACCATTAGAAATTGATTATGACGTTGACATAATTATTCATCTTGCGGCAAGGTTAGAACACGAAAGATGTTCTAAAGAGGAGTTTTTTAAAACCAATGTTGATGGAACTGAGCAAGTACTAAATCTAGCCAATTCAAAAAATGCATACTTTATCTATGTCTCAACTACTGCTGTATACGGCAGTCCTGAATGTCCTATTACTGAAAATACATCTGTTGATCCTAACGGTGCTTATGCATTGACAAAATGGAATGGAGAAAAAATTTGTAAAAAATACGAGGATGGTGGTCTAGAAATTACTATCATACGATCTGCCCCAATCCTAGGGCAAGGAAGATTAGGTATTTACAAAACAATTTTTAAAAATTTACAAGATAATTCATTTATTCCAGTTCTAGGAAATGGTGATAACAAATTATCATTTGTCCATGTTGAAGATTTAGTGGATTTCCTGATTTATCTAGGAAAAAATAAAAAACCTGGTTTAACTGTTAACTTCGGCGGAAAGATTTCTGGTAGTATGAACCAAATTTTTCAAGAATTAATTAAGTATGGTCAAAGTAAATCAAGAATTACTCACATCCCACTTCAATTAATAGGATTTCTAAAGTTACTTGCGAAATTAAAGATGATTCCTGTAACTTCATGGCATTTATCAGTAATGCATAAAGACAATTATTATGATAACGAATTATTGTTTTCAACTGGATATAGATATAGATATGAACCAATTAATGCGCTGAAAGATATGCTAGATTATTTTAAACAAAATAATAAAATTGCTGAAAAAAATTAGAATTAGAAAATTTTAACTATGAATATTAATCAGGCAGTCATTCTAGCAGGCGGAATAGGTTCTAGAACTAAAACACGTGTTTATGATAATAATACACCAAAAGTAATGTTTAGAATCAACAACAAACCAATTCTACAAAATATTTTAGAAATAATTCATGACAAACTAAAAATTAATTCAATAATAGTGGTTATCTCTAAGGGTGATAATCAAATCAGAAATTATTTTGGGAACGGGAATAATTTTGGAGTAACTATAGACTATGTTGAATCTGATTCCAATCTAGGAATAGCTGACGCGTTGTATTTAGTTAAAGAAAAGATTCATGGAATGTTCTTAGTCATGCTGGGAGATGAATTCTATATCAATTCTAATCATTTTACAATTATTAACAAAAAATATGATGATGCTGAGGCAGTTATTACTTTCACAAATACTGATAATCCACAAGATATAGCAAATAATTATTCCATCAAAGCAGATTCTACTATGAGAGTAAAATCACTAATTGAAAAACCTAAAACTTTTGAAAATAATATGCTCGGACTTGGCACATTTATCTTTAAAAATTCAATTTTTGACTATATTCAAAAAGCACCTAAAAGTATTAGGACTAAACGCAAAGAACTCATTGATGTAATCTCAATTTTAGCTAAAGAAAAATTGGTTTATGCACATAAATTAAACAGCTCATACGTTAACATAAATACCGTAGATGATTGGAAACATGCAAAATATCTCTATAATAAAACACATTTTAATTCATATCGAAAAAGTCTAGTTATTCCATCATATAATGAAGTTGAATCACTCCCTTTCGTCATAAATGATTTTAAAGATATGGTGGATGAAATCATTGTAGCAGATGGTGGCAGTAGTGATGGAACCATTGAAAAAATATCAAATTTTGAAAATGACATTAATTTAAAAATTATCCAGAGCAAATTTGTGGGGTATGGTGAGGCACTACGTAATGGAATTGATAAAGCAACTGGAGATATTGTAATTCTTGTTGAGGGTGACGCAACTTTTAGATCTAGGGATATTTACAAAATGTATGAATACATTAAAGATTGTGATATGGTGATTGGTACAAGAACTACTAAAGAATTGATTAGCCAAGCAGCAAATATGAGTACGGGCCTAAGAATAGCTAATCTATTGGTTGCAAAATTTATTGAATTATTATGGATAAAAATTGAACCAAGACTTACAGATGTTGGATGTACATACCGTACATTTTGGAAAAGTGAATATGATGAAATTAAACAAAATTTCATTGGATTAGGACCAGAATTTTCTCCTGAAATGATTATTGAATTTCTTAGAAATGATAAACGGGTAATAGAAATTCCAGTCAGCTATTATGGTAGGATAGGTGGTGCGTCAAAACATTCAGAAAATTTTTTAGCCATATTTAAAACTGGATTAAAAATGCTTTCACTGATTTTAAAGAAAAAATTTGCTTCTCCTAAATTAACTCCTGATTAGGTATTTGAAATACTGATATGACTCAACAAAGTACTGAATTTAGAAAAAAAATAACAATTCAAAAATTTCCATTACTAATCACTTTTTGTTTTCTAATCATTGTATCATATGTTGCTTTTTTTCATCATAATTTTT
>JACAST010000011.1 GCA_013390765.1 Marine Group I thaumarchaeote | reverse complement strand
TTAATTTTAGCGTTTTTCATAATTTTTGTAAGTCCTCTAATTGCCTATAATTTTTCTGTGCATGAAAATTTGATTGATGTGGATTCAAACTTCTATATGTCTATGCGTTACAAATATCAAACTCCTGAGTGGCATGATGAGGTTGTGCGATCAATTGGAAAGGGAACACTTGAAGGAATTTCAGTAGATTTTAATCTATTTTTAAAAAATTATTTTTATAATCAATTTTCAAGTGCACCAAATTATCTTTTTGGGTTTGATAATAAAGTAAATTCATCTTTAATTCCATTTATTCCATATATTGGATTAATTCCTGTTCTTGGCGGAACAGTGTATATTTTAAAAATTAGACCCAATAAAATCAATTCAATAGTATTTGTTTCTGTATCTAGCCTAACTGCATTTCTAATATTTTTAGTGGGAGACTTTGATACTCATTTCTTTGCAATAGTTATAATGCCATTACTTGTTTTAGGAATTATTAATTTTCGAAATGCTAACAGAAACTTTACACCACTATTAATTCTACCAGTAGTTTTTACGATAACTCTTTCTATAATTCATCTAAGAGCACCTGAGCATTTTTTAATAATTTTAATATCTATCATTGCAATTAGCGCAATTTTCATTATGGAAGTAATTCCAAAAATAATTAGAATAAAGACAAAAAATTACGATGATTTATTTTCAGGAAATGTGAAAATAATCATAATAATAATCATCTCATTAATCCTAGTGGGAAATCTTGGTTATTCATATGTAACATTCAAAATTTCTTCCTCAGGAATTCCTTTTACTAACATTCAAGATGAAATTTCATTTATTTCTCAAAACCGTCAAATTGAACAAGTTGGATTAGATTGGAAACCACTAATAGATGAATTAAAAAAACAACCTGGCATTGAGGAAAGCGTGATAATGTCTAGTTATTTCTATCTTTCTTATCATATTCAAAGCAAATCAGTTTTTGCAACTTTTAATGAAGGGCCAGAAAACGATTCCATTGAGAATTATATCTTAAGAAAAAATTGGAATGATATTGAGCTGATGAATTCTAATATTCGTAGTAACCCAATAGATCGACATAATATCATTAAACCTACACCAGATTACATAATTTATACTCCAACAACATCTTACTTGAAGACAGAGGGTTGGCAACCTCCGGATCAATTAGAATATCTAAAAATTCTATCAGATCCAAATAACAAAGAAATTCCGCCTAATTTTGAATTAATTTATCAATCAGATTTGCCTCAGAAAGTCATAGTGTATAAAATCAATTATGACTGATATCAAAGATACGTATTACTTTTGAATGATTAAATTACAGTTATTTTGATTTTTTGCTATGGCTAAAAAAAAAGTTGCCTTTGTAACGGGCGGAAGTGGAGGTATTGGTAAAAGTATATGTTTAAAATTAATTAAAAGTGGATTTTATGTTGCTGTTGGATATAAAACCAACAAAAAAGATGCTAATAATCTAACTAAAAAAAATCATGCAATCGCAATTCAGGTAGATATTACATCAAGAAAATCGATTAAGAGGGGGATTCAATCCTGCAAAAAATTTTTTGGTCAAAACATAGATGTTTTAATTAACAATGCTGCAATTTCACAAGAAAAATCATTTGAAAAAATAAGTGATGCTGACTGGGATCATATGTTAGTCTCTAATCTGCGTGGCGCATTTTCATTTTCACAAGAAGTAATTCCGCATATGATCAAAAGCAAGTGGGGACGAATTGTTAATGTTGCTTCCATTGGAGGGCAATGGGGAGGACGTAATCAAATTCATTATGCTGCATCGAAGGCTGGATTAATCAATCTTACATTATCTTTAGCAAAATTATATTCTAAAAATGGTATTACAATCAATGCTATTTCTCCTGGATTAGTGAAAACAGATTTGATTGCAAACGAATTGAAAACAACTTCTGGTAAAAATAAAGTAAAACAAATTCCAATTGGTCGAATAGCGGATACTGATGAGGTTGCAGATGTTGTAAATTTTCTATGCTCTAATGATGCTTCATACATAACCGGGCAAACCATTAATGTAAATGGTGGAATGTATCCATAGGTTATGATTAGGACAATTTGGATTGTTGGTGCTGGCGTAGAGTCTATTTACGGTATAAAATTAGCAAAAAAACTTGGCTTAAATGTTGTGGTGAGTGATAATAATCCAAATGCTCCAGGTTTAAAATTTGCAGACAAATCTATCATTGTAAGTACATATGATGTAGAAGGAACTGTTGAAGCTGCATGTGAATATCATCAAAATGTTAATCGTATTGATGGCGTTATTTGTATTGCCACTGATGTACCATTAACTGTAGCTAGTGTTGCAGAAAAATTAAGTTTGCCAGGTATCACAACTGAGACAGCTAGAAAATGCTCAGATAAATTATTGATGAAAGAAACCCTTTTAGCTGCAGGAATACCAATTCCATGGTTTAGTTTAGTTAAATCTGTGTCAGAATTGCGTTCAATAATTTCTAAAAGAGGATTACCATTAGTAATAAAACCTGTAGACAGTAGAGGGGCTCGAGGTGTAATACAAATAACAAAATTAGTAGATTTAGAATGGGTATTTGAGCATGCAAAGTCTTTTTCACCAACCTCGAGAGTAATGCTGGAAGAATTTCTGGAAGGACAGCAATACAGTACAGAGTCTGTTATAACGGATGGAAAAAACATAACACCTGGTTTAGCTGAACGAAATTATGAACTTATTGAAAAATTAGGTCCGTATATAATTGAGAATGGAGCACAATGGCCTGCAAAAATTGAGAAAAAAGAATTAGATTCTATTGTAAATCTAGTTGAAAAATCAAGTCAAGTCCTAGGAATATCTAATGCCACATCTAAAGGTGATGTTGTTATGACTAATGATGGTCCAAAAATTATTGAAATTGCATCTCGTTTGTCAGGAGGGTATTTTAGTTCTGATCAGATTGAACTTGTAACTGGTATTAATATAACAGAAATAGCTATTCGTTTATCTCTAGGCGAAAAAATTAACAAAGACAAATTACATTTTAGTTACCAAAAGTTTGTTGCTATTCGTTACTTTTTTCCAAAACCAGGTAAAATAACCTCAATCAGTAATATTGATTCGTTTAAAAATGAATCTTGGGTTCATAAACTCAATCTTTTTTTTAGAGTAGGTGATGTTCTAGAAAAAGTTACAGATCACACTAAAAGATGTGGCTTTGTAATTACTACAGGTGATACAAGAGATGAAGCTGTTAAACGTGCAAGAACAGTTGTAGAAAATATTCAAATACTTACTAGGCAATAAGTTATAACTACCAACTAAAAGTTTCATATAATCTACATCATTACAACTAATTAGAAATTTGGTTAAACATAACGGAAAAACTATTAAAAAATTTGGAAAATATAGTGTGATAGACTGTAGAAGCTGTAAATTTATTCATGTTATACCAGTTCCCTCTAACCAAGAATTAAATTTATTCTATAATAATGAATACTATCAAAATACAAAACCTTATTTTATTTCAAAAAATGAGAATGAAATGAATTATTGGAATTTAATCTTTGACGAAAAATTAGTTACAATAGAAAAACTCATCTCGTCAAAATCAAAAAGAATCCTTGATATAGGATCTGGTCCTGGATTTTTTTTGAGACGTGCAAAACGTAGAGGCTGGGATGTTATTGGTGTTGAACCATCTCCACTTGCATGTAACTATGCAAAAGAACAAAACATACCTACAATTCAAAAATTTTTTCATGAAGTGACTTCAAACGAAATTGGAAAATTTGATGCAATACACACTTTTGATGTGTTAGAACATGTAAACGATCCCATAGGCGTAATTGAAAAAGCATATTCACTTCTAAAAAGAGGTGGAGTGATTGTGGTTGAAGTTCCTAATGACTTCAATCCTTTACAAAAATTAGCCCAAAAAGCACTTAAGAAAAAGGAATGGTGGATTACATTTTATTCTTGGTCAAAAACTTCAGGCAACATTCAACATCTTAATTATTTTAATTTCTCAAGTATTTCTGATTTGTTAAAGCGTATTGGATTTAAAATAATTATAAAAGAGGCTACTTTTCCTCTCGAAATATTTCTCTTAATGGGACAGGATTATATCAAAAATCCCAAAATTGGGAAGAAAATACATTTGGAAAGAATTCAATTCGAAAAAAACTTTGAAAAAAGAAAGGAAGGACAATTAAAAAGAAAAATTTATCAAAAACTTGCAGAAATTGGTATTGGTAGGACAGCTATTATTTACGCAAAAAAATAACATACAAAATTAAGATTTTGAATCGTTAGGTTCTTGATTATTTGTTAACCCTCCACTCAATTTCAACGCAATAAATCCAAATGAAACTGAATACCAACGCGTGAATAGTCGTATTACAATAACTATTGTTAACGCTAAAGAGATATCAATACCATGCATTGTAAAAAAACTTGCCAAAGTGCCTTCAACTACTCCTATTCCCATAGGAAGGAATGATAGAATTCCTAACATTATTGAAGTTGTGTAAGTAGGAATAACTGTAAGAAATTCTATCACTTCAACTCCAAATGCTAATAAAATAAAATATATCGATATTGCTTCTATCAGCCAAAAAAGTATCGATAAACTAGAAGCATAAAGCGTTATTGGCCCTTTAATTCCATTCTTAATGCCATCATAAGAAGATGATAATGGCTCAACAAGTTTCGAAGTGAATTTTCTTCTCCCAAGCAATGACACAATTTTATTGAATGCTTTTCTTGATGAAAGCAGAACAAAAACAAAAACTAGTGCAGCCGTAAAAAATCCAAGTACGTATGCTCCTAATTCGAAATACCATATTCCAAAAAATGATAGCGTTACTATACCAATAGCTTGATAAAATTGCTCTAAGATTACTATGGGAATGGTTTTACTTCTAGCAATCCCAAACTTTGTTTTTAATAATTGAGATTTAACAAGTTCACCAACTTTACCGGGAATTATAGTTAATGCGAAACCAGACGTTAAAATTAAAAAACTATCTTTTACTGGGATGAAAATTTTTGCGTTTCGTAATAACAAATGCCATCTAAAAAATAGCACAAACCATCCTGATGTTACAAGTAAAAGTATGATAGGGATGATTTCAATTTTAAAATCTGATATTTTACTAGAAATAGTGTTAATATCTGAATAAATAAGAAAAGCAGCATAAAGACCAATAACTGCAATTACTACAATGAGTATTTTATTACCAATTTTCATCTAATTGTACCTAAATTTCTTTTATTTCTATTATAACAGCTAAAACTGAATCCATTTTTACAACTACACGTTTGTTCTTCCATCCTAATGCAACATACCAATCTCCGGAATCATCATCGTACTTTGTTTCTAAACTTTGTATTTCATTTGTCTGCACCTTGAATTTTTTTGTAATTCCTGAAATAGCTAATGAAATAGCAGATTCTTCAGTTTCAAGCCTTCTTTTCATAAGACCTATTCCCGGATTCATAGATGATCAAAAAAAGAATCTTCTAATATAGTTAAGTTTTCCGTATGATTTTTTTGAATTTAATTAGAGGGCCCGAAGGGATTCGAACCCTTGACCTGGTGGTCCGAAGCCACCCGCACTATCCAGGCTATGCAACGGGTCCAAACAAGTAAGAATTTAACAGGTCTAAATATTTGTCTAAATTATGAAAATATCAAAAAAAGTTTCAGGCGTTGAGTATGCTATACGAGATATAGTTTCAGCTGCCAAGGATTTAGAAAAGCAAGGAAGAACAATAGACTATCTAAACATTGGTGATCCAGCACAGTATGGATTTCATCCTCCTGAAAATGTAAAACAGGCTTTTATTGATGCCATAAAAAAAGATCAGAATTATTATTCTGCATCTGAGGGGATTCAAGAATTACGAACTGCGATTGCCAAAAAAGAAAACTTAAAGGGTCTTTCAATTGGTGCCGATGATGTTTTGGTTACAAACGGAGTCTCAGAAGGATTGGACATGATCATGTCTTCCATCGTTGAAGAAGGTGACGAGGTTTTGCTTCCAGGTCCTTATTATCCACCATATGCATCTTACATAAGACTACATGGTGGAATACCCATTGAATTTTCCGTGGACCTAGAAAACTCAACTCCTGACATTGCTGATATCAAATCAAAAATTACACCAAAAACAGTTGCAATCTGCCTTATCAGTCCTAACAACCCAACTGGTGCTGTCTTTGAAGAGGACTCACTCAAAAAATTAATTGATGTTGCAAACGAGAATAACTTGTATATTATATGCGATGAAATTTACGACCAGATTGTATTTGATAAAAAATTTGTAGGAATTGGAAAAGTTGCAGGCAATTCTCCTGTTATTATCTTAAATGGATTTTCCAAAGTGCACTTGATGTCAGGGTGGAGAATAGGATACATTGCATTCAATAGTTCGCCACAACTTGCTCCAATTAGAGAACACTTACCAAAATTGGCCCGTGTTAGAATATCAACAAACCATCCAGTACAGTATGCTGCGTTAGAATCTCTACGAGGACCACAAGAATACATATCCGAATTTGTATCTGAGTTAAAAAAACACAGAGATTTGGTTGTCAAGCGACTAAATTCAATGCCGGGAATTTCATGCTCTAATCCAAAAGGAGCATTTTACGTATTTCCAAAAATTGAAAACAACCCATTCAAGTCAGACAAGGAATTTGTCTTAAACTTGTTAAAGTCAAAGGGAGTACTTGCTGTTCATGGTTCTGGCTTTGGTACAAAATATGGCAGTGGCTATTTTAGATTGGTATTTCTTCCAAATATGGAAAAACTAAATTCTGCCTTAGATAAAATTGAAGATTTTGTCTGCAGTTACAAGCCTTAGCATATTTTAGCTTTGAAGAAATTCATCATGCTTTGACATTTTTCTTTCCAAATCCTAATACTACCATAAACGCTCCAAACGCAATTGCTCCTAGTGAAACTTTTTGAGCATTAATCTCTGAATCAAAAAAAAACTGAAAAACAAAATCAGGACTCCAAATAATAATATCTCTAACCAATGTTACCGCTGCAACAACCAAAAATAAAACACCCATTGCTGTTAACCAATTTCTTCCACGGCGAGGATATTCTTCACTCATGACTATTTTTTCTATTTGTATATTTTAAACAAGTTTAATTCCAGGATTTTTCATTTTGTTTCTAATCATTGCATTTAGTAGCAACGGCGTTGACATTTCAACAAGATATGCCAATGCTCCAGGACCCAAGTAAATTGGGCGTAACCCCTCAATTTCGTTAATTAAACCATTGACTATCTCGACTGAATCTTTATCATCACCAGCAACAAAAATGTCATAATCTAAAGATAAGGTAGGATTAACAAGTTTTTTTTCTGAAATCACATGAAACGCAGAAACTAATTTTGTTTTATCTTTCATGTGTTTCTCAACTGTTTGGTGTGAAAATGGTTTATTTTCCTTAATTGCAATACATTCAAAGCCTCTATCTGTCTTTATTATTGGAACAATAGGCGAAATTACAACGCATTGGTCACTAACCTCAGATAATAACTGTGAGCAGGTGGTATCAATATTTTCATATGGAATTGATAAAACTAAAACATCTGATTCTTTTGCAACTGAGAGATTATCCTTCCCTGAAATTTTCCCATTAATGTTTCCATAGGCATCTTTAGCTAGAGTAGAATATTCATTTGCAGCAGTTGCTGCACGTTCTGCATCACGTGAGCCAATTATCACTTCATGTTTTTTACACCATCTTAATGCAAAACCTTTACCCATTCCTCCGGTTCCGCCAATTATACCAATTTTCATGAAGTGAATCTAACAATGTTATTATTATCTCTATGTAGGAAATCAAATCGAGCTGAAAATGATAATATTCCTAAGACATGCACAGGCAGAAAATAATACCAAACGGATTCTTGCGGGACGTACTGAAGGTGTACCTCTAACAAAAGCCGGTATCGAACAGGCAGAAAGTATAGCAAAATATCTCAAGCCTCTTGACATATCCGCTATCTATTCCAGCCCTATAGAACGCGCAAGCCACACAGCAGAAATTGTTGCAAAAAATAATTCATTGGACTATGAATTAGATGATAGGCTTACCGAAATAGAGATGGGAAGATTTACTCGTATGAATTATGATGATATGTTTGCCAAATATGGCAATATATTTTTGAAGTTTTATGAAAATGATCCTGTTATTGCCGAACATGAAGTAGAGACATTTCCAGGGGTGCAAAGGCGTGTCCTAGATATGGTGACTCATGTTGTTAAAAAACACAAGAATGAAAATGTGATATTTGTGACTCATATGGATCCAATCAAATCAATGCTTTCTATAGTAATGGATCTAAAACCAAAAACTTTGTTTGAATTAATTATCGCAAATGCTTCTCTTACCATAATCAAAGAGCAGGAGAATAAATTTTCTCTTTCAGCAATTAATGCAATGGATGTTGATCGATATTATCAAACTTGGTAATCATAAATCTTCCAAAAATTTTAAATTATATCAACCAACAACCCAAAACAACGATAATGAGCAGAATATTTCATTTATCAATCATCATTACGACTTTATTCATAATCCCAACTGTTAGTTTGGCATTTGCAGCTGAAACTGCTGGTGAATATATAGACAGGAAGGCTGAAATCTGGAATCTATTCTTCCGTATGATGACAGTTGCATTTGTAGTGGGAGGCGTTATAGCCGGAACTATGGTGTGGCAGGTCTGGAGATTTAGAGAATCTAATCCAAATTCAAAGCCAACAGAATACGAAGAGAAGGGAGAGTTCTAACATGGCGCACTCAAACTGGGCTGAATGGATCTATCTTGGTGTAGTAACTGCGCTTTTGATTTATGTGGGTGCGGAAGCATGGAACGTTGAGAGGATTATCGACCATGCTCCTGCAGATGCTGAAATCATCATAGTAACCGGTCAGCAGTGGTTTTGGACTTTCGAACATGAGGATGGTACAAAAGAAGTAGGTGAGCTTCATTTAAAGAAGGATCATGCCTACAAATTTGAAGTTACAAGTATAGATGTTAATCATGATTTCAACATACCTGAATTTGTTGTATTGATGGATGCAATTCCCGGAAGAATCAACACTGTCTGGTTTTCTCCTAACGAAGCTGGCGAGTTCGAGATTCAGTGTAGGGAATATTGTGGTCTAATTCATTATAATATGCGTGCAAAACTCTATGTGGAGGATGTTTAATGACATCACATTTAATTTCAGCCCAAAAATCATACCAAAATACGGAGGATAGAAAATGGTTCTAGAACTTGCAAGACCACGTCCAATTTGGCAAATAATGTTCTCAACTCATCACACAGATGTTGGACTTCTTTACTTGGTTTTTTCTCTTCTTGCTATGTTTGTTGGTGGTGCAATGGCTATTGCACTTCGTGTTGAGTTGTTTGCGCCTGGTGCACAACTCATTCAAGATGCTATGACGTATAACAGACTGTTTACAGCCCATGGAACTACTATGATCTTCTTATTTTTGCTTCCATCTGCAGCTGCCGTTGGGAACTATCTTGTTCCAATTATGGTAAGATACAAAGATATGGCTTATCCAAAACTTAACGCAATTGCGTTCTGGATGATTCCGCCAGCAGCCGCACTTGTATGGCTTGGAATGGCTGACTTTGGATGGTATGCTAATCCGCCTTACTCTGTTATCAGTGCTCCTGCTCCAGCAGCGGAAATGTGGATCTTCGGACTAAAAGTGCTGGGCGTTTCATCAATTCTTAGCTCTATCAACTTTGTTGTAACTATATTGAAGTGTAAACACCCGGATTTGTCACTTGGTAAGGTACCACTGCTGGCATGGTCATTTTTGACATCATCTATAATTGTACTTGCTGCTATGCCAACGTTTGCAGCCGCACTTTTGATGTTGTTGACAGACAGATTGGGTGTCTCAGGATTTTTCAATCCTGCTGTTGGTGGAGATCCAATTGCGTATCAACATCTGTTCTGGTTTACTTTCCATCCGGAAGTGTATGTGCTTGTCATTCCTGCAATAGGAATGATGTATGAGATCATACCTAGGTTTTCACGAAGACCTATTTTCAGTCACTCCTCCGGTGTTGCAGCTTTTATTATTTTGGCTCTAGTTTCATTTGCATCTTGGGCTCACCACATGTTTGCCACTGGAATGTCATTTACCGAAAAGACTGTCTTTATGGTTGGAACATTAGCAGCTGTACCTGCTTCTGCAATGCACGTTTTCAACTTTCTCGCTACGATGTGGAACGGCAGAATTAAGTTTGCAACACCAATGATGTTTGCAGTTGGCGGAATCGCACTGTTCTTCGCAGCGGGAGCTGGCGGTGTTGTGAATACAGCAATGCCATTAGACTTTATCACACATGACTCTTACTGGGTTGTTGGACACTTCCATCTGTTCGTATTTGGAACAATTGCGTTTGGTACTATTGGATTTGTCTATTATCTATTCCCATACATAACTGGCAGAATGTATAATGAAAAGTGGGGAGTTGTACACTTTATCTTGGCGTTTGTTGGTGCCTGCATTACATTCTTCACCCAACACATACTGGGATTGTTTGGAATGCCAAGAAGAATTTATGATTATCCGGAGATAGACGCATGGATTTCTATGAACCAATTAGTTAGCGTAGGTGCTATGATCATACTTGTGGGCATGGTCATATTTTTGGGCAACATGATTTACAGTATGGCTAAAGGTAAGCCTGCCAATCTGGAAGATCCATTTGGACTTGGTGGAAAATATTACTATCCGTTCGCACAGCGTAATCCACAACATGGAGAGGGTGGATATTAGGTGATAAGATGAGCGAATACGATGAAACAGTTTACAGAACTTCTCCCGGAAGAGCTGCAAAACTTATGATAATATTGGTTGGCCTAGTTGTAGTGGGTGGAGTGATCTTCTTTGCTCTTGGAGATTACTGGATTTCAGAACTTTCTCCCGCAGGAAAAGCTTTTGCTGGTATCACTGATGAAGAAGATGCTGCACCTGCTGTAGCGCAAACGGGTGCTGACATACCGGTAACGTTAGACTTTATTGAATCAAAGGACTTTAGGACATTGGCTTTTAATGCATTGCCTGGCGAACCAGGAAACAACCCAACAATTAATGCCAAAGTTGGCGACAGAATAATCTTTAATATTTTAAATGCTGGAAAATCATTCCATGCGTTTGGTGTTACACTGAATGAAGAGGGATTTGGTGGAATATTATCGGGAACAGATGTTGCTGCTGCAAATAGTCCATTAAAGCCTGGCGAAGGTGGAACTTCTCAATTTATTCCGGGTGAGCCAGGAACATACTATTACATATGTACTGTCCCAGGTCACAGAGAAATGGGTATGGTTGGAACAATCATAGTAGAGTAACTTGAAATTAAAATATTTAGCGTTAACATCTTTGGTAGTTCTTTATTCTTTGATGGTTATAGGCGGATATATCTCTGCAGCAGGACTTGGATTAACTTGTCCAGATTGGCCGTTATGCCCAAATGGAATTTTGCCTAACGAAGAATACTTTATTGAATGGTCACATAGACTGATTGCTGCAACTACTGGAGTATTGGTAATAGCTACCGCTGTGGGTTCTTGGATTACAGCAGGTTCTCATTGGAGGATTAGAACTACTGGAACTCTGGCAGCTATATTTGTCGTAACCCAGATAACACTAGGTGCATTGGTAATAGACACGCTGCTGCATGCCGTGTTGGTATCCATTCATTTTGGCATTGGAATATTGCTTTTTGCCATGGTTCTGTTAACTACGTTGTTTGCATTCAGACTGAAACCAAAATCTATTCAGACTACTGTTTAGATTTTGATCTACGCTTTGACCAATATACGTAGACAAATATTATTGCAGTCATCATTCCGCCCATTGTAACTGCACCAATGAAAATAAATCCAAATGGATTCTGTGCGCTTATGTTAAAAGTATAAGTAAGCACTCGCCCATCCTCAGAAACATCGTATAGATCAACTCTAAAAATATGATTTCCTGACATTTCAAAAATATAATCAATTTCCACATGTCCATTTTGATAAGTTTTAGGCATGATTGCGTCAATTTGCTCTCCATCATAAAAAATTCTAATTCCCAACGTAAATTGATCTAGTTCTTGAAAATCAGCATCTACCACCCTTAGAAGAACTTGAACATCTTCTTCAACTGCAGGTATTTCAGGGAGCGTAGCGATCTGAACTCTATGATCACCTATCCATTCTTCGTATGAATTAAACATAGAATGTGCTTCAGCTTCCGAGATTAAACTGAACGTTAGTACAGTAAGCAACACTAAAAAAAAGAGTTTGAGCCTTTGCATTTTCTTTCTTACAAATCTAATCAATATATTGTAAAAGAATTTGCTGATGGTATTTGCCAAAAGCTTTAAATTTATACTGAAAAGATTTACCACCATTGACCTTAGTTAGTAAATCAATTGACATCAAAGCACCTGTTGATACTGTATTTACGTATTTTGCGAGACCTGAACACGTTTCTGACCAATTGAAGGATCAAGAGCGTGTTGGAATGACAGTCATTCCTATGGATATCAAAGAAGGAATGGGGGTGGGAACCACATTCAGGATAATAGGAGACTTTGATGGAAAGCGTCTAACATGGGATTGTGAGACCACACAGTTTGACAGAAATGAAAAAATCTCTGCAAAGATGATTAAGGGAAAATTCAAGAGATGGCAGATTACAAACGAATTCAAGTCACTTGGTGAGAATTTAACTCGTGTGACAATGACTGTAGATTACGAGATGCCGTTTGGTCCATTAGGAGGAATTATTGATAAACTAAAGTTTGCTAAGAGTGCAGAAAAGGGAATGGAAAATGCTCTTTACAATGTTAGAGGTTTGCTGGAAGGAAACGGTTCAATACCAGTTTACATTACTCTTGAGGCATATCAAAAACTTCTTTCGGAGAAGAAGAAGATGAATAACATTCCAGTTTCTAAAGTGCTCACTACAATTCTCGAAAAGTATGATCAAGTTCAGGCAGAAATTAAGAACTGAATTCTCATCCTAAGTTTAAATAAAGACATCATTGTTTTATTTTTTTATGGGTCTATAGCGCAGCCAGGTAGCGCACCGGACTCTTAATCCGGCTGTCATGGGTTCGAATCCCATTAGACCCGTCTCATTTGGTTAATTCTTTTACTTTTCTATTTAGATTGTTTAGCGAGTTTTGCACTTGATTACTTCGGTTTTTAATCCCTCTCTGATACGCATTTATTTTTCCCATTCTATCTTTAATCATCCTTTTTTGTTCTGATATTCCAGAAGAGCCTTGAGATTTCCTATCATGAAGTGAAGAGGTAATTGTTGTAGATTGGATTAATTCCATAAGAAGTTTCAAACTAACTTCCTTACCTTTTATCACTTTTTTTACCTCAGATTCGTTCAATTTAGAAATAGGTTTTCCTGATTTATGTGCGAATTTGACAAGCCGCCCAATGATTTGGTGTGACTTTCTAAATGGTATATCATGATGGACTAATTTTTCAGCAAGATCAAGTGCTATAATGTATCCATCCTCAGCTGCCTTTTTCATATTTTTTTTGTTAACTACTACTGTTTTCAGCATTGATTCCATAATCAAAAGTGCAGATATTACAATTTTAGAAGCAGACCAGATAGATGGGTTGATCTGTTGCAGGTCCCTGCTATAACCTGATGGAAGTCCTTGTATTGTTGAAAGCATAGATGTTAAACTACCAATTACTTGCGATGTTTTTCCGCGCGTAATCTCTAGAATGTCAGGATTTTTCTTCTGAGGCATTACACTTGATGGTGAAGTAAATTCATCAGACAATTCAAGGAAAGAAAATTCTGAAGTAGACCATATTGAAAAATCTTTTGAAATCCTGCTTAAATTGGTCATTAGAATTGCAACTGCCGAAATATATTCAACCATCGAGTCCCTGGTGGTTGTTGCATCAATCGAATTTTCAACAATGCCTTTCAATCCTAGCATTTTTCCAGTGCTCTGCCTATCAATCGGTATACTTGTACCACCAATCGGTCCAGCACCCAACGGATTTTCATTTACCCTACCATATGTAACATAAAGCCTGTCAAGATCCCTGAACAAAGCATCTGCATAAGATAAAAGATAATGGGAAAATACACCCACTTGGGCTTGCTGAAGATGTGTATACAGTGGAATTATGGTTTCTTGATGTTTTTTAGCTAATAGTACAAGCGATTTTATTGTATCCAACAAACACTGGCACACAATATTGATATCATCACGAATTTTCATACGAATGTCTAGTGCTACTTGATCATTTCGTGATCGAGCAGTATGCATCTTTCCACCTGCATCAATTCCTATCCTTTTAATTATTAGCGACTCGATTAATTCATGAATGTCTTCAGAGCTGGATTTTTTTTCAAATTTTTCTTTTTTTAAATTTTCAAGTCCTTTTAGGATTTTTTTTATCTCTTTCTTTGTTATTATTTTTTTTTCGTAAAGCATTATTGTGTGTGCCTGGCTTCCTAAAATGTCATAGAGCGCAATTTCCATATCGTCATTTAATGACGATACATAATCCAAGGTTACCTTCCCCAAATTTTTTCCTAGTCTAGAGCGGTACATTGGATATACAAGTCAGAAACGCTATATATAGCATAAATGATTTTCTTCTAATGGCACAAGACCTAAAACAAGTTAGAGTAAAAATTTTCGATGAGCTATCAGCAATTGTAGATCCTGAGATAAATGTATCAATTACTGAACTGGAATTAATCGACGAAGTTGATATTCAAGATAGTAATGTAAAAGTTGATCTGCATCTAACCAGTCCTTTCTGCCCAGCTGTGTTTGGGTTTAAAATTTGCCAGGATGTGCATGACAATCTTTTGAAGATTGATGGTATTGAAGATGTTAAGGTAAATGTTTCAAACCATTTTATGGCAGAGCAGATAAACAATCAAGTAAACAATAGTCCGAACCCACACAAAAAAGAATAATTATTTTTTATATCCTAATAGATATCCTCGTAGCAATTGTATTCCCATTGCAGGATCAACACCTTTCGGGCATACTTGACTACAAGAGCCAGCAAAATGGCATCCCCATATACCATGACGCTCATCAATAATTCTAAGACGTTTATCCTTACCTTGATCTCTATTATCAGCAATGTATCTGTAGGCCTGAGCAAGTGCTTGTGGTCCAATAAATGTAGAATCTGTTGCCATAGTAGGACAAGCAGAGTTACACAAACCACATTTAATGCAGCCTGCAAATTGGATGTATTTTTCAACATCTTCAGGAGACTGCAAAAATTCTTTTGTCCCAGAACTAATTTCCGAGTCTTCACGAACTATGTATGGTTTAATTCGTTTGTGAGTTGAGAACATTCTTTCAAATCCAACTACCAAGTCACGTATTAGTGGAAAGTTGTTCATAGGTTCAACAGTAACTACGTTAGAGTTTAACTCAGATATTTTTGTAAAACACGCAAGTTTTGGTTTACCGTTAATGATCATGCCGCATGAACCACACATTGCCTGTCTGCACGAATAGCGTACACCTATTGAATGATCATGGTAATTTTTTACTTCTAAAATTGCATCCAATACAGTGGTCCACTTCTCATACGATACTGGAAATTCTAAGAATGTTGGAGCATGATCCTTGCCAGGATTAAATTTAGAAATTCTAAGAGTTATAGACTTGGCAGATGGTTTTGTTTTTTCATGTTTTTCTTGTGATGATACTGGAAATATTGCTGCCATGTCAGACCATTCCCATACTTGCCATTATTATTGTTCTAGAACCATATGCAATAAGAACAATCATTGCTGCTAGACACCCATATGTTACCGCATTTTCATATACACGTCCCTGTTTTATCTCAAGTAAGATTATACGTAAACCATTGAATCCATGCACTGAGATGAGTATTAGCATAGCCTCTAACACTATAGCATATGGAATAGATTTGTAATTTGCAATTACATTATCAAATAGCAGCGAATCTGAAAATCCCTGCATAACTCTAACCATAATATGAATAATTACAAATCCAACAGCTACTAGTGCAGTCAAATAATGAATTTTCATTATATGGCTTTCACGCATTATACTAGACATCATACATCACTCCCAAACCATACATCATAGCTAGCGCAGCGAGACCAATCGAAACATAAATGCAAAGTTTATTCTTCATGTTAAGTGAACTTGGAGTATAGGGATAATCAGGTCTACGTGCTTTACCAAACCCGAACCCCGCTTCCGCAATCATTAATCTAATTCCATTACCTGTATGGAATACACACATGCCAATAACTAGCGCCAAGAATATGTGACCTTCTGTTGTTTGTGTTAACTCTAACATGGAATTCCAAGCTGCTTTTCCATCAAGTAGACTGCTTGTTTCATAAATATGACCAATAAAGTAAGCTAACAGTCCAAGACCAGTAATTCTCATTAACCAGTATGCTACACGTTCTATTCCATACCGACCTGGGTTTGCCATTCCTCTGATTCCCTCTTTGCGATCTTTTTCCATCTAGTATTTTCTCTCCACAGGTTTGTAATTAGTTATTGTTACTGGGTGTTTTTTCATGATCGGCTCCTCAGGATCATAATATGCCAATGTATGATGCAAGAATTTTTTATCATCCCGCTTTGGGAAATCAGTTCTGGCATGGGATCCACGAGATTCCTTTCTATTGATTGCTCCAATCAAAACAACTTCAGCCACTCTAAACATCGAATCTAATTCCATTACATTTGAAAAATTTGTATTGTATTCCTTTGCTTGATCATCTACATGCTTCCAAGTCATTGCCTTTAATTCACGAACTTTTTTTAATCCTTCTAACAAGTCAGTTTGATTTCTATAAACATAGGCTTTGTCATTTAATGTATCAGTAAGTTTCTGTCTTACTTCATATGGGTTGACTTGACCCTTTCCTCTAAAAATACCATCGTAGATTCTTTTTTCTTCTGCGTTTACCAAATCGGTTGGAAATGATGCTACAGAGGATCCTTTCTCTATGTAATTTACAGCCTCGTCTCCCGTTATTTTCCCCCAAACTAGACATTCTGAAGTGGAATTTGCTCCTAATCTGTTTGAACCATGAATGCTGACACATGCTGCTTCCCCAGCAGCCCACACTCCTTGAAGTTCTGAGGCACCATTTATGTCAGTATGAATTCCACCCATCATATAATGGCAAACAGGTCGAATATCTAATAGATCTTTTGCTGGATCCACACCTGAAAATTTTAGTGATATTTCACGAATACCACCAAGTTTTTGTTTTATTATTTTATCACCAACATGCCTAAGGTCAAGCTTCATACAATCTACTCCTGTTTCATGCTTGAATCCACGACCCTCCTTAATCTCAGTCATTATTGATCTTGATACTATGTCTCTTGGAGCAAGTTCCATTAGTTTGGAAGCATATTTTTTCATAAATCTGTCACCGTCCTTGTTGAGAAGATAAGCTCCCTCTCCTCTGGCTCCCTCCGTTATCAATATGCCAGAGGGCATAATTCCTGTTGGGTGAAATTGGACAAATTCCATATCCTTGAGAGCAAGTCCTGCCCTGTACGCCATATCAAGACCGTCAGGCGTAGATGAAAATCCATATGTTGAAAAACTGTAAATTCTGCCCGCACCGCCAGTTGCGATGATCAATGCCTTGCCCTTAATGACATGGAAATCACCATTAGACAATTCAATCGCTGTAATACCAGCAAATTTTTTCTCATTCTGTATAATAGAAGTTACAAACCACTCGTTGAGAAACTCAATATTATCAAATTTTTGACATGTATCATACAACGTTTGCATTTCATAAAATCCAACTTTGTCTGATGCATATGATGCTCGAGGAAAACTATAGCCACCAAAAGCTCGCTGACCTATCCTACCATCTTCCCGTCTGGACCATGGCATACCCCAATGTTCAAGTTGGTAGATTTCATCAGGCATCTCTTTACAAAGCCGTTCTGCAGCATCTTGGTCTGCCAGAAAGTCACTACCCTTTACTGTATCATAGATATGCGATTCAATAGAATCGCCCTCATCTGGGAACAGTACTGCTGCAGTTCCTCCCTCCGCGGAAACGGAATGAGAACGCATAACTTGGACTTTGGATATTACTGCAATCCGTATCTTGGAACTTCTTCGCGCAGCCTGGATTGTTGCTCTCAAACCCGCCAGACCAGAACCAACAATAATCAGATCATAATCAATAATATTTGCCATTCTTGACATCAAATTTGAAACTCGAGTAAATATGTGTGTAAATTTAAAGAGATCAAAAACAAAGCATTAATAAATATCACTAGTGATATCACCAGTGATGCGATCTGAATGGATTCAACGTGTTGGTAGTTCTGTTCCAAGGGGGTTTTCACGGCATTTCATACTTGAAACGCTCAAAAAGAAACCACATACAGGAAAAGAGATTATTGATTTTGCTATAAAGCAAACTGAGGGGAAATGGAAACCTTCTCCAGGCTTGATTTATCCATTACTGGGAAGATTATTGGATGAAAAATTGATACAAGAAACTACTGGTGGCAAATATAAAATCACAAAAAAAGGCACTACAACTGCAGACGATCTTGAAACAATCAATAAAATTGTAAAAAACCAACTTGACGTTTTATTCAGAATTAGTAATGTAGGTAGATTTGTAGCACTTGATATGATAGAACGAGTTTATGCTTTGGGTTCAATTTTAAGTGAGAATGCAACACAAATGTCAAAAGAGGAGATTGGAAAATATACGAAATTCTTAAAGTCAGAGCTAGAAAAAATGGAAAACCAGCCCAGTAAAAAGGGAAAGAATGTTAAGATAGACTAAATCATAAATAATTCAACAAAATAGACGATCTGTGAAAAGCATAACAAAACTTCTAAAAGACAAATCAAAGCCATTGGTGATACCTGGAGTTTATGATGCAATCGGGGCTAAAATAGTAGAAAAAGTAGGTTTTGAAGCAATGTTTCAGACTGGATATGGAACATCTGCTACTCTATTTGGCATGCCTGATTATGGATTTATTGGTTCTACTGAAACTGTTGATAACGCACGTAGAATTTGTCGTGCAGTATCTGTTCCTGTCATAGTAGATGCAGATACTGGTTATGGTAACGCGCTTAGTGTATGGAAATTAGTACAAGAATTAGAAAACGCAGGAGCATCAGGAATTTTTTTGGAAGATCAAAGATGGCCAAAAAGGTGTGGACACATGCAAGGGAAGGAGGTTGTTCCTATAGATGAATATGCAGAAAAATTGCAAGCAGCACTAGACGCTCGAAGTAATAAGAATTTCATAATTGTAGCAAGGACTGATGCTAGAGCAACCGAAGGATTGGATAAGGCTATTGAAAGAGGGTTGTATTACAAAAAAGTTGGCGCAGATGTTATCTTTGTTGAAGCGCCAAAAACTATTCAAGAGATGAAAAAGATTGGGAGTGCTATTGATGCACCTCTTGTGGCTAATATGATCGAGGGGGGTGCAACACCAATAAGTTCTGAAACCAAGCTGCATGAGATGGGATTTAAGATCATTTTATATCCACTTTCAGTTTTATTTTCTAATACATATGCAACACTTCAAATTTTGAGAGAATTAAAAAGATCAGGAACTACTAGAAAATTAAATAAAAAACTTGTAAATTTTGATCAGTTCAATGATCTTGTAGAATTAAAAAAGTATAGAAAATTAGAAAAACAATATAAAAAATAAAAAAAAACAGAGTAAAAAGAAT
>JACAST010000018.1 GCA_013390765.1 Marine Group I thaumarchaeote | reverse complement strand
CTTTTTGGAAACAAAAGGAAGAGAGACCGGAAAAGCACATCAAGTATGGTTACTTGCAGTAAAGTACAATGGTAAGCTGTACTTCTCGCGAAGAAATACTAACAGTGATTGGTTAAGAAATGCGCAAAAAAATCCAGATGTGAGAATAGAATTTGGTGGACAAAGTTTTGTTGGTAAAGCTAGTTTGGTGAATGATATCTCGCTTTGCAAGAAAATATCTCAGTTAAAGTATGAAGATGAAAAGCGTGCAAATGAATCTAGGGTAGTTTTAGAAGTGGATTATAACTAAAGAAACTGTGCTGCATATGCCAAACCAAATCCAATGGCAATTAGTGCATACCATTTGAAATTTCTTTTATCCAAGAATATGTTTGGGTGACCTATCGAGTCTTCGCCATATGTTCCCATGCGTATCTTTCGCATTTCACGTGCTTGACCTATTAATGCGATAGTGATAACAGCCAACGCGGCTATTGCCATAATTGGTTGAGGCATATGTTACAGGATGATTTGTAAAATTTAATGTTTTTTTAATACATGCCAGTTGATCACATATGTTAAAGGACATTCAATTATCTGATTCAGATGGAGTTCTTTTGGTCAAGGCTGCAAGAAAGGCAGTCACCGAATTTCTTTCAAATGGTAACAGGATTAAATTAGAATCAGATCTTGAAGAAAAATTCTCTTTTAATTCCGGTGTGTTTGTTACCTTAAACAATCCTGACGGGTTACGAGGCTGCATTGGATTTCCTCTGCCTGAAAAAAAACTGTCGCATACAATAGTAGATGGAGCCATCGCTGCTGCCACTGAGGATCCAAGATTCTCACCAGTAAAAATAAAGGAACTGGATGGCATTGTGTTTGAGGTAACTGTTCTGACACCACCGATTGAAATTGATGTGATTAATCCTACGGAATACTTGGAAAAAATTAAAGTTGGGAGAGACGGTCTCATTGTAAGACACTCTTTTTCCTCTGGCTTGCTTTTGCCACAGGTTCCTGTTGAATATGGCTGGAATGTGGAAGAATTTCTGCAACACACATGTGAAAAAGCTGGACTGGCAAGGGACACTTGGAAAAATGAAGACGTAAAAATTGAAAAGTTTGAGGGTATTATATTCAAAGAAGAAACGCCTAATGGAGCGATTGTAAGAGAGGAAACCTAATGGAAGTTAGAACGCCTGCGGTATCTGGAACGTTTTATCCGGGAGATGAAAAGGAGCTAAAAGATCTCATACATGAATGCTTTTTGCACGAACTAGGTCCTGGTAAAATACCACCTACAGATTCTGATCAAAAGATTTACGGAGTGATATGCCCACATGCTGGGTTTGTGTATTCTGGCCCTGTTGCATGCCATTCGTTTTATTCAATCTCATCATCAACAAACAAGCTGGCAATAATCACTGGGCCCAATCATTACGGAATTGGTCAAAACGTTGCGTCAATGGTTGACTCCAGTTGGAAAACTCCCCTTGGTTTGGTTGAAGTGGATTCGGAATCAGCACAAGAATTAAGGGAAGACTTGGGCATATTGGAACTTGATTCTTTTTCTCACTCAAAAGAACATAGTATCGAAGTTCAAATTCCTATGCTACAGGAAACATTTCCTAATGAAATGAAAATTCTCCCTATCTCGCTAATTACCCAAGAACAAAAAATAGCAACACAAGTGGGCTCTGCAATTGCAAAACTTGCACAAAAAAAAGACGCATTGTTGATTGGCTCATCCGACTTTACACACTATGAAGAAAATGAGTTTGCTCATAGACAAGATCTTGCGCTAATTGAGCCCATCTTGAAATTAGATGTTGACGAATTTTACAAGATTTTGTATGAAAGGAATGTAACTGCATGTGGGTTTGGTGCAATTGCATCCACCATGATTGCCTGCAAGGAACTGGGTGCTAGTGAGGGAAAATTGCTAAAGTATGCCACAAGCGGAGATGTCTCTGGTGACAAAAGTTCTGTTGTTGGCTATGCTTCTATAATTTTTGTCTAAAGTTTTGGGATTAGGGCTATCTTTGTCTTTGCAGTGATTGCTATGATGCTGACTACGGCCACTGCCAATACTATCATGGCAATTGTTCCAAATTCTGGAACTACGTGAAATGATATTGCTTCGCCCATTGAACCAGTTTTTAGCTCACCAGGCTTTCCGATTCCCTGTAAGGTGACTTGAACGTCTACTGGATTGCTAGATTCTAGTACATCAGTCATGTGTTCACCCTCACCGTGAGTTGTATACACTCCTATTTCTGAAAGAACTGTTTTTCCATCTTGGGTGATTATAATGTCATAGTTTGCATTCATCTGGTGAACTTTCTTGTCAGTAGTAATTGTGACCGTGACTGACATCATTTCTCCTGCAACTGGGTCACTTGTATCTACGTTAACTATGAGTGAACCATCAGAAGAAATGGCACTTACTTGATGCTCTCCCATGCTCTTCATTTCCATGCCACCCATGTCCATCTCTTCACTACCAGCAATCTCGATACTAAATTCATCTGCTAATGGAATTGGTAACGGAATGAATTCTATTCCTGTTATAGTGCCCGTGACAGAATATGTACCCATTTCGTTAAAAACAGGTCCAGAAACCATAAAAGCGCCAGTCGAGGTTTTGCCACCAATATCTGCACCGCCTGTTACTGAAAACGACGAACTGTCAGTAGGTGTAATTTCAATTTCCAAGTTCCCGTCATGATCATGGAAGGTTTGACTCCATATCTCATTACCGTCTTTTGCTACCACGACTTGATGATCAACGTGAATTACAGGTAAAACTGGTGAAAATGAGAGCGTAACCTTATCACCTACAGTATAGTGTAGGTTCAAGTTATCACCATTCTTCATTTCTGCTTGAACAGTTACAATGCTTGTAATCAAAAATAGGGAGACAGCGGTAAATATCAACAGTAGATTTGCCGAATTAGATATCAATATTATAATATCTTTGATGATCCTTAAAAAGAAATATTCCATAAAGAAAAAAAATCAACGCCAGTTTGAAATTACTCGGAATAGTGATAAATTAGTCAAGTTTTAATCTTTTACAAATGCAATTTTCAAAAATCATTCTTTCGTTCTTCGTTTTAGGAATCCAGTACCTAATCAAAGTGGGAGTAATCAAAGTTAGTTAGAAAGAGAATATGGATCATGGTACAAACAAGAAAAGCAAGAAAAAATGATGTTAAATCCATCATTAAATTACTAATAGAGCTTGGTCGACCTATTCCAAAGAAAAATGAAACAAGACATTTTTCGAATGTGGTCAACCATTACATAACTGATTCTGACAAATCCATGTTTGTAGCTCTTGATGATTCAAAGATAATTGGCATGGTTTCTATAATATTTCTGCCAAGACTAAATCAAAATAGAGAAGAAGTATGGATTCCAGATCTTATCATTACTAAAAAATACCAAAAACATGGAATTGGGACTTTACTTTTAAAAAAATGTCTTGGCATTGCAGAGAAAAAGAATTGTTATCGTATTAGACTGGAGTCAGGATTATCAAGAAAAGATACTCACAAGTTTTACAAAAATCTCAAAATCAAACCTTTTGCATTATCGTTTGAAAAGAGAATCTAGCAGATAGATTATACCACAAACTGAAATCTTTCCTGCTTGTAGCCCTTGGCTAGCGAGCCAGTTATGGGTATCTGATTTCCGCAAAATTTGCACTTGTTGTTTTTGTCAAGATGCCATTCCTGTATGTCAAAGCCAAATCTTTTCACGACAATTTCGTTGCATCCTGCACAGTAAGTGTGTTCCAACGGATGGCCCGGAACGTTTCCCAGGTATACATACTTGAGTCCTTCGCTTTTTGCAATTTCATAATGTTTTTCCAGTGTCCTTACTGGAGTAGATGGATACTCCATCATCTTGTAATCAGGATGGAATCGCAAAAAGTGAATTACAGTTTCCGGACCTAACTCATCATAGACAAACTTTGCAAGCTTTCTTGCATGCTCAAGGTTGTCACCTACCTGTGGAACTATCAAGTCTGTAATCTCCGTGTGAATCTTTGTCTTGTCTCTGATTTCCAGAATGGTGTCAAATATTGGCTGGGGATCCGGTACTCCAATGAATTTTCTGGTAAAGTCTGGCTCTGCACTTCCCTTAAAATCAACAGTGATACAATCCAAGAACTCATCCATCATCTTGACTACTTCTGGCGTATCATAACCATTTGAGACGAAGATGTTAAAGAGACCCCTCTTTCTTGCAGCTATGCCACAGTCACGAGCAAATTCGATGAATATTGAGGGCTGGTTGTAGGTATACGCTATCCCTTGTGCACCATACTCAACTGCAGTATTTGCTACCTCTTCTGGTGTCATATCAACACCCTCGACTTTGCGTCTCTGGCTGATGTCTGAATTTTGACAATACTTGCAAAGCCAGTTACATCCGGTGGTTGCGATTGAGAAAATCTTGCTTCCTGGATTATAATGAATTACAGGTTTCTTTTCTATTGGGTCAACGTGACCTGCGATAACTTTACCATAAACGTAAAGATCGAGCTTTCCGTTTTCATTTCCCCGTATACCACAAAGGCCAATCTGTCCTTTCCCTATCTCACAATATCTAGCACATGCTGTACACAAAACCTTGTCATTAGGTCTTTTTTCATAAAGGATAGCTTCTTTTGCCATACTTCTAGTATAATGAATTAATATATCAAGTATAACCATGTCACCTATGGCAGATACAGTCAGTGCATCGGAGCTAAAGCAGACACTTGACCAATTCGTAGTAATTGATGTGAGAGAGCAAGATGAATTTGCCAATAGCACGATTGATGGCTCAACTCACATGCCTTTGGGTCTTGTTATAAGAAATATCAAACAGGGCAAGATTGATGATCTCAAAGAAAAAAAGATTTGTACTTTTTGTGGGTCTGGATACCGCGGAAATATTGCAGCAGATGAATTAGCCAAGGCAGGATTTAATGTAAAGAACCTTGAAGGCGGATTCATGGCCTGGCAAAAGGCGTGAATGACGTTTTAGAACATTATTAATAACTACAGTGAAAAATACATCAGTGGACGAAAAATCTGAGGACTTTCTTATCAAATATCTAAAGACACTTCCGGATAAACACATCAAACAATTTTACAATGATGTGGAATGGACGCCATATCCTATTCTTGTCATAAAAGAATTTCAGAGACGTTTCAAACCAAATGATGAAGAATTTTTAGAGAAGCTTTTGGAATCTGTAGACGAAGCTAAGAGGAAAGGTCAAAAAATTGGCAAGTTGGCAAAAATAAGAGGCCTCAACCTGAGTAAACAAGTCAGAGCACAAGCCAAAAAGACAGTCTCAAAAAAAATCACAAAGGCAAAACGTATGATTAGATCTTCTGAAGATAATGTGGAATTGATCAGAAAACTAGGCGAGTTGAAAAAGGCAGGTATTATTAGCAATAAGGAATTTCAGGTAAAAAAGAAACAGCTGCTTGATAAAATCTAATTCTTAAATCAAAACTAAACAATGTGAATGACGGTACTAACTCCCCGTCGATCAATCTCCATTCCATCTTTCATTTCGCTCACAATAACAGTGAATGATATCACGTCACGCTGTTTACATTCTTCAGCGTTTAGCTTCAAATTAATGTCCAAAAGATCATACTCATCTTTTGGAATGTTTGACTCATCAAAATATGCTTTCCCAGTTGCTTCTATTCTAAACCTTTGATCCTTTGCGTGGACCCCAAGCTTCGCTTTATTGTTCTCCCTGCCTGTAGCCTTGATGTTTACATCAATAATTCCAGGTTTTGCTAGTGTATAGCCAGACTTTTTGTCCACAAAAACACCAATCTGAAATGGCTTTCCAGCTGTAGCCTCCGCCATCTTTTGTAATCCGTCATTCATTACCACATCAACAGCCTTGAAAGTTTGTGGAACTTTGGTAATCCATTCGTTGGTTCGTTCAATAACTGCAGCTATTTCTGTTCGTCTTTTTTTATCCTCTTCCTCTGGCAACTTGTAGCGATCCACCCAAGCAATGTAGTCCTGTGAAATATCCTTGATGAAATCAATGCAAGTAATTCTATAACTGTCTACATTCGGAGCTCGTTCTAAATTTTCATCGTCGGGAACAAAATCACCATCCATTGGCAGTGCCATAAATCACTCATATTGTAATAACTAAAAAACCCAATCTCAATCAATATATTTAAAGAACAAATAATTTCTGTGTGATCTTCACAACAATTACAAAAGATCTACAAAAGGAACTAAAATCAAACATGCCACAAATCATGGTCTTATTAAAAAAACAACCTGCAATTGCATACAAAAAGATAGGAGATATCGGAAAAGAAGTTGGGAAAAAATACAACATTGAGTTATTAGTAAATTTTCCTCATAGAGGAAAAATAGAAAATTTTGACATGTATGGAAAACAGGATTTGAGCTTCATTGTGGACATGAAAAAAACAAGGTTCCCCATTAAACGTAGTATAATCAAAGAAAAAGCACAGGAAATTTTTGGAGATGTGGAAACAGAAGATGCCTACATGTATGAGGGCAAAGAAGGCGTCAAGGTATTTCTTGGTCCAGCAAACGAAAGTGGAAGGAAAGAGGACAGAATTGACATTCTGCCACATTCTTTGCATGTATGGTATGAATTTACAGATAAGGTAACAGAATTTTGTGATTGGCTTTTGGAAAATGTGTATTTAATAAGAGATATACAGCCAGAGAAAAATAATGTGTGATATTACTTTCCTTCCAATTCATTAAGAATGTCCCTAACGTCAAAGGCATCAGAATTAACTTCTAGAATTTTTTTACAGCACTCTATTACTTTGTCATTTTCCTTAAAATGTTGATGTATACGTAATTTCAGACCAAGTGCCTCAGTATCATACTCATTGATTTCTAAAACGCGATCAACATACTGCAGAGTCTTTTTTGGATCTTGTAGAATGTAGAATATACTTGCCATGATAAAAATAAAATCAGGATCATATTGGTATTTTTCTTCCATGCTATTTCCTAATGAGATGGCTTCTTCAAATTCACCCTCTTTGATTAGTTTTCGTAGTTTTCTTTTTGGGTAGGAAAATAAGCCGACCAAAATTTTTCAATATTTAGATAATTCTAGTTAGATTTTAACAATTGTATTACGAAATCGTTATGATGCCGTTTGAAATAAGCCACTGAAGACCAGAAACAAACGCATTATCAGGAATCGATCCATCAGACCACCATCCAGCATTATTTTTAATCCAGTCCGGTATGATACTTGCTCCAGATTCTGTTGCTTGTTCAGTAGGTGGTATAGTTATCACACCATTTGAAATTAGCCACTGTATGCCGGAGACAAACGAAGCATCATCAATCAATCCATCAGCCCACCATCCCGCATTATTTTTAATCCAGCTAGGAATAGAAATTCCAGGTTCTGTTTGTGTGGGAATAAGAGTTTCTAGGCTACCAGATACTGGTTTCTTGCTTTGTAGATCAATATCAAGAATTACATAACCAAATGATTCAGAATTGGGTACGCTGTATGCCGGACCTGTGCCATAAACAATTACAGCAAATTTTTGCAATCCGGGATCTCCTTGCATAAGCCAATATCTTTGTGCTTTTCCTGAAGCAGAAAAGAACTTGTCATGTCCTTCATCTTCAGCAGCAGAAGCTATTGGTATTGTTTGGCCATCTATCACATTAACTTTTAAAATGTCATAATGCACCTGGTTTTCCCACAAGTCAGTAGAAAATGCTTTCCTAAATTCTAAACTCCAGTAAACGTCACATCCAATTCTAGGTTTTTCTGGACCATATAGTATGTTAATAACCATTGAGTTTGTATTTGTATTTTCAAAAATTTTTACCAATTCATAATTAGTAATACAATCCACCCCCTTCTCTGCTTCTTTCGTATCTGTAAAACCTGCAAACGGACTTGAAGAAACATTTGGTTTGTATTCATATAATGAAAATCTGTATTCCTGCGGAGGTATTCCTGCCGTCACCTGAACCCATGTGCTGGCCTTTACTGGGAAGGGAAAATCATCAACCACCCAAATGTGGCTTGTTATGCCACCACTCTTCCAACCAATAACAATTGTATCATATTCACCTGCTGGAACGGTTATGGTTTCCATTCCTATAGCCCCTACTTGTTCACCACCAATATTTGCAATCTTGCCCCATGATGGAAGACTGAATGCTTTTGGTCCCTTACCAGGCTGATCAATGTCTGCAGTAGCAAAGGAAGAAAGCCATATTATTGATGATTTGTATACAGATACATACTTCAAAACATTATCGCTGACAGTACCACCTATAGCCTCAGGAGCAATTTTACCTACATCCATATGACCTTTTAGTATCCTGTTTCCATCTTCAACTAGAACTTGAAAACGAAATTTTTCTTCAGGGCCACCAAGCACTTCTTTTTCTAACCACATTGAAAACCAATAATCTGTGCAGTCCTTGTATGACTCGTGACATAATTTGTACTTGAAGTAATCACCAACTTTGAGATTCTCGCCCGGATACCAGGTTCCAGGATGATCAACACCAGCAAGACCAGCACCAATACCAGAACCAGCTTGAATTTCTGCAGCAAATGTTGTTGGAAGAACGCTGCCACTAACAAGAATCATTGAAAATAAAATAATGAAAATTGTATTGCGCATACAATGTTAATACTTGTCAAAGTTAGTTAAATGTTCCAAGTAAGCAAATATAGAGGATAATGTTCGATTTATTAGATATGTGTGAATGCCCAAAAATACACTTTTACGAAGTTGAGTTCAAGCTTGATGGAATGATTACGGTTCCAACGCATAAAAATTGTGGAGATAGATTAAATGAAAAACAGGCTGCCACATTTGAAAAAGAACTAGTCAGATCATGGGGATTTGAGCAAGAAGAGGAATAATTTTTCAAATAAAAAAATTTTTCGCATGTTTTAATAAAAAGGAAAAAATTGTGAAATTTATTTCAGTCCCGATACAGCTTCTTTGCAGATGCTACATCCACAGGAACAATCTGCACTACAAATGCAGGCTCCCTGCATTTCACAATCACATTTGTAAGTGTCATCACCAGTAGCGGCTTCACAGCCACATGCTTGATCTGTCATGCAAAATGGATCACGTACAGGGTTTTAAAACTTTATGAAAAAAATCACACCGTTATACTAGTTTTTTATTATTTTGAGCGTCATGCCAAAAATCATTCATGCGATAAAGAAAGCAAAGAATTTGTGGCCTGATGTAATTTATTTGCCTCTGACTCGATCTTAGTAGTATCACTTTCCAGATCAAATCCAGTTTTCAGCATATGTATTAGTTCTGGCTTTCTATGAAGATCTGGAATTTTTATGAAATTGTTTCTGTTAATGTATCCCAAATAAAAGTAACAATCAGAAAATAATGAATTGTCTATCATATAGCGATATTTCTGGGAAATCATCTTCGAGTGGAAATTATCCTCTACCAAATCTGAAAATCCTTTAGTTGACTTTAACATTCTTGAAAGGAGAGAGGGTGTAGCTCTTTCTATTCCAATCGACTCGGTTATTGGTGAGATTAACTCGTTGATTTTATTTTTGTCGAACTCACGGAGTATCTTTAGCATATGTACAGGGCTGGGACGATGAAAATTTAACACAGATACAGCATCAGCGAGAAAATACGCTGCACATTTTAGCCATGAAGAAGAATATGGATCAGTATTCAATCCATTTTTTGTCTTTGTTATACATACTCCCGCTTCTACTAAACAACTTTTAATGTAGGCATTAAAAATCTGTTCTTTTTTTTCTTTAATTTTTGATAATAACATACGAAGTTCCCATTGTTCGTCAAGCAAAATAGTCATACCATCATACTGCAATAAAATATCAGGCGAGGTTTCTTGTAATGTTCCATGATAAATATGATAAAAAGCTCCGTCAAATTCAATAAAAGATTCTTTTTGTTTTTTCCCATCAAAGACTGTTATATCATATTCACAGCAATCATAGCTAGGTCCCTGGTTCTTACAACCACCCATGCCAACAGGACAATTTTCAATCGAAAGTTTTTCTAATATCTTTTTAGCTTCCAAGCAAAAATCAAGAGATTAGATTTTGTATAAAGTTTCAAAATAATAATTTTTTACCATTAATGTAAATGCAAGTGGTTTACGAAAGCTAGCTATTGCTTTAAATTGTAATTGATTCTCATTTTTACAAGCTCCTGTGGTGTAGTCCGGCCAAGCATACTGCCCTCTCAAGGCAGTGATCTCGGGTTCAAATCCCGACGGGAGCATATTCTAATTCAATTGATTTGCTTAAATAATTCGTGATTGTTTTTATTTTAATGGCTTTACGTGATTTATCCTTAAAACAGGAATATAGGTCAGATAGAGATAATGTTGTGTCAGAATTTTTCATCCCTTGTTTAACTAATAGTATTCAGTATGACAGAACGATAGAATTCATCTCGGTAAAAAGTCTGAGTACATTGACTTTTGGTTTGGAAAATATACAAGACCATCACTCCAAGATCAGACTAGTTTCAGGACACAGATTTGGTACTTCTGACTTGAATTCCATAGTAAAACTCTTTGACCAACATAAAACTAGTAGATTAAACGGCAGACTTAATCTAGACAGCAAGTTTGGTAATTTTATTCGAGATAGTAAAATTAGACAGCTACAAAAGATAATAGAAGATTTTAAACTTGAAATAAAAGTTGCAATTCCAAATTCAGAATATGTAGATGGTGTTTTTGAGGAACGTATGGGAATATTTAGGGATGTAAATGATGACGTTGTTGCTTTTTCAGGCACATCAAATGTTACTTTTGATGCAGAAAATCGAAACTTTGAGTCAGTTGATGTTTTTACATCGTGGGATGACAAATCACGTGTAGATACCAAGATAAAGAACTTTGAAAATCTCTGGACTAATAAGACAAATTATGTTGAAATATATGACCTGATATACGCAGATAAAAAAAATCTTTTAAAATATACAACAGAATGGGCAGTATATACATAGTGGATTAGAATTCAAAGTCTTTCATATCCATTTTTGAGGTGTTTTGATTAAAATTCATTCTTGAAATTTTATAATAAATTATTTCGCCTTGTCGTTGTATCACTGCAATGATTGGTTCTTTGCCCATCTTGGTTATTTCTTCAACTTTTTTTTGTAATTTTCCTATCTTTTCCTGTTTACCTTCATTAAGACCAAAGACCAAAAACTTGGCTCCTTTTTCTCCAAAATCTCCTTTACCGTAAACTCTAAAATCTGAACCAAAACCAAATCCATCTTTAACAGTATAGCCTCTGTTTCTTAAATCGCGATAAACTAAAAATTTTGTTAAAATGCCCTCATCTTGTTTTTTTGCAAATTTGCAAAAATGAAACAAACTCTATGTTCTTTTTTCCCTTAAAAAGAGCTAGTCTGCCAATGTATAAAAGATAAAGAGATTCAAATGATTTTAAGAACAATTTATCTTTCTCTATTTCTCCGTAACCTTTCTGTTCAAGTTCTTGTTGTCTATTAGGTTCTAAGATTATGGCCTGATTTTTTATCAAGACACCTTGTATTTCTGGGTCTGCTTCAATAGACATGAAAAATTTGCTATTATTTACCATATAAGGTCTTAAAGTATAACCGTTAAAATATGGCTGAAAAATATCTGTAAACTATGCACGGTCAATGCTACAGAAAAGGTAATGGGCAGCCATACACTAGAAAGGAGTACATAAAAGGCAAACCACAAATCAAAATCACCAAATTTCAAAGTGGTAGTGCAGATAGATTGCAAGACTATGATTATAGCGTACAGCTTTTGATTAACGAAAAAATGCAGATAACACATATGGCTATTGAGTCAACTAGACTTGCAGCAAACAAAACACTCGAAAAAACAACAGGAGAATCAGGCTATTTTTCAAAACTTAGGATATATCCTCACGTCTTGCTTCGAGAGAACAAGATGATTGCAGCTGCTGGTGCAGATCGATTGCAAGAGGGAATGAGAAGGGCTTTTGGAAAGGCGGTAAGTCTAGCAGCACGTGTAAAGAGGGGACAGTGTATAATGGAAATACAAGTAAAAAAGGAACATCTGGAAGCAGCTAAAAAGGCTCTAAAATCAGCGTGTGTAAAACTACCTGGAACACCAACAATTCGAGTTATTCCGCTAAATTAAGAAAAAGAAATCTCTAAGAATTCATTTTCATGCTCTTTTAGTAATTGAATGAATTCAGAAAATTCTTGCTCCGTTGGATTCCTTTTTAAAATTCTTCTAGATTGGTAATAAAATGAGTTATACAATCTTCCAATTATTATCCCCTGTCCAAACACATTTGGATTTTTCACTTGTCCTAATGATCTAACAAGTGAAGTAATTTCATTGCTTCTACTTGAAGATTCATGTATTTTTTCTTCCATAATTTTTTGAATTCTTTCATCCATGATTTTCTTGAGTTGATTATAGTTAAAAAGAATATTAAAAAATCATTACGCTTTAATAGACTTGGACAAAATTATCGATCAAGCAGTCGTAGTATAGTTTGGTTATTATTCTAGCTTGCCAAGTTAGTGACCCGGGTTCAAATCCCGGCGACTGCATTGTTTTCGAAAAATGATAGTGTGTGAATTTAGTTAGATTTTTTTATCAATGCATTTTTTATTATATCTAGAGCCTCAACGGCTTTCTCTGGTTTGGGGAGTTGAACCATGAAAATTTTGTCTTGGTTAACTTCAGAATAATCTGGCGGAGATAAAGCAAACATAGTTGTATTTGCCAAAGATTCGAAAAATTCAAGAAATTCATTTGCATAAATCAGAAATTTTTCATGTATATCTCCATGGGAAAAATCCAGTGTAATCTCAACAAAAACATGTCCTAGTCCATCCTGTAATATGTTAAGATTAGTGTTAACAGAAATGGGCTTGCCCTGAATTTTTGACATCATGTCGTCAAATTTTCTATCATCTAAAATGATCCTAGGTACATTTTTTCCATTAAAATCAAACATATCGATATCCTTGTATACACGCTCAAACAGTTTTTCCATTTCTTTGCTACCCATTTTCCTAAGATTTGACAAGTTTTGGGATTATTTTGTCTCCCAGACGAATAAGGAAAGGTGAGATAAACGCAGTAATTATTGTTATCAATCCTATTAACGGGAAAAGAAATGCGCTAACTACACCCATGTCTACACCAACTTTCACAATAATAATTGAAAATTCACCTCGTGGTGCAGATAATGCAAAGGCCGAACGTAATGACTTTGCTTTTTCCTGTCTGAATGCCATGTTTCCAAGAAGATTTGCACCAAACTTCATTGCGACAGTGACTGCGATTAATGCAATTGCGATGAAAATGTAACTTTCTAATTGTGTTATGTCCATCAGTGCACCAACAGATACAAAGAAAATGGCAACAAACATGTCTTTTATAGGGCTAGACAGAATTTTTGAAACTTCGGAAGACTTGGATTCTGCTACCAAAACACCTGCCAAAAATGCGCCTATGGCGACGGAAAGTCCTACTACGTTTGCTAAAAGTGCGTAACCAAAACAAACACCAAGAATACTAAGCAATAAAATTTCTCTATTTTGCACGCTTGCAACCTTATCAATTAAAGGAGGAATAACTCGTCTTCCAATAGTAAATGTTCCAATAAAAAGCCCACTTGCCACTAGTACGACTAAAGCTACAGTTTCAATGGAGACAGCACCAACCAAACCAACTGATTCAAGAGATGCAATTAGAATAACGGCAATAACGTCTTCAACAATTAAAATTCCCAAAACAAGTATGGATGACTCTTTTTTTATCTTTCCAGAATCTTGTAGAATTTTAATAATTATCGCTGTACTGCTAATTGATAGTGCTGCTGCGATAAATAATGAATCCATAAAGTTTAGGCCTAAGGCAGATGCTGCCATAAAAACTACTCCCAGTGTGGCAAATAGGCCTAATGTACCAGATCCAACCGCTACCTTGCCAATTGAACGAATTTTTGCAAACGGAAATTCAATGCCTATAACAAAAAGCAACAGTATAACACCAATGTCTGCAAAAAGGTTCAATGCAGATATGTCAGACAAAATACCAATCCCAGCAGACGTACCCGAACTTCCATTTTGTGGTAGAATGGATGTCCACAATGGAGAAAGAGGACCTATCAACATTCCAGCAAACAGGTACCCTATAATCAAAGGCTGTCGAATTTTAAAAAATGCAAGCGTTACTATTGCTGCTAAGATCATAATAATTGCAAGATCAGTTACAAAAGTTTCGTGGGGAAGCTGCAAAGGATTAATCCTTTCAACAAATGTAGAGATGTTTTCACTCAGGGAAGATTGAACACTATCCTGAGACTGAATTTGTAAAAAAAAATCTCTCACCTATTAAATACACATTCGCGTGTTAAAAGTGATCGCAACAAAAGTTCAATCTTTCCATTGTTATCCAAATTGGATTGGTAATTGTACAATCACCGTGTTATTAATAGTACGGTACCATACCGTAATATATGATACAATGCGAATACTGCACAAAAAGTTTTGTAGAGAGTATGAACGGCTTGGCTGAAAAAACATTTCATGAAATATTACATGAACCAAAAATTGTCAATCAGTAAAGTCCAATTCTTTTAATTTATTTTAGCGAGCTTTTTAACAATCGGAAAACATGTTTAGATATAGTGCCAACAAAAACAAAGATTCCTAACACAAATGATGGTAATGCTTCAAACTATT
>JACAST010000072.1 GCA_013390765.1 Marine Group I thaumarchaeote | reverse complement strand
TTGCTATTACTGTGCCAAAAAGTTCCACCACAAGATCCATGCCATGATAATAACTTACAGTTTCTTGATACAGATATGCCTTATTTTCGAAAGTCTGAATAAAAAATTCTGTAGATGATAGATTAACACCCTCAAAATTTGAATTAGTGAGGTTAGCTTGCATGAATACTGAACCTTGAGATATTTCTTTAGATATGACTGTGAAATCCAGACCTGAGAGATCCGCTTGCAAGAAATTAGTTCCATCCAGTATGACATCAGTTAGGTTGACTCCTGATAAATTTGCAAGTAGAAATGAAGTACTTTCTAAATTCGCGCCACTTAGACTATTATTTTTAATTTTTGTAAAATCAACTGCCCTCAAGTCTGCAAAACTAAGATTTGTATTCTCCAGATTTGTATTTTTGACACTGATGTCCCACAAAGACGATTTGGACAGGTCTTTACCTGATAGATCAAGTCCATCGAACACTGTTCTTCGAAAATTCTTATCAGATAATGAAATGCTTGGGAGTGTAGCATCAGTAAGGTCAGCACCCATTAGTATAGTTCCAGTGAGGTCCTTGCCAGAAAGGTCTATTCCTTTAAGTATTGTACCAGTAAGGTCTCTACCTTTCAGGTCAACTCCAGCTAGATTTGCACCAGTAAGGTCAGCACCCTTTAGTATAGTTCCAGTGAGGTCCTTGCCAGAAAGGTCTATTCCCTTAAGTATTGTACCAGTAAGGTCTCTACCTTTCAGGTCAACCCCAGATAGATTTGCACCAGTAAGGTCAGCCTCTGTCAGCATCATATTATTTAGATCCAAAGGAGAGCAAATAGAATTACCAATACAATTTAGTATCGCATTAGTAAGAACTGCATTTTCAAGATTAGTATTTGTCAGTTTAGTCCAAGTAAGGTCTTTGCCAGAAAGGTCAACCCCAGATAGATTTGCACCAGTAAGGTCAGCACCCTTTAGTATAGTTCCAGTGAGGTCCTTGCCAGAAAGGTCAACCCCAGCTAGATTTGCACCAGTAAGATTAGTCTCTGTTAATATTGTCCCAGTTAGATCCTTGTAAGAAAGGTCTACACCTTCTAGGTTTGCGTCGTGGAAATTAGTATACCTAACTATAGCATCTGTTAAAACTACATCCTGCATCTGAGCATGATCAAAATCTGCATATGATAAATCAGTGTCTGTAAAATCAAAAGTAAGATAACGTTTTTCATGGAAAGTTCCTCCAGGCCAGTCTACTTTTACAATTGGATTCGTTGCCCCACACAGATTTGCGTAAGACAGATTAGCTCCCGTGAAAATTGTATTTGCCAAGCTTGCCTTGTACAATACTGTGTATGAGAGATCTGCTCCAGAAAGATCTGTGTTATCAAGATCGGCTCCATATAGATTGGCACCTGATAAATTTGCACCAGACAAATCACGATTAGATAAATCACGACCTTCCATTGTACAATGTGACCAGTCGATTGGTCCTTCAGCATCTAGGTTATCTGGAACCTTATCACCGTCTTTGTCAATTTCCGTGTTACAATTTTCACCTGTCAAAACTCCACCGGCAAACCGTCCCTCTTCATCTGGATCTTGATTGTTCACTTCCGATTCTAGCATAATTATCCCATTTGATATGAGCCATTGTATGCCAGAAACAAACGAAGTATCATCTATCAATCCACCAGCCCACCATCCAGCATTGTTCTTAATCCAATCTGGTATGACATTTCCTCCGTCACCTGCTCCCTGTTCTGTTGATGGTATGATCATTATCCCATTTGATATGAGCCATTGTATGCCAGAAACAAACGAACTGTCGTCTATCTGTCCACCAGCCCACCATCCAGCATTGTTCTTAATCCAATCTGGTATTGTTACTTCTTGAGCTGAAACATTAGGAACTAATATCATACTGACTAAGAAAATTCCAAAAAATACGGATAGACTGTTTTTTAGCAATATAATTTGGAGTTTTAGATACCGATTTATATCAATATTCACATATAGAAGGAGATTATTACATATAACCAAATCTGATATCTAACCTTATGGCAAATTGTAGCGTTTTTTCACATAAGTTTAGTTAGTTTGTACTAACGAAAGATAAGATTATTCGTATTACGTCACTTTTGTTGATAAGATTCTGTTATTTTACGTCAAGTGGTAACGGAAACATATTTTTTACGCATTTCTAAAAATCTAGAATAAAAAATATTACAGTTGCAACAATGACCACAATACAGGCAACATAATACGTGCGAACTTCCTTAGGGTTTATTTTGTCCATTTTATTATTCACCTAACATCGCTTTTGTTGATATCATTCGTGTTTCTTTAAGATAATTTAAGAAAAAACGTGCATATCTTTAAGATTCTATATGAAATATCTACATAAATTCAGGCGTACTCAATAGAGGTTGTATAGAGGTTAGTTTAAGGTTGTCAGAATATATCATTTCAGTATCAAAAAGGCACAAAAATAATCACGCTGGTGTTAAAAATGGTACGTGGGCGATTTATTATTATGATGAATATGGAAAAATGCAAACAAAAAGAATCAATCCTTTGTTAATTTGGTATTACAAACTAAGAAAGCGACATAGAGTTAAAGGCGTATGTTCTGAATGTGGTAGAGAAATTCATTTCTTAACATGTTGGTATGATAAAAAAATGGAATGTCCATTTTGTTTAGATGAGTTTTATGATGAGTTTGAAGAATATTGAGAGAAGAAGCTTATTCACAATTATCAAGATGATATCTCATATGTTTTCGTAAAGATAAGCCACTATCGAATTTTTCCATACAAATTAAACAAGTGTATTTCAATAAGATTCTAAGATTTTTTCTCTTATCTAACGATTATGACGAAAATTAAGTGGTATACCAAAAACTAGAAACATAAATACGAAGATCACTCACTCTTTTTGATTTCATTCAGTTGAAATCCTCACGCAAGTACGCCGTAAGACCAAAGCGCAGGCGGAAAGCTATTTTTTA
>JACAST010000054.1 GCA_013390765.1 Marine Group I thaumarchaeote | reverse complement strand
AGCGTCAGTGATATCGAGTCTGTCAAGCTAACAGATTCTGTTAGATTAACAAAAATTATTCAAAAGAGTAAAGAAAGAATCAAAAATAGTTTCCCAGTAAAATTAACACTCGAATGGTTAGATTTGTCACAAAATTAATAAAATTAAGTTAATCCAGAATGATTTTTTCGATTTATATAAATTAGAGTTAATTGGACCTAGTTTGTGAAAAAGTCAATTGAGAATTTACATACAAGTAAAATAACAGGAGGACGTAGACATGTATTACGCTCTAGACGAAAGTATGAGATAGACAGATTTCCTAATGAAGCACTAATTGGTGATCAAATAACAATTACAAGAAAAGTTCGTGGAAAAAATATCAAGGTGGCAATTAAAACAATTGATTCTGTTAATCTTGCATTAGACTCCAAGATTAAAAGAGTAAAAATAATTAAAGTGTTAGAAAATGCAACAAATAATGATTATCAACGACGTGGAGTGATTTCTAAAGGTGCAATACTTGAAACAGAAGAAGGAAAATGTCGAGTTGTTTCTAGACCGGGACAACATGGTACTGTAAACGCAATATTAGTAAAGTGATTTTATGAAAGATTACGATCACATCGTAATCTGGTTAGATTATTTTAACAAAACATTATCTAGACAAAAAGGACGAAGATTGGCAAAAGACAAATGTATTTTTGATCCATCTCTAAGTGAATTAATTGAGTCGGCGAAATCTGCCGGACTTGAACCTACAGCGACAGAAGATCAGGTAAGATTTCCAAGAAGACCTTTTGTCAGATCAGGATATATCGTATTAGAAAAAAAATTACCAAAAACAAAAATTCTTGATAAAATTTCAGAAAAAATGGTTGCAAAAAGAGCCAAACAGGCAAAATAAAATTCTATCAAGCTCTAAGCTAAAGTAAAGTTGACAGAAGGTCTGTTCAACTATTAGATATCTTTAGATATAATTGCAGGAGGTAGGGGAAATTTTGCATCTTGCCACTAGTGGCAGAGTCATAGTAAGACTTTCGAAGACAGTAGTTCAAGATCAGATACTATGTGATCAAAACAGTACTAAGGTAGCAAAGGTTACCGAATTGATTGGACCTGTTGCCAAACCATATGCGTCTGCCATATCTTTGACTAACAATATCAAAAAATTTGTTGGAAAAAAGATGTTTACTTTCGACATTCCTCCTGCAAAAAAACAAAACCGGAGAAAACGAAAATGGAAACAATAGAAGTAGAAAAATGCACGGTCTGTAATTCGTCACTTGTTGATGACACAGAAAATGGCGAAATAATTTGTTCTGGTTGTGGAATAGTAATGGCAGAACATATGGATGATCATGGCCCAGAAGCAAAAAGCAATAGTTTAGAAGACAAGATGAAACTTGCTAGGGCAACCGGTCAAACATCGTATTCTCAGCATGATTTGGGAATAACTACAGAAATTTCCATGGGAACAAAGGATTTCAGTGGAAAAAAAATTACTGCAGAAACGACGAGTCAAATGCATAGATTAGGAAAATGGCAACAAAGAGTAAGAGTAGCTTCGTCACGAGACAGAAGACTGGCAAGTATTTTGGGAAGTGTTTCAGAAATTTGTCAGAAATGCTCACTTCCTAAAAATGTTTTAGAAACCGCCTCAATCATCTACCGAGGTCTTGATGCAAAAAACATCCAAGTCAAAGGAAAAACGGTAGTTAGTATTTCTGCAGCAGTAGTTTACATGGCATGCAAACAATGTGACGTAATCCGCTCCTTTGATGAGATTATCCGAGAAGTTTGTCATGAAAGAGACGTAAAATCAAAAACAAAACTAGCTTCAAAATACTACAGAATGTTAGTAATGGAACTTGGAACTGTCTCAACATCCATTATAACCATGGATAAGTACATTTCAAAAATTGCAAACATGACAGACACCGATACAAGAGTAGAAAGACTATCTCTAGAAATTGCAGAGAAAACAAAAGACCGTAGTCTAACTGATGGAAAGGCACCCAATGGAATTGCTGCAGCATATTTGTACATAGCATCAATTCTTCTTGGGCAAAGTATTCTTCAAAGAGATGTATCTAGTGTCTCAGGTGTAACTGAAGTTACCATTAGAAACAGGTGTAAGGAAATTCTTACAAGTTTCAAATTGAAGATAGCTCTTAGACCGTCATTGGCTAAAAAATAATCTTTTTTCTTTTTTTTTTATTTCAAACAGAATCGATTGTATAGATTAGGATTAGCTAAAATCCGCCTCGGTTATATAGAGAATCAAATTTTAATTACCATGGCAACTCTGGAAATTAAAGACCTTCATGTTTCAAGGGAAGGCAAGGAAATTCTAAAAGGAGTTAATCTGAAAACAGAACCTGGAGAAGTTCACGCCATAATGGGTCCTAATGGCTCAGGAAAAAGCACTCTAGCCTATACAATGCTTGGGCACCCGAAATTTCAAGTAACGAAGGGTGACATTTTGTTAGATGGAGAGAGTATTTTGAAGTTAAAAACTGATGAAAGAGCAAAAAAAGGACTGTTTCTGGGCTTTCAATACCCAACTGAAGTCTCAGGTGTGGGTTTTTCTCATTTTCTTAGAACCTCATATAATGCATTGAGCAAGGCGCTTAAGGACAACGACCGTGAGGTCTTCATAACTGTAAGGGAATTTCAAAAATATCTCAAGCAAAATATCAACGACGTTGGATTAGCAGACGAGTTCCTGTCAAGATATTTGAATGAAGGGTTTTCAGGTGGTGAAAAAAAGAGATCTGAGGTATTACAGATGACTGTGTTACAGCCAACAGTTTCGATATTGGACGAGCCTGATTCTGGCTTGGACATAGATTCTGTCCAGGCAGTGGCAAAAGCTATCAGTAAAACATTTAGTAAAAACACAACAACTATACTGATTACCCATTATGCGAGGATTTTGAATTACTTGGACAAACTTGACTTTGTTCATGTTTTTGCTGAAGGAAAAATCCTGAAGACTGGAGATTCATCTCTTGCAGGTGAACTTGAAGAAAAAGGTTATGACTGGGTATTAGAAAAGAAATCTGACTAAACATTGGAATCAAGCGATAACGAACAGTATTTTTTTAATTTTTCATTTTTTAAGCTTGATTCAAAATGGAGATGGATGGCGGATTTAGCCAAGGAAGAGTCTGCCAAAGAAGTTGAAAACGTAATTATTAATTCTGGTATAAAATTTAGATCCTACTCAACTCTCGGTTTACGGGATGATGCAGACTTTTTGTTTTGGTTTGCAGCCGAGTCAGTAGATGAAATTCAAAATGTGATTTCAAAGCTTTACTTGACAGTATTTGGAAAATACATTACATCATCACATGCTTATCTTTCCTGCACAAGACCTTCCACGTATGCCAGAAAAGGAACGCCCTCATCATTTGTGGTAGGTAATGAACCAAAAAAATTTGTGATAGTATACCCATTTACCAAGACAAGAGAGTGGTATCTCTTACCACAAGAGCAAAGACAGAAAATGATGGACCAGCATATCAATGTAAGTGAGAAATACCCTCAAGTTACACTAAACACAACGTATTCGTTTGGAATAGGTGATCAGGATTTCATGCTAGCGTTTGAATGCGATAACTTACACGATTTTCAAAATCTAATCATGGATTTGAGGCAAATCAAAGTTTCCGCCTATATTGCAGTGGATACGCCAATGATTGTCTGCGTAAAAAAGGACATTGTTCCTTTAATTACAAGCTTGGGATGATGAACGCACTAAAGGAATGGGCAACGGTTGTTAACGCCCTGGAAAATGGAGACCAGACCGTACTTTTGAGAAAGGGAGGAATTCTAGAGGATTCATCCGGCTTTGTAGTTGAAAGTGAAAGGTTTTTTTTATTCCCAACCTTTGAGCACCAAGAAAAGAAGCATCTCAAGCCACAGTTCTATAAACACTTGGAAGATGCTCTAGCAAGCAAACCAAAAGACGGGTTTAACAATATTACTTCTTTTGCACATGTATTATATCAAAAGGACATTGACTCTGAAGACAAAATAAACGCCCTATCACCATTTCATATCCTGAGTGACTCTTACGTCAAGGAAAGGATTGAGTGGCTTCCAGAAAAATCAATGAAGGCACTGTTTTTGAGAACATACAAAGTTCCGGAGTTTGAAATTCCAATAAAGTCTGAATATCACGGATGCAAATCTTGGATAGAATTAAATGAAAAGGATCGAGATGCAAAATCAGTGTTGAGTGACGAAGAAATAGAATCAAAAGTGAAAGAGTTCAAGGAGATTGTAAATTGAAGTACAAAAAACTGGGAAAAAGTGGAATCAAAGTTTCTGAGATAGGATTTGGCGCGTGGACTATAGCGCTGAACTGGTGGGGAAAAGAGATCCAGGAAGACGAAGCAAAAAGAATGCTCAAGAAAGCCTATGATCTAGGAATCAACTTTTTTGAAACTGCTGACATGTATGGAAAAGGAAAGAGCGAGAAACTGATAGGAGAAGTTTTTTCAGGAATGCGCAATGAGGTTGTCATTTCAACAAAATACAGTTATGATTTTGAAAATGTTGATCAGATTGGCCACAAAGAGCTGCCACAAAGGTTTGATCCGGAATTCACAAACCGTGCGCTAAAAAACAGTCTTGCTAGATTACAGACTGACTATATTGACGTTTATGGCTTGCATAATCCAAAACTGAGACACATTCACGATGATACAATATTTCAAACGCTTGATGGCTTGATTGGGGACGGAAAGATCAAGACGTACCAGGTGGCACTGGGTCCCGCAATTG
>JACAST010000081.1 GCA_013390765.1 Marine Group I thaumarchaeote | reverse complement strand
AAAGAAGTATGTTTGAAGATAGATTATAATTTTTCATATACAAAAAAAACTGAAAATAATACCAAAATTATAAGAAATGTGTTTTGCCTAACGACCAGTTCTTCTAGCAGTAATCATTAACCAGTAAATTAAACCTGGAGCTAATCCAACAATAAGAGGAATGTACACAGGCCACATGTCAGCTACTCCCATATTTACTATCGCTCCATATTTCCTATTTAAGTTGATCTAAAATCTTCAAGTTCGTGAGTGATCGAGAATCTATTTTAGAGTTTTAAGATGTTTTTTAAAGTGGACTGAAGGGGATTTGAACCCCTGACCACTCGCGTGCAAGGCGAGTATTCTACCAGTCTGAACTATCAGCCCTCCTCTTGAATCATTGCCGTATAGATTTTAATTGTTGTCTTTAATTGGCAAGGATTTTATTTGATTCAGCAGAATTTTTTTAATGGTTCTATTAGAATCCAAAATCTCACTAAAAACTGGAGATGCTGCACATGATTTTTTGCTTATGGGAATTGATGATAAAATGCACTCTCTTGACAGCTATTCAGAAAGCAAAGGATTGTTAATAATTTTCATTTGTAATCACTGCCCATATGTAAAGGCAAAAATTGATGCTATAAAACAAATTCATGAAAAATTCAAAGAAAACATTGCATTAGTTGGCATCAATAGTAATGATTCTACCGAATATCCTGATGACAGTTTTGAAAATATGAAAAAAATTGCCAATGAAAAAGGTATAAAATTTGATTATCTTGTAGACGAGAAACAAGATATAGCAAAAAAGTATGGTGCAGTTTGTACTCCTGATCCATTCCTTTTTGATCAAAACAGAAAATTAATTTTTCATGGTAGGATTGATAATGCCATGAATCCAGATGATACCGCTACTGAAAATACTATGCAGAAGAACATTGAAAAATTTCTTGCAGGAGAAAAAATAGAAAAGGATTTTGAACCATCCATTGGATGCTCAATCAAATGGAAGGGACAGCAAACTTAAAACACGTAATCTGAGAAAATTTTTCAGGGCTCGTAGCTCAGCTTGGCTGGAGCGTTCGACTGATAATCGAAAGGTCGTGAGTTCGAATCTCACCGGGCCCATTTCTTAAAATTATGAAACAGAACTCTCAAAGGTTGTTTGGGACCATTGTAATATAGCTTCAAGGTCTTTGTCTATCAAATCAGCCTCAATTTCAGTATTTTTTTTCATATCGCCGCAAACGGCAAGATATAGGCTCTTTCTGGATTTTAATTTTATAGAATTTACAGATTCTGCAAAGAATTTCATGCTCTCTTCTGTTGACGAAAATACTACTATTACCATTATTCCCATCCCTGACTTCCAAACTTTCGTTAGAAACTTCTGTAAATCAAGATCAAATAAAACATCAATAGAGGAAGACATGTCACCTAGGGAATAAACCTGCCAACCATCTGCATGGAAAGAAGCGGACGCAGCCTCTGAAAAGAGGACATTTTGATGGTCAGCTGATATGACAATTACACTCTTTTTTGGGTGGATCTCAAAATTTTCAAGATTAACGATTTGTATTGAGTTTGAAATAATTTTTTCAAGAAAATTAAGTTCAGATTTTCCAATCTTGCCTTGATCAAAAACAGCATATATTGACTGGATTGCAGGAACGATTATCTCTGTTATGATCTTCACTGGCTGTGTTGTAGAATGAAAACAGTTTCTAACCAGATTATATGCCAGTTTTTCTTTTCGTGCGGTCAGATATTCAAAGTATTTAGTTTTAACTTTAAAAAAATCTTCGGGAAAACGAAATTTCTCTGTGCCTTCCTCGATAAACCACAGATTAACGTTACCAATGTTTTTTTGTTTAATCAGACCTTCAGCGGCAAACACATTAAGATATTTTGTTGCAGTGATACGATTAACGCCCAATCTTTCAGAAATTTCAAGTCCAGAAAGTCCTGTCTTAGAATTGCTAAGTAAATCTACTAGTTTTTCTTTTATCTCCTCAGTTTGATATCCTCTTGTCATGGTGGTAAACTGCATTTATCTGGTATAAATGATAATTCTCAATGGTAAAAAAAATACTAACAAAAAACATTATATAGTTGAGTACTTTAATGTACGGTAAGGGTACGTAATGCCAAAACCAGGATTTAAATCATTAACATTATCAGAAGCAGTTTACGATAAATTTAACCAGACATATCAAAAGAATAAAGGCGAGTTGACATTGAAAGGTGTCAACAGTTTTTCAGGATATGTTACATATCTGCTAGAAGATGTAATGAAAAAAGACAAAACCTTTGCACGTTATGCACCCAAATTGGAAAAGGTTTCAGTTTTTTTTGTATATGAAAAATTATAATCTATCTTCAAACATACTTCTTT
>JACAST010000031.1 GCA_013390765.1 Marine Group I thaumarchaeote | reverse complement strand
AAAAATTACTTCAAAAGCAAGAGTCTTGATAAAAAACACACTCAAACAAAGAAAAAAGTATTCTCCAGATGTTTTTGTTAGAACAAACTCACCAGAATCAGGCATGGTTGAAGCAGATCTTAAAGAGATTGTACAAAAAGGAATTGATGGAATTGTAATTCCAAAGGTAAATTCTGCAAAGGAACTCAAGAAAATTGAAAAAACAATCTCATCTTTAGAGAAAAAGCGAAGGATTAAGGTAATTCGTTTGATGCCTTCAATAGAATCTGCACTTGGTGTCGTGAATTGTTATGAGATAGCTTCATCAAGCAAACGTATTGACGCTTTGGTATTTGGCATATTTGATTTGTTAAACGACATGGGAATAGAATACACCAAGGGAAATCCACGCGGAGCAAAATATTCCAGATACAAGGTTCCTGTAGCGGCCACTGCTGCAGGTGTTGCTGCCATTGATGGTATATGGCAGGACTTGAAGGATAAGAGCGGATTTGTTAAGGATTGCCAAGTTGGCAGAAGTTTAGGCTATGCTGGAAAAAGTGTTATTCATCCAGATCAAATCCAAACGGTTCATAAAATTTTCCATCCTAGTAAACCGGAAATTGCGTGGGCCAAAAAAGTTTGTGGTGTTTATGAAAAATCAACAAAGAAAGGGAAAGGTGCTACCGTTGTTGAAGGAAAAATGATAGATGAAGTTCATTATAAGCTGGCAAAGACACTTTTAGAAATTTGATTTATAATGATCCCATTAAATCAATAAAATCATGTTTACAGGCATCATTATTGGAACTGGAAAAGTTACAAAACTTAATCCAAAACCAAAGAACAGAAGTGCAATACAAATGATTGTTGATCTTGGTAAGTATGCAAGAGGTTTGAAGATTGGTCAAAGCGTTGCTATAAACGGAGTTTGCCTCAGCGCCACGAAAATTTCAAAGAACAAATGTATCTTCGAAATGATTGATGAAACAATAAAGAAGACTGATTTAGGAAATGTAAAGGTAGGAAGTACTGTTAACATTGAACGTAGCTTAAAAGTTGGTGACAGATTAGAAGGACATTTTGTTTTGGGACATATTGATGGAGTAGCAACAATAACAAAGATTGAAAAAAAACCAAAGGAAGTAAAGTTTTGGTTTAAGATTCCAAAAAAACTAACAAAGTATGTTGTCAAAAAAGGTTCAATTGCACTTGATGGAATTAGTTTGACGGTAGTTGACGCAAAAAAAGATATTACATCTGTTTGTCTCATACCACAAACAATCAAGGTTACTAATTTCAAATCAAAAAAGGTTGGCGATAAACTCAACATTGAAACCGACATTCTCGGAAAATACATTAAAAAATAAGGCTAATCTATTACCACAAAATTAGTAATTACCACATTATTAGTAAGTTTTATAGTATCAGCAAAAGCAATTTTTAGTAATGACATTCGATACGGCAATTGCTTCTCTAAAACAAGGCGAGTTTGTCATGGTTTATGATTCGGACGGACGAGAAAGCGAAGTTGATTTGATGGTTGCTGCAGAATTCATCACTCCTGAACATGTTGCAAGAATGAGACAACATGCAGGCGGTTTGCTTTGCCTTGCAATTTCAAATGGTTTAGCAAAAAAATTAGAACTAAAATACATGCATAACATACTTGCAAATTCCAACGATCTTGATTCAGACTCAAAAAATATGGTGATGGGAACAGCACCATATGGAGATCATCCAACTTTTTCAATATCTGTAAACCACAAGCGTACATACACTGGAATTACTGACAGTGATAGAGCTTTAACCATTAAAGAAATGGCAAACCTATGCAATTCAGATAATCCAAAAAAACAGTTTGTTTCTTCGTTTAAGACACCAGGTCATGTGCCATTACTGCTTGCATCAGACGGTCTTCTTTCTTCCAGAAAGGGTCATACGGAGATGTCAATTTACCTAACAAAGTTAGCAAAGTTACATCCCGTTTCTGCCATCTGTGAGATGATGGATGCGGAAACTTATGCCGCACTGTCAGTTGAAAAAGCAAAAAAGTACGCAAAAGAGAATGCCATTCCTTTTCTTTATGGCAAAGAACTCTATGAATTTTCAAGGGTGCGTTAATTTTGAATATTGCAATAGTGGTTTCGGAATTTAACAATAAAGTGACGTCTAGAATGCATAAAGTTGCACTTGAAAAGGCTAGAGAATTGAAACTAAACGTAAAATACGAGTGTAAAGTTCTTGGCGTTTTTGATATGCCATTAGTGATTGATACTTTGCTACAAAAAAAAGACATTGATGGTATTGTTACATTAGGTGCCATTATCAAAGGACAAACAAAACATGATGAATTAATTGCAAATGTTATTGCAGCAAGAATTTCCAAGTTATCAATTAAATATCAAAAACCAATTTCATTAGGAATTTCAGGTCCAGGAATGTCTGAAAGGCAGGCATTTGCAAGAATTCGACCAGTATCAGAAAGGGCAGTTGACGCTATTTTCAAGACAGCAAAAGAATTGAAGAAAATAAAGTAATATGATTCAGATTACAATTATCAAGATTGCAGGATATGGGCCTTGGACTCTTACATTAGGAAGTGATCGGGAACATGAAATACAGATGCTTCAAGCATCGCTATACCTCCAGATACAGAAATTATTTTCTTACAAAAATGGACTGGCTTTTTCAAACAGATCAGATGAATTTTTTGTAATTACAAATGGGATTACGCTTGAAGATCATATAGAAATCCAAAAGAAACTTGAATCATCTTTTGATTTGAAATTATCAATGTCAATAGGTTATGGGGATTCACCATTTGAGGCAAATCTTAGTGCATATGATGGAAAAAAATCTGAGATAAAGCTAAATGAAGAGCATAATATTTTTGGATTCATAGACGGAAAACTAGAGTCAAAAGTCACAATTATGCATTTTGATGTTGATAATCTAACTTCTAGAAGAAAAACAATATCACCATATGAAATTTCTTCATTAATGTTCAAGCTATACGCAAGTATGTCGGAGTATTTCTTAGCTAAGAAATCGCTCTCATTTTTCATGGGAGGTGATAATTTCATGGTTGTTGCAAACTTGAACTATAAGCAAAGTGCAGAAGAATTTATTGAGATAATTAAAAACGAATTTGGGATAGATCTAAATTGTGGAATAGGAACAGGAAAAACTGCTAGAAGCGCAGCAAAATTCGCAACAAGATCACTTGACACAATTAGAGAGATTCGTGATTCAGGAAAAGAAAAACCAGAAATTTATGAGATTGTATGATATTAAAAAATATCAGTGTACTTTATGGAAATGATTTAAAATTTATCGAAAAGACAAGTGTAGAGGTTACTGGCAACACAATTCAAAAAATTTCTTCAAAAATTAAACCAAGTAAAAATAAAGTTGTAAACTGTAATGGCTTGTTGCTTATCCCTGGATTGATTAACTCTCATACTCATATCGGTGATTCGGTTGCAAAAGATATTGCATTAAACAAGGACGTTGATTCAAAAATTCATCCCATGTTTGGAGTTAAACAAAAAATACTAAGAGAAACAGAGCCAAAAAAATTGATTCTTTTTATGAGAAAGACGGCAAAATCTATGCTAAAAAAAGGAATTACAACATTTGTTGATTTTAGGGAAAGTGGTTTGGATGGTATTCTACTTATTAAGAAAGCATTGTTTGATATTCCAATTCGTGTGGTGATTTTGGGTAGAATAGAATTTTATCAGTCGAAAAATCAGATCAAAAATAACACGCCAATCCCAAAATCATACCTAAACCAATTAGAACCATTGTTAAAAAATTGTGATGGGTTGGGAATTAGTGGTTCAAACGAAAATAGCGATTCTGCGCTTAAGCAGCTATCTAAAATAAAAGAAATTCGTGCAATTCACTGCGCAGAAACAAAGCAAAGTTATTTGAAATCAAAGCGAATGACCAAAAAAACAGAACCAGAACGTTGTCTGTTGTTAAAACCAAATTTTCTTGTGCATATGACATACGCCTCAAAAAGTGATCTGAAACTGGTATCTAAAAAAATAAGGGGCATAGTTGTTTGTCCTCGTGCAAACGCATCTTTAGCGGAAGGAATTCCAGATATAGAACAAATGATGAAAATGAATTGTAATGTAGCAATTGGAACTGATAACTTGATGATTAATTCACCTGACTTGTTTAGAGAAATGGACTTTTTATGGAAAGTAACTATGGGCATTCACAAAAAACGTGTTGATCCAAAAAAAATTCTGAAGATGGTAACCGTTAATGCTGGTAAATTACTAGACAAAAAAATTGGATGTATCAAAGAAGGATACTTGGCAGATGCTGTTTTTATTAAAAAGAACAGCTTGGATATTGATCCCTTGCAAAACCCACATGCATCTATTGTCCATAGAGCAAATGAAAACTCGATCAAGGCTGTAATGATTGGAGGTAAGATAGTTCATGGAAAGCTTTAGGCCACGTGTAATATTCAGCGCTGCGATCACTTTAGATGGAAAGTTAGCAACACGAAGTGGTGATTCAAAACTTTCTTCAAAAAAAGACAAAATTAGGGTTCATAAACTTAGAAGTAAAGTTGATGCAATTCTTATTGGAAAAAATACTGTTAAATTTGATGATCCACTTTTATCTGTGCATAATATTAAGAAAAAAAATCCAATACGTATAATTCTTGATTCAAATGCTACAATCAGTTCGAGTTCAAGAATTTTAAAAACATGTTCAAAAATTCCCACAATTATTGTGGTATCAAAAAAAGCACAGAAAAAAAACTTGCAGAAACTAGAAAAATTTCCTGTTCAGGTTATAGTTTGTGGAAATGATACAGTAAGCATAAAAAAGTTACTTGGAATTCTCAAGAAAAAAGGCATAAAAAATATTCTAGTTGAGGGAGGTGGGACAGCAAACTGGGCATTTGTGAAAGAAAACCTAGTAGATGAAGCCATAATCACAATCACACCTTATCTTGTAGGAGGTATGACTTCCACAACATTAGTAGACGGCGATGGATTTTCAACTATTGCGAAATCAATAAGGCTAAAATTAAAAAGTGTTTCAAAAATGAAAAATGAAGTTGTACTACACTATGAGAATTAACTTTGCATTTCTTTTCTTATCTTATCAATTTGTTTAGCAAATGCCTTTTGAGACTTCTCATTTTTCTTGATATTTAAAACCCCACCACATGATGGGCATTTAAAAAATTCTTCAAGAGCATCTTCAAATGTTACTCTTGCGCAATCAACGTTTCCACAATGATAAAACTGTGATGAGTTTTCATACTCTAATCTCTGTTGAAGTCTCTCACTAATCCTTTTTTTCTGCTTCTCGATAAAGATTTCAACCTCATCTCTTCTAGAACGCCAACGGTAGACAAACCAACCTTTTCTCTCATCTTTCACTCTAACTCCAGTAATGAGAGCTTTGCCAAAAAGATCATAGAGTACTTTTCGAACCATATTTATTCTTAAACCAGTTGAACTTGCAATCTCTTCATCTGTCGCATCCTGTGATTTTAAGAGTGATCTTGCAACCTTGAGGTATTCATCACCACCAAGCATATACGAAATTTTCACAAACGGATCTTCGTATTTGTCAATCAACAGCGATAATCCTCATTTTCCGTTATTAATCAGTTGTTTTATTCACCCTAACATCTTTGCCTTGTTCTTGTGGAATTATCACCCTCTCCGGATTCTCAAACTTGAATTCAAGCTGTTTTCCCTGTTGAATACGGTCTAATAGTACGCCCAAGGCACTTACTTCTGAATGTGGCTGGTTACCCACTGCCACATTATAATCTGCCAATTCGTAGATCTCTCTTGGAACTTTCTCAGCTCCAACAACAATCAAAATTTTGTCTTCATTTCGTATTTTCGTTTCAACATTATTAATATTCTGACCATACATTGTAAGGTGAACAATTTTTACCGCAGCATTTTTTTTTTCCTTAATGATTTTTTTCCATTCTGAAATAATTTCAATTTTAAAATTACCACCCCAGGTTTTGTTAATGCTAGAAATAGTATACTTTATCTCAGGATTTACCTCATTCATATAGATTTTTTGTGCGCCAAATGATCTTGCAACTAAAGCCACATGAGTAGTAACTCTATCATCTCTAACAACCCGTTGACCAATCCTTAGAACTTCAATTTCCATACGTGTTTACTCCAACTTTATCACTATTCTCTGATATGTAATTTTGAAAAATATTATCAATTGTTTTTTTAAGTTTGTCCACATTTTTTCCTGTAACTGCAGAAATATCAATCCATTTTTTATTTTCCTTCAATTCTAGCCAATCTACTATGTCTAAAATTCTATCGTCATCTAACAATTCTGATTTATTTAAAGCGAAAACCAACTTATTTGATTCTACACCAATTTCATTTAGGGTTGTATGGCAACTTTTGAATTTTTTTTGTAATTCATATAGATTATCACTCGCATCAATAACAACTATCACAACATCCGCATACAACAGTTCTTCTAACGTTGATTTGAAAGCTTCAATCATGTATGCCGGAAGCTTACTGATAAACCCTATAGTATCTGAAATCAATGCAACTTCTTGATTTATCATTACTCTCCGGACAGTAGTTGAAAGAGTAGTGAACAGCTCATCATTTTCTTCACGTTGTTCTCCTGTTAGTGCATTAAACAATGTAGTTTTACCTGCTGAAGTATATCCTGCAAGTGAAATTGTCTTGAAACCAAGCCGTTTTCTTGCTTGTCTATGAAGTTTGCGTTGTTTTCCTGACTTTACCAGCTTTGATTTGATGTTAATCATTCTTTTTTTGATTTCGTTATAGTATACATCAACTTCAAACGTTCCAAGACCCATAAATCCTGGCTGTTCACCTTTTTTTGAAAGTCTTACTTTTTCTTTAGCTCTCGACATATCATAGCGTGCCTGCGCCAGTTTAACTTGAAGCTTGGATTCAGTACTGGAAGATCTTTTCTCAAATATTTGTAAAATCAAAGCTTCTCTATCCAATATTTCCATTTTAAGCTCGGAAGCCAGATTATAGTTCTGGCTTGGCTTTAATATCTCATCAAAAACTACTACATCTGGTTTTACCTTAGATATGATTTCTTTAAGATCTTCAATTTTACCACCACTCAAGCCGTATTTTCGTTTCTGCAGGAAGTTTTGTTTTATGACATGTTTTACTTTATAGCCAGCCGACTCACAAAGGGCGACTGCCTCATCAATCATATCATCTTGGTTATATGTAATTAAAACAGCTGAATTCATAACAAAAACTCTACATCTTTGGTTTTTTGAGAATTTTTTCTATATTCATATTTAAAACAATCTCACCAATATCGCTCGCATATTCTGCAACTCTTTTTACATTTTCAACTATCCTTCTAATTCTAAAAACCTCCTCTTCATTCTTGTTTGTTTTTAGATTGTCTGAGATCCTTTTTTCATATTTTTGTATATCATTTGCACTTTCTATTGATTTTTCTGCCTGTTCGTAGTCTTTTTTGAACAAGGCCAGGCATGCTTCATCCATTACTGAAATTGCAAAATTGCTCATTTCCTGTATTCTATCAAAATTCTTGCCTTGGATGGGCATTTTATAATCTAAAACATCTTGTGATAATCCTACTGCGTGATCTCCTAATCTTTCAACGTTTTTGACAACAACTCTGTAACCAAGACAATCACGAGCATTATCAAATCCCATTTCATTTAACATATGTTCATTCTCAATCGCAATTGCAAGTTGTCTAGTTATGTAAAATCCAAATCTATCCACATCATCGTCACTGTTGATAACTTCTTTTGCAAGTTCTCCATTTCCTTCTTTTATTGCAAGTAATGCATCGTCTAGCATTGATTTTGCAAGTGACATCATTCTTTTGAAAGCAGCATCAACTGAGAGCTCAACCAAATTAATTAGAATTTGAATGGTTATGCCGTCTGATGAATCGGCAGTTATTTCTGAACCCATTAAAATTTTCTTAACACCATTTCGAATTCCAATTCTTTGTGATGGTGTAATTCGTCCTATTCTAGGCTTGATGCTGATCGTCTTAAAGTGAAGAAAGTACAGTGAAATTAGTTTTCTTACTATAGATGATGTTTCTTCTTTTGGTTCAATTTCTATCGTGGCTGTTTCAGATTGGTCTTTTCTTCTAGTATTGTATGGCATAATCTGCAAACTGGAAACTCCTTTTCGATCGACTGAAACCCGATCTCCCTGTTTTAGACCTAGTTCAGTAATCCATTGTTTGGGTAGAGAAATTATGTAAGTAGATTTGCCCGTAAATTGGATCTTCCTAGTTTCATCACCAGATGTCAATACTATAGTCATATTTTTGTTCTATATAGATTATTTCACTTCTATACAGAATTTAAACTAATATTTAGATATCTAGGCATATCATTTGAATGGATCCTATTTTAAAACTAAAACATACTATTGATGCCCTATTTGGCGTAGGCGTGTCTAGACATTTGCCTAAACAGATAGAGTTTTTCTTTTCAAAGAGGACTGGGCGAATTCGTGAGGTATATCATAACCAGAAGCTTCTTTGCACATTGCGAATTGATGGTGGTCTGGCAATAACACCACATTTTGCTCAGATTCTTATGAAGAGTAAAAAATTCAAAGAAAACTGTCTTGAGATTGACAAAGATTCAAAACCGTTTGTAGAAGATGGAAGATCAGTCTTTTGTGGACATGTTGTTTGGTGTGGTAAAAATATCAGGATCCAAAGTGATGTTCCAGTTCTATACAAGAACAAGGTTATTGCAGTGGGAAAGGCTGTCTTATCTTCGGAGATGATGAAGGAACAAACGGTTGGTGTAGCAGTAAAAGTCAGAGATAGTTTAAAAAGTCAGCCAGAGGTATAGATGAACATGATGCGTGGAGGTAACCGCCAAATGCGAAGAATGATGGATAAGATGGGCCTTGACATGGAAGAGATCCCAAACGTACAGGAGGTCATCATTAAGACAGATAAAAAAGAGATCATCATTCCAAAGCCATCTGTTACCGAAATGAAGTCAAAAGAAAATTCAATCTTTCAAGTAATTGCAGAGAGCTTTGAGGAAAAAGAACTTGAGGTGCCTATATTTTCAGAAGATGATATAATGCTAGTCTGTCAACAGGCAAATTGTGATGAAGAGAAGGCCAAAGATGCCTTGGCTGAGACCAAAGGCGATATTGCCCAGGCAATTCTAAGGCTAACCAGCGGTTAAATTCCTACCATCTAAAATTTAATCAGTTAGTATGATCTTGGAATGATTTTTGTAGTTCCTGATCTTTCTGTTTTCTTATGGGTTGTTGAGTAAGAAAGAAAAATGCCCAGCTTGTAAAAAACCATTTGAAGATCATGATGAATATGTGAATCACATTACAAACATACATCCACCACACAAACCATGCCCAAAATGTCAAAACATAATGTATTGGGCACATCATAAGGCTCCAACTTTCTGGACGGTCAGCTACATCTGTTCTGATTGTGGTTTTATTGGAGAATCGTGGGAGCTTTGGGACGGATGGAATGATTACTATGTCAAAAAAAGAAAGTGAATGAGTTTTCAAAAGTATGAAAGCCCAAGAATTGGCTAAAACGTAAATTTTAATTACAAATTTTTTGCGAAATTTCGAAAAATCATGTTATTTATATACCTTTTTATTATTTTTTTTGAAATTGCTTCATAAGATTATATAAACTAATAAAATTATTACATGTTTTTAGTAGAATATTGAAAATTTTTCGAGATCTATCCTTAAATAAGTATTATTCCTATATTATATGTAGTAAAAATGACATGTAAAGGAATTTGCACAAGGTATAAGGCACAAAAGCCTGTAGGTACTGGAAGATATGCTTCGGGTCAACGAAGATGTCAGATTTGTGAAATTTTCATTAAATGGGAAGGCTTGTGGTGTCCATGCTGTGGATATCGATTAAGAACCAAACCACGAAACTTGAAATATAAAGCAAAACTGCGCGCACGAGTAAATGCAGAAGCCAAGGCTGAAGAATCGATAGCAATAAACGCTAACAGTGAGGAGGCAG
>JACAST010000025.1 GCA_013390765.1 Marine Group I thaumarchaeote | reverse complement strand
GATGTCAGGGTTTGAAATATTCAAAACAAACACTGTCCCACCTTTTTCAACTGGTTTTAGATTATTTGATGCAAGATAATATCTAAGAGACACATCTTGACTGTTGCTAATTTGTGGTGAGGCAATGCGTTTCCCATCAAAGTTTTCAATTGACTCCAAGCCAGAATCTGGTTGTACAATAAAACTTGCACCGCCACTGGCTGCTCCGGCTAAAATCCTAATATCTTTTCCGTGAGACTTTAAGAATCCGTTGATAGTTGGACCAGGTCCAACATAAGCTACATCAATAGAACGAGCAAAGATAGATTCTATAACTTGTGGTCCGCTATCAAAAAGTTTAGTTTCAATTTGAATCTGTTCTCCAATTCCATTTTCAAAAATTCCATTTTCTAATCCAACTATGGGCACTGCATGACTTATGCTAGGAAAAAATGCTACTCTAATCTTGCTCTGACTTGACTGATCCAAGCTACTACCTAATATAGCAATTACAGATATCGCTATGACTGCTACAATTCCAAGTGTAATTACTATTGAAATTTTCATAAAACAGCGTTATAATTCGGGGATAAATAGTGATCGGATTTTAGCTCCAGCTATTACAAAATAATTCAAAATGTTCAGAACAAAGAAATAAATGCAAAACATGTAACTCATTTGCCTTATGAAACAAAAGGCAATACTTGCATTTTCAGGCGGGTTGGATACTTCTGTTGTAGTAAAGTACCTGCAAGAAAAATACAACATGGATGTTGTAACAGTTACAGTTGATGTTGGGCAGGAAGATGACTACAAAAAAATTTCTGCAAAGGCAAAAAAACTTGGAGTAAAAAAACATTACAACATAGATGCGAGGAAAGAATTTGTTTCTGATTACATTTTTCCAGCAATCAAAGCTAATGCGCTATACCAAAAAAAATATTGCCTAGCTACTGCGCTTGCTCGACCATTAATTGCTCAAAAAGTATTGCATATTGCAAAAAAAGAAAAAGTTACCTCGCTTGCACATGGATGTTCAGGCAAAGGCAATGATCAAGTAAGGTTTGACTTAACTTTCCATGCAGGTTCCAACCTACCAATAATTGCACCAATAAGGGATCTTAATTTAGACAGGACAGAGGAATTAAAATTTGCAAAGAAACATGGAATTAAGATCGAAAATGTAGCAAAAAAATTTAGCATTGATCAGAACTTATGGGGCCGTGCAATTGAGGGTGGAGTTTTAGAGAATCCTAACAACGAACCTCCAGATGATGCCTTCATTTGGGTTAAAACAAAAAATCTTCCTAACAAACCAGTATATCTAACGATAAAGTTTGAAAAAGGAATTCCTGTAGCAGTGAATGGAAAATCCATGAACCCTATAAAATTGATTGATTACATTAACAAAAAGGCAGGCTCCTGTGGGGTTGGTATCATTGATCATATTGAAGATCGTGTAATTGGGATAAAATCACGCGAGGTGTATGAAACCCCTGCTGCTGCCTGTTTGATCGAAGCCCACTCTGATTTGGAAAAGATGGTGCATACTAAACATGAAACAAAATTCAAGTCGTTAGTAGATGATGAGTGGTCTTGGTTGGTGTACTCTGGTCTTTGGGGAGATCCATTAAAAAATGATCTTGACATGTTCATAGAGCAGACACAGAAACGAGTATCGGGAACTGTCAAACTAAAATTATTCAAGGGAAGTCTTAGGGTAGTTGGTCGCGAATCAAAGTATTCACTGTATAGTCATAAAATTGCAACTTATGGAAAAGGCTCAAAGTTTGACCAAAAGTTGGCCAAAGGCTTTGTAGAATTGTGGGGAATGCAGTCAACAGAAGCTAATAAATTACAAAAGAAAAAGTGAAAAAAATTATGAAATGCCCAGAATGTGATGCAGATCTAAATATCCCTGAAGATGCTGCTGTTGGTGAGATTGTTTCCTGTAGTGATTGCGGAGCCGACTATGAAATTTCAAAGAAAGATGGTCCTACAGTTGAAATCAAGGAAGCAGAAACAGTAGGCGAAGACTGGGGAGAATAATTGTCAAAAATTTGCATTGTGTTTGACCGGCTAAGAACGGAAGAAAAAATGCTTCAGAAAGAGGCAGCAGAACTTGGGCATGATACCTCTCTTATTGATGCTAAAATCACTCAAATCAACACATCTAGTCAAATACAAGATTTTGACTTTGGGAATGTAGTCTTAGAACGCTGTGTTAGTTACTATAGGGGATTATACTTTACTGCATGTCTAGAATTTTTAGGCATTCCGGTAATCAACAAGTTTAATGTTTCAACCATTTGCGGTAACAAGCTGTTAACATCAATGCTGTTAAAAAAGAACAACATCCCAACACCAAAGACGTACTTTTCTTTCTCTGCGGATGCAGCACGAGAAAATCTTGATAGGGTTGGTTACCCGTTGGTAATAAAACCAGTTATTGGAAGCTGGGGAAGAAACGTAATACCTCTCAAGGACAAAGATACTGCAGATGCGATCATTGAACAAAGAGAAATTACTGATGGTCCTTTGGATAGAATTTTCTATCTTCAGGAGATGATAGACAGACCTCCAAGAGACATTAGAGTAATTACAATTGGAGATAAGGCAGTTGCTGCTATGTATAGAAAATCTTTAGGCAATTTCAAGACAAACATTGCACTAGGTGCAGAGCCTGAAATTTGTGACATAACAAACGAGATAGAAGACTTGTGTGCAAAAGCCTCAAAAGCCGTTGGAGGAGGAATTCTTGGCGTTGACTTGATGGAAGATAAAGAAAAAGGACTGGTTGTCCATGAAGTGAATAACACTGTAGAGTTTAAGGGTCTAATCAAAGTTGCAAACAGAAACATCCCAAAAGAAATGATTGAGTTCACACTAGACTCGATTAGAAAGTAAACCGATTAATAACAATAAATTATACCAAATCCGAATGATGTTACAATGAAAGTAGGAATAGTAGGGGCGTCTGGATATGTCGGCGGCGAAGTAGTCCGTCTACTGTTAAGTCATCCTGAAGTTGAAGTTTCGATGGTGACGTCAACGAAACATGTTGGGGAATATCTGCATAGAATACACCCGAGCCTAAAGAGTTTCACCGAACTAAAATTTTCAGAACTTGATTATGACAAAATGTCAGACAAATGTGATTTGGTTTTCACGGCAGTGCCACACGGAACTGCAACCGACATTGTAAAGGCATTTTATGATAGGGGAATGAAAATTATTGATCTTAGTGCAGATTACAGATTACACAACCCTGAAGACTATACAAAATGGTATGGTTGGGAACATCCACATCCTGATTACTTATCAAAATCAGTATTTGGTATTCCAGAACTTCATAGGGACAAAATCAAAAATTCACAGTTAGTTTCTTGCCCTGGATGTATGGCAGTAACATCTACGCTTGCGTTATATCCGCTGATCAAAAATGATCTTATTGACACGGAACACATAATTGTTGATTCAAAAATTGGTTCGTCTGGTGCTGGTGCTGGCGGTACCTCTGGTACACAACATGCAATGAGAGCTGGCGTCATTCGACCTTACAAACCTTCAAAGCACCGTCATACAGGCGAAATTGAGCAAGAGCTTAGTGAAATTGCTGGGAAAAAAATCAAGGTTTCAATGAGCCCACATGCAGTAGATATAGTTCGAGGAATTCTTTGTACGAATCACACATTCTTGAAAAAAGAAGTTGATGAAAAGGATATTTGGAAAATTTATCGCGCTGCATTTGGCGAGGAACCATTCATCAGGCTAATACGTGACAAAAATGGCTTGTATAAGTTCCCTGACCCAAAGTTTGTAGTTGGTTCAAACTTTTGTGATATTGGATTCGATCTTGATGAGGATAACAACCGATTGATTGCACTTTCTGCGTCTGACAACTTGATGAAGGGTGCAGCAGGATCTGCTGTTCAAAACATGAACATAATGTCAGGCTTTGATGAGAAGCAAGGAATTATGTATTCCCCATTGACACCGGTATAACAAATGATTACAATCAAAATTGGAGGGAGTGTAGTTGATGATTTACATCCCTCCGTTGTAGCAGACATAAAAAAAGTGATAGAGCAAGAGGAAGTAATTCTAGTTCATGGTGGAGGAAAGGAGGTTACCAAAGTAACTAAACAGTTAGGTAAGGAACCAAGGTTTGTTGTTTCCCCTGGCGGTGTAAAGAGCAGATATACCGACCTGGAAACTGCAGAAATTTTCACCATGGTTATGTCTGGAAGAATCAACAAGACAATTGTAAAGATGTTACAAAAAAACGGAATCAATGCGGTGGGTTTGTCTGGAATTGATGGAAAAATAATTCAGGCTGACAGAAAGAAAAAACTCATAATTATGAATGAAAAAGGGCGAAAACAAGTAATTGATGGAGGATATACTGGTAAAATTACGCAAATTAATGCATCTCTGATAAAATCTATTCTTGAACAAGGTTACACTCCAGTCATTTCTCCAATAGCAATCAGTGAGGAATCTGACTTTCTCAACGTGGATGGCGATAGAGCAGCAGCTAATATTGCAGGACAAGTAAAGACTGACAAGGTTTTATTTCTGACAAATGTTGACGGATTGTTAATAGATGAAAAATTAGTTGACACTTTAACGCTAGCAAAAGCAAAAGAAATTTTGCCACAAATTGGATTTGGCATGGAAAAAAAGATACTTGCTGCGACTGAAGCGCTTGAGATGGGAGTAACGGAAGCAATAATTGCAAATGGTCAAAGGGAAAACCCCATATCTTCTGCAATTGCACATAATCATTGCACGGTAATCAAAAATGAGTGAAGATCAATATTTAGGAAATCTTTACCAGAGGTTTCCTGTAACCATAGAAAAAGGACTAGGTTCGCATGTATGGGATACTGACAACAACGATTACATTGATTGTATGGGCGGATACGGTGTTGCACTGGTTGGACATAGAAACGAGCGTGTTGTAAATGCAATTAAATCTCAAATTGACAAAGTAATTACCGTTCACAGCTCTTACTACAATAAGACTAGGGAAGAGTTTTTGCAATCTTTGATTGCTGTTGCACCACCAGGACTTTCCCAAGTTCATCTAAACAATAGTGGGTCTGAATCTATAGAGGCTGCTATAAAATTTGCAAGAAAGTTTACGGGTAAAAAGAAAATGGTTGCAATGAAAGGATCTTATCATGGAAAATCTATGGGAGCTTTATCTCTAACTTTTAATCCAAAATACAGAGAATCATTCCTACCTCTTGTTGAGAAGGTATCATTTTCATCATATGGAGATATAGATGGACTACGAACTGTTGTTGATAAGGAAACGGCATTTGTAATCTTAGAACCTATTCAAGGAGAAAGTGGAATTCATGTTCCCCCTGAAGGGTTTTTACAAGATGTTAGAAAGCTATGTGATGAAAATGATAGCCTCCTTGTATTTGACGAAATTCAATCGGGATTGGGTAGAACTGGAAGCATGTGGGCATCAGAGCACTGGAAAACAATTCCGGATATAATGTGCCTTGCAAAGGGAATTGCTGGAGGAGTTCCCATGGGTGCTACGTTAGTAAGACCAGATATACTATCTGTGATGAAAAAAGGAGAACATTCGTCAACATTTGGAGGAAACCCTTTGGCATGCGCTGCAGGAACTGCTACACTTCATGCACTAACACAAGATGGTTTAATTGACAATGCAAAAAATATGGGACAAAAACTTTTCAATGGATTAGAAGATCTCAAATCTAAGCATAAAATCATTAGAGAAGTTAGAGGTAAGGGATTAATGATTGGCGTCGAATTAAAATTTGAAGTAAAAGACATCTTAATGGAAGGAATCAAAAAGGGATTATTACTCTTATACTCTGGTAGAAACATCTTAAGATTTCTTCCTCCTCTGGTTATTTCCGAGGAAGATATTGTAAAGACATTACAAATACTAGATGAGCTACTCACAAATGAGGAGAATAGAAAAAATGCATAAAGATAAAGTTGATGAAAGTATTTTGGAATTTTTACGTAAAGATTCCAGAGAATCTTTTGTTGAAATTGGAAAAAAACTGAAACTTTCAGAATCAGCCATTAGACATAGAGTAAAAAATATGGTTGACAGCGGAACGATTACTAAATTTACGGTAGAAGAGGGAGGAGGTCAACCAGAGGCACTTGTTATGGTATCAGCTGATTCATCTATTGATACATCAAAGGTTTCTTTAAAACTCACAAAACTCAATGCAGTAAAAAAAATCTATGAAATTACTGGACAGTATGACATTTGTGTAATCATCCAAGCACCAAGTATACAAGAGATCAATGCGTGTATTGATGACTTGCGAAAAATTACTGGTGTAACTGACACTAACACTGTAATAATTCTTAAAACTATATCATAAACGATAATCGTTGCATTTTTGTTAACAATAACTAATTTAGTATCAATTAGCATCTAAAACGACGATTCTAGTACGATTATCTTTATATTAATGATTTTCTTTACCGAATCTAGCAATGAATGATCCGAATTACTATGCACAGGAATATAACTCAATTGGTAAGGAGTCTAAGAAAATAAGAATACTAGATTCTACACTAAGAGAGGGTGAGCAGCATCCAGGTGTCTCATTTACTGTTAAACAAAGAATTCAGATTGCTTGGGAGCTTGATTACTTTGGGGTTGATCAGATTGAAATATCTCCAATTATTTCTAGTGATCACGCTCAAGCAACTAAGACAATTATCAAGCAGGGATTAAGAGCAGACATTGTAGCACATGGAAGGGCGCTAAAAGAGGATATTGATGTTTCATTAAAGTGTGATGCATCTTGGGTTGCTGCATATCTTGGTATATCTGACATTCATCTCAAAGATAAGCTTCGAATTTCAAGAAATGAAGCGTTAGACAGAGCAGTGCAAACTGTAGAATATGCAAAATCACATGGGTTGAAAATTAGGTTTACTGTTGAAGATGGAAGTAGGGCAGACCCGCAATTTCTGATCAATGTCTGTAAGGCAATAGAAGATGCGGGTGTGGATAGGATTAGTCTTACTGATACCGTGGGAATTTTAAGACCTATAGGAATGTATAATTTCGTTAAGAGAGTTCGTTCTGAAATCAAGACTCCGCTTGATGCACATGTTCATAATGATATTGGCTTTGCACTAGCAAATGCTTTTGCAGCATGTGATGCTGGCGTTGATCAAATCCATACGACAATTGATGGTATTGGAGAAAGGACTGGAATACCATCTCTTGCAGAGACTGCTGTTGCACTTACCTATTTATATAAATCAGAAAATGATTTCAGATTAGACATGCTGGTTGATCTTTCAAGGCTTATTGAACAATACACAAACATTAGACCTTACGATTCAAAACCGATTGTTGGCTCTTCAGCCTACAAGCATAAAGCTGGTACACATCTTGCCGCAGTTTTGAAAAATACCGCTGCATATGAACCGATTCATCCAAGAAGCGTAGGAAACAGACGAAGAATTGTATTTGGTGAATTAGCTGGTAAGACTGGTGCAGCATATCTAATGTCAATCTTAGGTTTGGAAAAAAATACTAATAACGCAAAAAATCTTGCAGCAGGTTTGAAAAATCTTAGAATGGGTGATCTGCTTGAAATTCCACTTGAAGATGAAATGGAAAGAAAGATAATTAATGATGAAAAAAGAAGGATGGATAGAAATGACTAATTGCCCTGAATGTGATGCAAACATAACCATTCCTGAAGATGCAGTTAATGATGAGATTGTAACCTGTGCTGAATGTGGAGCGAGCTTCGAACTGACAAAGACTTCTGATGGATTTGAGCTAAAACCGGCCCAAACTGTTGGAGAGGACTGGGGGCAGTGACCGATAAAATCACAGTTCTTTATGATACAATCCGTCTCGAAGAAAAACTGTTAATCAAAGCCGCAGAAAGGCATAATATCCACATTGAGATGGTTGATTGTAAACAACTGTTTGTAGATTTGAACAAAAATACACATGAATTTGAGACTGTTTTGCAGCGTTGCGTCAGCTATTATCGGAATATCCACTCAACAGCAACTTTAGAGGGTCTTGGTGCCAGGGTAATCAACTGTCTAAACACTGGACTTCTTGCTGGAAACAAACTGTTCACACATATGTTGCTGCAGAAGGCGGGAATTCCTACACCTGAAGCTACAATAGCATTTTCGAAGGAGGCTGCTATGCAATCACTTGAAAAAAGTGGATATCCGAAGATCATCAAACCAACTGTTGGTAGCTGGGGTAGAATGGTATCAAAACTAAATGACAGGGATTCAGCTGAAGGCGTTATTGAATCAAGAGAATCAATGCATCCAGCGTATCAAATGTACTTCTTAGAGGAGTTTGTACAAAGACCACCAAGGGATATACGTGCCATAGTGATAGGCGACAATGTTGCAGGTGCAATTTACAGAGTTTCTGATAATACCAATTGGAAAACAAATACGCACTTGGGTGGATCAGCTGAAGCATGCGAAGTTACAAATGAGCTAGAAGATATTTGTATAAAAGCTAAAAATACAGTTCAAGGAGAAATTGTAGGTGTTGATCTAATGGAAAGCAACGACAAGGGATTAGTTGTCCATGAGATTAATAATACTACCGAGTTTCGAAACGTTGTGAAAGTAACAGGCGTTGACATTCCGACACAGATGCTAGACTATTTAAAAAATTCAAGTAAGTAAAAATGGAACAACACTTCACAGTTACAACAAGATTCGCAGTAAAGACATTAGAGAAAGCGTTGAAGCTTTACACGCCATCGTTACGTGAAAAAAGCCTAGCTGACTTTCTTGCTGACAAATGTGATGATTTAGGTTTCAGAGAGATACATACAGACGATGTGGGAAATATTATTGCTACAAAAGGTTCTGGTTCACCTAAAATTCTTTTATGTGGGCATATGGATACGGTACCCGGAAGAATTAGGGTGAGAAAAGAAGGCGATTATCTTTTTGGAAGGGGTTCATCAGATGCGAAGGGTCCACTTATTGCAATGTTGTTTGCTGCCGCAAGTGCACAAGAAAAAACTGGTACAGTAATATTTGTAGGTGCGGTAGATGAGGAAGGAAATGCTACTGGAATTAAGAGTTTGACTAAGGACAAACCTGATGTAGACTATGCAATTTTTGGTGAGCCCAGTGGAACAAATCAAATTACCATTGGATACAAAGGACGTATTGCTATCAATCTAAAAATTAACGTTGAGGATAGTGCACATGCTAGTGCACCTTGGCTGGCAAAAAATGCAATTCATGAATCATCATTATTTGTTAATGAAATTAAGAATGTTTTAGAATCTGGACAGGAAAACAAAAAGAAAGGCATGATGTTGACTGCCACTTTAACGGAAATAAAAGGTGGCCTAAGTCATAATGTTACACCTAGAGAGTGTGATTCAACATTGGATATTAGAATCCCAGTTGGCATTAGTTGCAAATCTGTTGAAGAAAAAATTTCCAAAGCAGTACAGGAAATTTCTAAAAAGCAACAAGTAGAGGCATTTTATTCCATCATAGATGAAACTGAACCTTTTGAGGCAGAACACAATTCTCCCCTTGTAAGGGCTCTCACTCTGGGAATTTTAGACATAGAGAAGAATAGACCTACGTTGATTAGAAAAACGGGTACAGGCGACATGAATGTTATAGGCAACAGTTTAAGCATTCCAGTTGTAACTTATGGTCCAGGTGATCCTCATGCTGCACATACAATTGATGAAAAAATCTCAATTGATGAATACCTACGAGGAATAGAGGTGCTGAAGAGAACCATACAGCATTTAAAACGACTGCACGATAAAATAAAGTAATGCTGTGGTTTGTAGGATTGGGTATATCTGGTACTCGGTCAATTCCAATTGAAGTTGTAAAAATTATTCAGAAAGCAGATTTTGTATATCTGGAATCATTTACAAGTCCAATTTACAAGCAGCAAGAAGAAGAAATTAAAAACATAGTTAGTGGAAGTTTCAAAATTGCAAAAAGATGGTTGGTGGAAGATGGACAAGAGATCCTCAAGGCATCCAAAAGTTCTACTGTTGTCCTATTATCATATGGAGATCCATACATAGCTACAACACACATAGAACTTAGAACTAGAGCAAAATTAGAAAAGATTGAAACAAACACAATTCATTCCGCTTCAGCTATAACATCAATGATAGGAGAAGCTGGATTACAATTCTACAAAGTTGGGAGAATTATAACTATAATGAATGAAAAAAAGTCTGTAATAACTCCCTACACATCTATTTTTAAAAATTTGATACAAGGGCTTCACTCTGTAATATTATTAGAATATAATCAGGATGAAAATTATTTTCTTGACCCAAAGGATGCCATCTCAAGCCTAATGGATGTTGAAAAAGAACAAAAAAGAAATGTTGTAAATAATGATACGTTTGCGATAGTTGCCTCAAGAATTGGATTTGAAACACAAAAAATTACCTCTGGAAAATTTAGTAATCTGCTTAAAGTTGATTTTGGCGAACCGCCACATAGCATAATCATTACAGGAAAATTACATTTTACAGAATCAGATGCAATAAACGTGCTGACAGAATGTTTAGATAAATCATCAGATAATTCAAGTATAATTAAGAGTGTTTCAATCCAGATGATTGAAAAATATGTTCCAATGGTTAGGGATACACTAGAAGAGATTAAGTCGCTGTACAATGACTCAAAAGAATTTCAAGTGGTCATTCAAAATGCAGAACTCTACATTAATGACGCAGAAAATTTCCTAAAGCAGGGAAAGGATGAGAATGCGGTTTTGAGTATTGGTTATGCAGACGGCCTAGTGGATGCGTTAAGAATGGCAAAGGGTATAGATCCAAAAATATAATTTAACGATGCGTTAAAAAGTGAAGAAATAATGAGGGATTATCATTGGATTGGAAAAAATTATCATCTAAAAAAATTGTATTAGCTGGAGGAGTTTTTGACATAATTCATCCAGGACATATCCATACACTTAATGCAGCAAAAGCTTTGGGTGATGTTTTGGTGGTAGTAATTGCTACTGATAAAATAGCTAAAAAGATGAAAAAGAGACAGCCGTTACATAATCAAGAATTAAGGTGTGAACTAGTAAACAGCTTATCTATAGTTGATGTCGCCATTGTTGGTAATGAAGATGATATTTTTGAAACAGTGAAACTGGTAAAACCTAATGTAATTGCGTTAGGGTATGATCAAATTCATCAGGAGAAATTCATATCTGACGGATGTAAACGGATCAACCTTGATGTCAAGATAGTCAGATTACAATCTCCAGCCCCTAAACTATCAAGCTCCTATATCAAAAAAGAATACGGGAAGGATATTCATGATCTTTAGCTTACGATGAGTTAAGGACAGATTTTAACTGTAACTTTAGAACCGGTTTCCAATCTAGCGGTTTCACGTAAGTTATTTTTTGATATCAATTCAATTACTGAATTATCGTGATGTGTTCTTTCAAGACGTATTAATTCACATTTGATAGAATCATTCAGCGTAGCATGAAAACATTTTACCCAACCATATGTTCTTTTCCCATCAGAAAATGGATCTACAATTATACTGTCAAGATCATCTAACTGTTGAATATTCTGTAACTGATTTAATTTTATATTTAGCGTACCAGGAAAAGGAATGTAGCCAATTTTCACTTTGAACTGTTTAGTGTAGCCTTTCAATGACATGTAGTAAGATCCCTCACCAAGTCCAGAAATCACGGAACCGGTTAACTCCATGTGGGGAGGAGATAAGTTCAAGCTAAAACCCAAAACTGAATGAAGTTTAATAAGCTCAGAGTATCCCTTCTGGGTAATTTTAATAGAAAGTTTTCGTCCAGTCATTAATCTATCAATAAATCCACCGTTTTCTAATTCTAAAATATGCTTTGAAGCAGCCTGCTGAGATTTTTTTAGACTTTTTCCGAGGGATGATGTAGTAATCTGAACAAAGTTGTGTCTAGCCCCTTTAGATAATAACTGTGCTAAAGTCAGAATATGTTGAATTTTAAGATCAGACATTAATAATTAAGTAATGCCAAGTTCTGTAAATGTTTTTAGTATAACACCATCACTATTTGATACATTTGCAATCCTATGACCTACGATGTACTCAATTCCAGATTGGTT
>JACAST010000085.1 GCA_013390765.1 Marine Group I thaumarchaeote | reverse complement strand
TGAAGGTAAAATGCTTTGGCCAAATGAATGGGACGGAACTGTTGCAAGTCATCCAAGGGAGTCTGAAACCTATGTGTCATCTGCTGAGCGTAGAATGCCTGAAGAGATTGGAATCGACTGTAAGGTGAGTTATGTTAACAAATTCGAATATCACGTTCCCTACAAGGACATTGGTTCTGAAAATGAAATTTGTGGCACATTGATTGGGGCGATAGACATCTTTGACAAATCATCTCTGATAAAGGATGAAATTTCTGAAATCAAATGGATTAGTCCAGATGAATTGAAAAATGAACTTGAGCAGAATAGGGATGTATACTGTCCATGGATGGTAATTGCGCTTTATTTTCTTGCAGATTCCGACTCGACTACGCTAGAAAAATTCAATTCTTTAATTACAAAATGGGCTTCAGATGATTTGAAACCTGTATATGAAAATGCAATTAAACATTACATACCTGACAACAATTGGAGATTAGTACGTTGAAAGTTTCAAATTCTATTAAAAAAAATGCAGGGTTTGTCAACAAGTTCCTAAAAAAAGAGCTAAAAGGTAATCCAAAACAGCTGTATGATGCCGCCTCCCATCTAATCCTTCATGGTGGTAAGCGTCTAAGACCATTTTTGGTTCTGAAGAGCTGCCAAATGCTTGGCGGAAGGCAATCTGATGCGATAGCTGCGGCTAGTGCGGTTGAGATGATTCATAATTTCACATTGGTACATGATGACATTATGGATAATGATGAGATGAGACATGGAGTACCTACTACTCATAAAAAATTCGATATGCCACTAGCAATTCTTGCGGGCGATGTTTTGTATTCAAAGGCATATCATACTATCTCATCAAAATCAAAATTATCTTCCAATTATACAACACAGCTAGTATCAAAATTATCCAAAACATGCGTTGAGATTTGTGAGGGGCAAGTTGGTGACATTAAATTTGCTGAAAATAAGAGAATTCCAACTGGAAAAGAATACATCAAAATGATTGAAAAGAAAACTGCAGTGCTCTTTGAGGTTTCATGTGCCATGGGGGCAATTTGTGCAAAGAGAAAACAAAAGGATGTGAAAAATCTGTCATCGTTTGGAAAGAATTTAGGAATCGTATTCCAAATCACGGATGATCTTCTTGGAATTATTGGTGACAGTAAAATTACAAAAAAACCAGTGGGAAACGACATACGCGAAGGTAAAAAAACACTTCCAATTATACTCGCAATTAAGAAAGCAAAAGGTAAGAACAAGAAAATAATACTGCGCATCTTTGGAAATTCTAAAGCTTCAAAACAACAAATTCGCTTGGCAGTGAATGTTATTCGTTCATTAGGAGTAGAGGAAGAAGTAGGAAACATGATATTGAAATATGCACAACGGGCTAAAAAATCACTTAGCTCGTATACTGGTACAGCTAAAAACGAAATAATTTCGTTGTTGGATTTTGTAATTAAAAGGCGTTTGTAGCTTGGCTGATGATTTAAAGAAAGAGATCAGAAAAATAGCCTTACAGAATGCAGTTGAGCATAATGGTAAGACAAAAGACAAAGTTGTCCTATCAAAATCTTTAGGAACAATACCTGAACTTAAAAACAATGTTAAAGAGGTTATTCCTGAAATTGCCTCAATTGTTTCTCAAGTTAATGGCATGTCAATTGAAGAACAAAAAACTGAGATACAGAATAATTTTCCTGAAATATTTGATGTGAAAGAAAATGTAAAAGAGCAAAGAGTGGGCTTACCGCCCTTGGAAGGGGCTGAACAGGGAAAGGTTGTAACTAGATTTACACCTGCTCCTAATGGCTATCCTCACATTGGTCACGCAAAGGCGGCTATAATCAGCGAAGAGTATGCCAAAATGTACGGCGGAAAATTAGTTCTAAGATATGATGATACTAATCCTGAGGATACCAGGTTAGAGTACTGGGCTGCCATAAAAGTGGGACTAGATTGGCTTGGGATAGAATTCGATGAAATAAAAAATACCTCTGATGATATCGGGCTACTTTATGATAAATGCGTTGAGATGATAAAGAAAAATTAT
>JACAST010000035.1 GCA_013390765.1 Marine Group I thaumarchaeote | reverse complement strand
TTAAAAGATGGTAAAATAGAACCTGCTGATATACGTGTTAGTTGTACTTGTACAAGAGTCCCGGTAATTGATGGTCATACTGAATCTGTATTTATTGAAACTGAAAAAGAGGTTGATCCTAAAAATGCAAAGGAAACATATGAACAATACAATAAGGAAATTAGCGTTTTGGATCTTCCATCCGCACCAAAAGATTACTATGTAGTACATGAGGATCCAACAAGACCGCAGCCAAGAATTGAAAGACATGTAGGTGATGGAATGACGACAACAATTGGAAGATTAGAAAAAGAAGAGTTGTTTGATCATGGATTAAAGTACATGTTATTCTCGCACAACAAGAAGATGGGATCTGCCAAAGGTGCTGTTCTCCTAGCTGAGATGTTATACAAAAAAGATAAGATCTAACAAAAAAATTTATAAAAATTTCAATAATAGCTTTATTAATCCCAAAAATATGTAATGTTTTAGGTGTTTTAAACGCTTAAAGTGGATAAAATAGATCAAAAGATTTTATCAGAGCTTACTGATGATTCATCAATCTCAATTCCAAAACTTTCTGAAAAAATTAACGTAAATTCTTCAGTAGTTTACAGTAGGATAAAGCGATTAATAAAGAAAAAACTCATCGAGCGATTTACAATTGAGATTAACGATAAGGAATTAGGATATGGTGTAAAATCATTAACAGGAATTAACATGGATTCAAAACAGCGAGATAATGTTATTCAAGAATTATTTAAGATTCAAGGTGTGAGAGAGGTTTCAGAAGTGACTGGTAGGTTTGACATACTGGTAACAATGTATGCCGAAAACTTGGGCGAGATGTACAGGATTGTTTCAGATAATATTGGTAAAATTGAAGGAGTTATAAGTTCTGAGAGTTTTATAGAAATGAAGACGCGAAAAAAACAAATGTCCTATATGTTAGAATAGTGGTGTAGATTTGAGGATAGAGTGATGATTAATGCAAACTATTAACGCAAAATCGAACGTTGCTGTGTACTATGAACTGACAAAACCGAAGATCTGGTATCTTCTTGTGTTTACTGCCTTTGGTGCAGCCATTACAGCTTCAAATGTTTTCAACGTTCCAATTTCTCTTCAAACGTGGGCATTACTCCTTGGAGGAGTAGCTGCCGGTTCCGCTGCTGCAAATACATTGACAAATTATCATGACAGAGACATTGATGCAATAATGGAAAGAACCAAGAACAGACCCATACCAAGTAGACGAATCTATCCTCCAGAAAAGGCTAGAAATTTTGGACTGATACTTGCCGCAATATCATTGGTGTGTGCTTTTGGTATATGTTTTACCGCATCTTTTTGGCAAGGTATCTTAGCTGGTTCTTTTATGGCGTTTGGATTAGTAGATAATATTTTGGTGTATAGCTATTGTCTCAAACGTACAAGCAGAACAAATATTGTTTTGGGGGGATTCTCAGGTGGCGCACCTGCGCTGATTGGCTATGTAGCTGTAACTACAACCGGTCTTTGGGACTTTGGTCTTGTTATAGCAGGATTAGTCTTTGTTTGGATTCCAATGCATATTTGGGCATTAACTTTACACTTTAAGGATGATTACAAAAAAGTAAACATTCCAATGCTAACTGCAGTTCAGTCGGAAAAAACCTCTGCGAGAATAATTGCTGGTACTACACTAATGATGGTACTCTTTAGTATAGTTCCCTTTTTCCTAACGCATGAAAATGGTGAGCCATTAATGCACGAAGTTTATTTGTATACTGCAATTGCGTCTGGAGTTCTAATGATCATTCTAAGTTTCTGGGTGGTTGTAAAACCAACGGAAAAAGCTTCGTGGGTTTTATTCAAGTTTTCAAGCCCATATTTGGCTGTACTTTTCATTGCGCTAATGGTGGATTCTGCTCTTTAACTTGACCAAAGAACAAAAATCAAAATTCTTTGTAGACGCTATGTTAGGAAAACTGGCAAAAAAACTTAGATTGTTAGGATATGACACATTTTATTCATCAAAAGTTTTTGATGATGAAATAATTATTATGACAAAAGAGCAAGAAAGGATTTTACTAACTAAGGATAGTCTATTAGCAAAATTGGCTCAAAGGAATAACATCAAAACAGTGAACATCTCAGAGGATGATGAGTTGGGTCAATTTCGTCAAATTAATGAAAAAGTTAGTTTTAGTAGGTTTTCTATAGAGGGAAAGATTTCTCGATGTAGTATTTGCAATGGGAAGTTGTCTCATATTTACAGTGATAGAGTAATTGGAAAGGTTCCGGATGGAGTAATTAATAATTTTAAGGAATTCTGGGAATGTAATGGATGTAAAAAGATCTACTGGGAGGGAACACATACCAAAAATTTACAAAAATTTGTTCTACAATTAAATAATTCTAAACTATTTGAAAAGGTTAGTCATTAATGGAAATAATATGTATGTTGAAGAACTTTCTTAGACTATCAAACAGTAAGTTTGCCTGATAGTCCTTAAGGTTCTTTAAGACGATTTACCTGTTACTTGTTTAATAAACTTGTTCAGGCATTCTGTGGTCTGTTCCTGATTATGTTCACTCATATCCTTCTTGCACATCGGACAAACTATCTTTCTCACAGAGCCATAAGCAACTGGATTAGTTGCTACTTTGACAAATTTCTCCAAGCATAAATAAGACTGCCACTCATCATGTTCACCCATATCCTTTCTACAGGTTGGGCAAACTATCTTTTCCATATTCCACTTACACCCTAACCTGCATTCCTCTTTGTGACTTGATAATGTAATTGTCTCTTATCCGCACACTTACCCAATCAATTATCAAGACGGTTACTAGAACAACCAGCATGAAAACTGCGGCTTTTCCGTACTCGAAGAACTTGATGTAGTTTATTATGTAAAATCCAATTCCGCCTGCACCTACAAGACCAAGAATGCTTGTCTGCCTAATGTTATAGTCAAAAATGTACAAAATCTGGCTAAGTAGGTGTGATGCAGATTCTGGCAATACAACAAATCTGATCAGCTGAAGTTTGGAAACTCCAATTGCACTTACCGCATCCATGGGATCAGCATCAATGGCTTCGATGGCTTCGTACTGCAGTTTTGCGATAAATCCAACCGTGTACATTATGATTGCTAGCACTCCTGCAAACGGACCAAGACCTACTATAATCACAAATAAAATCGCCCAAAGAATTGAAGGGAAAGTACGGATAGCAGCAAGCAGCGCACGAATTGGTATGTAAACAAATTTGTTGTTCAAATTTCTGGCAGCAAGCAAGCTTAGTGGAAGTGCAATTGTAACACCTACAACAGTTCCAATAAATGCCATCTCGATTGTTTCCAGCATTGACCAGAATGCTGTTTCTAATAGGGAAGGATCTACATCGGTAATCTCCTCTGCAATGATACCAATGTTTGGCAGCCCCTCTACAAAGTATCTGGGGTCTGCATCAATATTGGCAGACATGAATATAACTCCCGCAATGATTAGACCTATGATTAGGTTATTCTTTTGGTTCACTGCTAAACATCTCCAAAATTTCTCTTTGTGCATAATTTCCCGACTGAAAGTCTACAATTCTGTCTCCTTCAACTCCAATCTCAAGAATTTTTTTACCTTCTTTGATCACTGCAACCCTATCAGCATATTCTAATGCAAGTTGCAGGTCATGGTGAACCATTATTGAAGTAAGTTTCATGGTTGCTTGTGCTTCTGCTAAAACATCCATGATCTCCCGTGCGGTGACATGATCCAGCTCAGAGACAATTTCGTCGGCAAGCACTATCTCTGGTTTTTGGACAAGAGCTCTTGCTATTGCAACTCTTCTCTTTTCTCCTCCACTAAGCATGTAGATCTTTCTGTCAGCTTTATCCTCAAGACCAACCTGTTTTAGAATTTTTTTGGCATTATCAATTTCATAATCAGAAAATTTTTTCAAAAAGGAATTAAGTCCGCTAACACGATGCAATGCACCAATTAGAATATTTTCAAGTACTGTAGAATTTTTTATCAAGCCTAGGTTTTGAGGAATATATCCAATTTTGTGCATAAACGATTTGAATTTTTTATCAGAGGTGTTGGGTATTTGATAATCAACCAAAATTTTGCCCCTAGTTGGATTCATCATTCCGTTGATAAGTCTCAATAAAGTAGATTTGCCAGAACCAGAATGTCCAACGATCGCATAGTTGGTTCCTCTATCTATTGACATCTTGATGTCTTTTAACACATAATTCTTTGAATCGTATGAAGCTGAAATATCATTCATCTGAACAATGGTTTTTGTAAAAATTGCAGAAGATTTTCCTAACGTTTTCACTTTGGATGACTTTGAAAGAGACATTTCAACTACCTTTATTGTATTTGTCTAGAATTTTTTGATCAAGACCTACTAGTGCATCAATGAATTTTCCAAAATCTCCAATATGCATCTCAGTAGATGTGGGCAACAATGCTTCTGCGCCGTAAATGTTTCTTAGAATGTCATTATTTTCCGCATAATTTAGTTGCACCATGGAATTAACGAACAAATTTTTTGTACCGTCTGACATTTTGGAGCTGACTACAAAGACGTGGGAAGGAACTGGTCCTATTGTAACAACAGCCTTTAATTTTCCTTGATCAACTGGATCAAGATACTTTTTCAGTGCAATGTCAGAACCAAAGGCAACATCAACATGATCATTTAATAATAATTGAAGAGCTGCTTTGTATCCACCGGCAAACGTATAGCTTTCAAATGAATCTACTAATGCTGCTTCTAGTGCAACAATATCACCTCCCTCAATGTTGATGTGACCCTCCGTAACTAGTGTGCCCATTGGTCTTACAAATCCTGATGAGCCGGTAATACTAGTAAAGGCCACTTTTTTGCCTAGTGTATCTTCTAGGGAATTAATCGAATTGTTATCTACTTTAGTCCAAACAGTTGCTTGATAGTTTACTTTTCCATTTACAACTTCAGCCAATACAACTTCAGCACCAGCTCTGTTATGTGCTATCCAAGCAGGTCCGGTATCCATAAATGCGGCATCAATGTGCCCAAACTTCATTCCTTCAATTATTGTTTCATAATTATTTGGAACTACTACTTTGATATCCACACCAGGCATCTTCTGTTCAAGGAACTTTTCCAATGATTCGGCTTTTGGTGTAAGATCATCAGCTTTTTCAACTGGTATGAAACCAATCGTGAGTTCAGTAACATCTACATTTTGTTGTGAGGATACTTGAATAATTCCAGAATCGATTAGATATTCCATTGAGTTGATAAATTCTGTCTCGGAAATCTGATCGTCTGCCCACCATCCTGCCGTATTTTTAATCCAAGATGGAATAGCATCACTTTGTGCTGAAGTAGCTAATGGGAAAGCAACAACACCAGCAACTAGTGTAAAAAGCAGAATTATCTTTCTAGTTACGATTTTTGATTTCACGGGCAAGTGTTTACTTAGGTTTAGCTAAGTTATTTAAAAGATACAGTCATTCTAATTTCTTATTCTAAGAATGTAGAATGAGAATGTTGTTGCTAAGTTTTAAACTATGATTCCTGCAACTTTGTCTTGTATTTTTGCCACAGCAATCCAAGTATTATCGCTTCAGCAATCCAGAATGTTGTGACGGCCATCACAGACATTGTCCTAAAGCCGTTCACCAGATCCATCGGAGCAGTGACTTCATCAGGATTTGGTGGCATTATGAAAAATACAGCTGTGATAAAAACTGCATAACCAACAAATGCAAGATATTTCTTTTTGTTTTCAAGTTTCTTGTACAATCTGGAAAAACCAACGGCTGAAAAACCAGAGATTGCAATAAATGAAAGATACAATATTCCTCTCAGTACGACAGTATCCGCATCTCCGACAGTTGGAGGATTTGCTGGATATTTCAAAAACGGTATTAAGAAAATGGTAAGCCACATAATTGCAGCCAATACAAATGTCTTCTTTACAGTATGTCCTTTGGGCAGGGAATTTCTTGAATAAGCAAACACAACACCAAACAATGCTCCTATTGACATTCCTAGAATTCCACCAGCTAATAGCTGACCGCTTTTTTGCCAATCACGGTATGAGGAGTATTCAACCCAAAACTGAGGAGTGTCTTCAGCTTCTCCAGATACAAAGAGATTTTGGTTTTCAATTCCAATTGCCTCATCCAGATATGGTTCTACAATTGCTAAATTTACTGCGCCATGTATTGTACCAGCAACAAATCCAGATACTAAGACAATTACAACAAAATATCCAGCATTCATTTCTTCAAATAGTCTTTCAGGTTTGTTTTAGCCTTTGGAATCTTACCTATCTTAAAACCATCTGGTCTCTTTGATGTAGGTATTGTGGCGTCTATTCCCATTTTTGTGGTTCGTAATTTTTTTTGGTCACTAGAAGGATCAAGGCTAGAACCTCTCACATTTTTTATTATCACCAGGTCCTTATCTGCCTGAAACCTAGTAGCCATTGCAAATTCTACAGATACAGCATCGGTAGGATCAATATCATCGTCTACTACAGTTACCATCTTCAATGATCTATGATTTGCGAACGTTTCGTTAATGATTTTTTTCACATTGGTTGATCTGGTTTTTGAGATTTGAACGATAGCATGAAGCCAATTTGCGCCACCGCTTGTCAGAATCACCTGTTTTATCTGTGAAAATCTTTTTTTCATTATTCCATTAAGTTTAGCCTCAATAGGCATACCCATAAGCAATCTTGCCTCACTGTAACCAGATAGAATGTCATGAAAAATTGGATTGTTTCTGAAATACAGTTTTTCAATTTCAATTACTGGTGCTGCCCTTGGCATGTCATATGTTTGAAGCATTTCGACCATCCATTCCTTGTGTGTCTTATCTCGTAAGATTTTTCCTTCCATGACAATTTCCGCAGTTGATGGCACCAAGAATCCAGTGCTGGGACATTTTGTCAAAGTAAGTTTGTTGTTTAATAGTGAGTTAGCTATTTCAAGTTCGTTTTTTCCCCATTCTGCTTGAAATGCACTAGCAATTGAAATGGCAGGATGAACCCCAATAGTAATTGCAACTGGCAAGTCATCTCCATGGTTTTTTGCAAACATAAATGATCTATGTAGATCTCTACCTTCTACCATTCTAATTGAGAATTGGTTTTTCCCAATTGGCATTAGTCTGTGAAAAGAAGAGTTTTGAGATTTTTTTTCCTGGTTTCGTGCATATAGTATGGATGATGTGATAAAAGGACCTGATTCGTTTTGAAAGTGGGTTACTATTGGAAGAATGGAAATGTCTTTAGAGTTGTTTTCAAAAAACTTTGCAGTTGCAGAGATTTTTGGTTTTTTTGCAGAAGAAATTGCCCTGACAATTTTTTGATTAATGTCAGATTTTTTGGAGCCTATTGCCTGTCCAAACCTAGCCCTGCTTCCCACCAAGTTTGAAACCAACCTGAATTTACTTCCCTTAATATTTTCAAACAAGGCGGCTTTTGATCCATCAAGTTTTGCAGTTACTGCAGCAATCTCATATTTTGTAGAAACTCTCTTCTTTACTATAAATAGGTCATTAGTTTTTTTGATTTGCCGTAGAAAACTTCTCATATCAACTGTCATTTTTCAACAATCTCCCTTATCTTAGCAATTAAAATTTTAGCGGTTTTGTTTTCTAGCTCTTTTGGAATAAACGCAGATACGATGTTAATACCTGTTATAATTGAAGACAGTTGTTCGGACATTAATTTTAAAAAAAGAGATTCTGATTTTGCCGGTATGATCGAAGCAGTAATTGGCATAGTACCTGTACCAACCGATGCTGTCAATCCACCAATCTTTTCCTGACCTTCAGTTATAGAAACAAAACTACCGTTATCAAAGAGTAATACCTGAATCGTAAAACTTCGATTATCAATAACTATAGATGTCTTTGAAAAACGCGATTCGGATGGCAATAAGCTTTCGGAGTGGATTATGCGTTTATTGCTATCGATTCTTCAGCCTTGGCTTTGGGCTTGGCTTTAGGCTTGGATTTAGCCTTCTTCGGCTTTGCCTCCTCAAGCAATTCTACTGCTGCCTCCTCACTGTTAG
>JACAST010000070.1 GCA_013390765.1 Marine Group I thaumarchaeote | reverse complement strand
GCTGGTGCAAAACAAGCTGCGTCTCACACGGGCTCACTTGGTGGTGATCATGAGCATCTCATGGGTGCGTTTAAGCAGGCTGGAATTATTTCTGTTGATAGTTATCAAGAACTTGCTGGTGTGGCAAAGGCTTTGGCTTGGCAGCCATCTGCAAAGGGTAACAAAGTTGCTATGTGCAGTAATGGTGCTGGTCCTATGATTGGTGGAATTGATCATTTAGAGAGATTAGGTCTTACGATAGGAAAGATGTCCCCACGAATTATCAAACAAATGAAGGATCGTTTTCCACCAACTGTTCCTATTCATAATGGCAATCCAGCGGATGTAGGTGGTGGCGCGACTGCAGATGACTATAGATATGTTATTCAGCAATTTTATGATGAAAAGAATGTGGATATTGTCATGCCGTGGTTTGTTTTTCAGGATGACCCGCTTGAAGAGATAATTGTTGACCACCTTTCTGATTTTTCTAATAAAAAAACAAAGCCATTGTTAGTTGGAGCCAATGGTGGTCCATACACACAAAAAATGGCTAAATTGGTTGAAGAAAAGGGCATTCCAGTTTATGATGACTTACGAACATGGGTAGCGGCAGCATCTGCATTAGCCCAATGGGGTTCTATCACAGGCAATTGATAACATTTAATTTTATCAGTGGAGAATTTACTACATGACAAATATTACTACTAAAACTGATGATGGAATTTGCATTGTTAAGATTAACCGTCCTGAAAAACTAAATGCTATGAATATTGATGTTGCCAAGGAGATAATTTCTACATTTAAGCAACTAGAGAAAGACGATAACGTAAAAGTAATTATCTTAACTGGTGAAGGTGAAAAAGCATTTTCTGCTGGGGCGGACATTGAATATATGTCAAAAATATCTCCAGAAGAATCTGAACGTTATGCAAAATTAGGTCAAGAACTTACGGCTACTGTTGAAAATATAACAAAACCAACTATCGCAGCTGTTAATGGTTTTGCACTAGGTGGTGGATGTGAGCTTGCTATGTCTTGTGATATAAGGCTTGCATCTGACAATGCAAAAATTGGCCAACCAGAAGTAACAATCGGAATACCACCTGGTTGGGGTGGAACACAAAGATTGATGAGAATAGTGGGAATTGCAAAAGCCAAAGAACTTGTTTTTACTGGAAAAGCAATTAACGCTAGCAGTGCAAAAGAAATTGGTCTTGTTAACCATGTCTTCGAACAATCTGCTTTAATGGATGAAGCTATAAAGATGGCAAAAATAATTGCAGCAAATGCAACTCTTGCTGTTCACATGTCAAAAACTGCTATCAACAAAGGGCGAAATGCAGATCTTGATACAGGTCTTGGTATTGAATTGCTTGCATGGAGAAACTGTTTCTCAGATCCAGAACGAGAAAAAAGAATGACTGATTTTTTAAACAAATCTAAAAAATAGCTTCACCTAAGTGATTACAATCATTTACTATATGATTTGTATGAAAAGGTTATTATAATTTGAAACATCAGAGATTTAATATGGCTACTGAACAAAGTCAAAAACTGATTACCATTACTTCTAAAGCTGCTGAGAAAATTAAAGAATTTATGGCAGAAGAAAAAGACAGCCCACAATTTCTTAGAATTTATGTTCAAGGTGGAGGTTGTTCTGGACTTTCTTATGGTATGGGTTTTGAGAAAGCAGCAGAAGAAGATGATCTAACTATTGAGGAAAATGGTGTAAAAGTCATAGTAGATTCAATGAGTCAGGATCACCTAAAGGATGCAAACGTTGACTATATCGAAAGTCTAATGGGTTCAGGTTTTAAAATCAATAACCCAAATGTAACAAAAAGTTGCTCATGTGGTTCATCGTTTAGTACTGAATAATCATTTTTCAATTTTTGTTTTATTTTATTACTAAAAACTAATTTTTTGCCACAAGCACTTATAACCATGATTTGAAACTTTATGCTTATTGAATATTAAGGAGATGAGAATAATTTGCCATACACAGGCATCGTCAAATATCACGTTAAACTATCGTTTGAAGTCGACGGTCTGGTTGAGCGAGCAGACATTATAGGGGCTGTATTCGGTCAAACTGAGGGCCTCTTAGGTCCTGAGATGAATCTGAATGAGCTTCAGCGTGTTTCTAAGGTTGGTAGAATTGAAGTAGAAATTAAAACTACTGAAAATACTACTTCTGGTACTGCACTCCTTCCAATGAGTACGGATATTGATACATGTGCCTTGATTGCAGCTGCAATTGAAAGTATAGATAAAGTGGGCCCATTTGATTGTAAATTTCATCTTGATGCTATTGATGATGTTCGAGCATCAAAAAAAGAAGACATTGTACGCAGAGCAAAGGAGATCAAACAGAAATGGTCTACCAAATCTGTTAGTGAAGGTGATACTATGCTAAAAGATGTTCATGAGGGTTTTTCAGGTAAAATTACTACATATGGATCTAACAAACTTCCATGCAGTACAGGAATTTTTGACTCATCATGGATAATTCTTGTTGAGGGCAGAGCAGACATCTTAAATTTATTGAGAGCAGGTTATGATAATGCTTTAGCTATTGAGGGTGCAAGGATTGATGAATCGATCAAAGACTTCTGTGCAACTAAAGATAAAGTGGTGGCATTTTTAGACGGTGATAGGGCGGGAGGATTTATTCTCAAAGAGTTAAAGTCAGTTGTTAATATTGATATTGAACTTCGTGCAGACCCAGGTCTTGAAGTGGAAGAACTAACCCCTCAACGTGTTGCAGATATTCTAAAGGATGCTACCAAGGATATAAAACAACAAACTACCGAACCTAAAAAGGTAAGCGAAGTAGATAAACAGTTAGCAGCTGCAACAAGCAAAGTGTATAATGATCTAAACGAAACACTGGAAGCTGTAGGACTTGATTCTAATAATGAACAATTATTCAAAGTGCCCATAAGTGAACTAGTAGACAAATTATCCACACAAACTGGAATAAAGTATCTGATTTTAGATGGGATAATAACTCAACGACTGTTAGATGGTGCTAACCAATCTGGAATTGAGTACATCGTAGGTCATAGGATTGCAAATGTATCAAATA
>JACAST010000009.1 GCA_013390765.1 Marine Group I thaumarchaeote | reverse complement strand
GCCTCCAGTTCGTCACGCTCAAGACCAGTAATTTTTTTTATATTTTCAAGATTTTTTGCTCCACGATTCATTCTTTCCAAAACCAGCAGGTGCTTTGTTTCAGGCTCTGGTTCGTGTTCTGGCTCGGTCATAAAAATAGAAAAGGTCAGGAAGTACAAAAGTCTGAGTGCTTCATAAGCTTGCCATGCTCATCATAAGTCAGAGCAAATCGTCAATTCATCAGCACTGTAAAAAAGAAGAAGGTCAGGAAGTACAAAAGTCAGCTAGTTCACGAATCAGACTTTGATGAAAAATTAAGATAAGGTTTCTTTCAGAATATCCACAATTTTTAAGATAAGGATATGTCTATACAATGCTGATGATTATAGAAGTGGTTCTCTCTGACTTCCGAAGGGTATGATGAGTTCGTTCTGTTAGAACGCCGAATTATGAAGCATGATTTTTTCATTATCGTTCATATCATTCTTCTAAGGTTTTTCTGATATCTTCTATTAAATTTCTCATTTCATTCGAGCTATCATTATAGTTTTTATCCAATACTTTTGATATTAGATCGGCTTTATCATAAGCGTCAAGTAATTCTAAAATTCTTTCGACTTTTTTCTTATTGGCAAGATCGTCCTTAATGGTTTCAATCTCATCAGCAGACATAAAAAATAGAAAGGTCAGGAAGTACAAAAATCAGCTAGTTCCAGAACATAGGACTTCATTATTAGGGTAACTTTTCGTATGGTTTTTTTGCTATCACTTTTCTGATATCTTCTAATGTTTTGATGTTAAAATCAAGAAATACCTTACCCTTTTGACCAAAATTTGTATACTTCGCATCTTCCTCATTCCATTTCTTTTTACTTTCTCTCACTAATTCAAGCGTATTATCAATTAGTTCTATAGCATTTTTGATGTTAATTCTATATTGTTCTGAAAGAGGTATCATAAAAAATAGAAAGGTCAGGAAGTACAAAAGTCTGCTAGTTCCTGAACGAAAAATGAAGTTAGAGAGTGTGTGACCCTCTAACTTCTGTAGGCGTACAAACCATGACTTGTTTAATTTATAGGAATAAAAGCCTATGCAGACGAAAACCTTCTTTTTAATTTTTGTTTAATTTTTTAAGTTCAGCCATCTTTCTTTTACATTCATTTGATTGCTTGAATGTATGATTAAAATTCTGTTTGTTGCAGATTGAACATATTCTTGATTTTGTCATGGTAGTCGGTTTTCTCGTTCTTCTTCTTTTATCATAAGGTATCTTTTGATTGCACCTTGTTGCTTCAACGTACTAAAAAACTTACTATTCCAAAAATCCTAGTTTAACAATAACGATCGCTAGCAGAATACCAAATCCGATAAGATATAGAATATTTCTTTTTGTTATCATGCCTGTTTTAGACTACAATTACATACAAAATATAACCTACAATTAAAAAAGCAGAGGGAAAAATATACCATCTAAGCAAAGGAATTTTCATTCTAAATCCTGCTAGGTAAAGCTTCTACATAAATCGAGTTAAGTAAGAATCTCAAAGCCTAGTGAATACTAGCATAATTTACATAAATTATGAAGCCAGTAACACCAGCTATTACAATTAAGATTTCTCTGTAATATTTGCGAATGAATTTCAAGAACATATGACGATTAGAATTTAGGTTATTTTATCAAAAGCATGTAGATAGCTGTTTGAGTTTGTTATGAGTGAATCTTTTATGTAAGATTCTGAAAAACGATGTACTTTCTTAATATGTTGTATAATATCATTACAAGGTTTTTGACAAGTTTTACACATGTATTTCATAAAAAAAGAAAAGGTCAGGTAGTACAAAAATCAGCTAGTTCACGAATCAGACTTTGATGAAAACGATTGAATGAGAACGTACCAAGTTCTCACCCAATCTTGTGGTTTGGTACAATATTAACTCAAAAATCTAACAATAAAAATTATTAAGATAAGGTTTCTTTGATTTTTTCCTTATCAGTTAGTGTCATTTTTCTAAGATTTTTTTGATTTTATCTATCAAAGACAGGTATACACCGAATGAATATTCTTCACTAGGATCGTATGTTGGTTTTATACGAATCTCTTTATTTCTAATGCGTATCATACTTTCTAATTCATCAAACAGTTTTGAAACCTTTTCAATTTTTTCCTTATCTGTTTGTGTCATTTGTCTAAGGTTTTTCTGATATCTTCTATTAAATTTCTCATTTCATTCGAGCTATCATTATAGTTTTTATCCAATACTTTTGATATTAGATCGGCTTTATCATAAGCGTCAAGTAATTCTAAAATTCTTTCGACTTTTTTCTTATTGGCAAGATCGTCCTTAATGGTTTCAATCTCATCAGCAGACATAAAAAATAGAAAGGTCAGGAAGTACAAAAATCAGCTAGACCGATCAGAACATAAGAACTAAAAATATTGATAATTATTTAGAAAAATTGACAAAACTGCTGTAAAACTAGTATAAACGGTTAAGTCAATAATTCAAAACTATAATTCTTTAGCAACCATTGGCAAAAAGGCACCGGCATCAGTTACAATTCCTAACGCTTGCCATGTACCACGATCCATCAATTTTGTAACAGTTGGCTGGTTTATGTCAACAACTATCACTTTGACATTAGCAGGAAGCATGTTTCCAGTTGCAATTGAATGTAACATGGTAGCTATCATTATGACCAATGATGCACCCTTTAGAATTTCTTTGTATTTTTTCTGAGCCAGTGCAACATCGGTAATCACATCCGGCAAAGGACCATCATCACGTAAGGATCCAGCTAAGACAAATGGTACTTTCTTTTTTATACATTCATACATTATTCCACTTGTTAGCTTTTTTGATTTTACCATTTTTTCGATAGAGCCAGCTTTAAAGACCGCATTAATTGCTTCCATATGATTTCTGTGACCCCTTACAGCAAGCGTTCCATCACGAATGTTCATTCCGAGAGATGTTCCCAGTATTGCATATTCAATATCATGAACAGCAAGTGCATTTCCAGCTAAAACAGCATCAATGTATCCTCGACGAATAAGCGTTGAAACTGATTCAACTGCACCTGTATGAACAATTGCAGGACCTCCAACTAGAACAATTTTGCCACCGTTCTTTTTGGTGCGTCGTATATCTTCTGCAACTTTTTTAGCTATATGCTGTGTTGGTCTTTCACTAGAGCTTCTGCTCCCCATAAATTCAAATACATTCATTCCCTCTCGAGGTCTTTCTGGAGGAATTATTTTGACACCGTTTTCTCCTACTACTATTTCATCGCCTATTTTTACCTGACGTATAGGAACACACACTGCTTTTTTTCTCTTAACAACAATACACTTGTCCATCATCATGTTATCCACATCAATCCATTTGTTGTTAAGAGAAATCTGTGTTGGATTATTTGTAGTGCTGTAAAAATTATCAGGCATTACCATGTCTTTTGTTGCAGTCTTTAATCTTACATTTTTTTGAGTTTTGGATGTAGCACCCTGACGGTAAACATAGTTTAAGATTGTATCTAGATTTTTTACGTTCTTTCCAGTTACAAGCAGTTTTGCATAACTTTCATCCTTCTTTTTCTTACCTACCTGTATATCTAAAACCTCAAACGATCCACCATGGTCCATAATCCCATCAAAAACCTTTGTCAGGATCATTGAATCTATAAGATGTCCGCGCAGTTCTATTTCGGATGAAAATTTCTTCATATGTTCATCTAAACTATTGATAAGTAAAACGTTACGATAAAATAATTTGATTATTTACTATACTGGGAGGCTAACCTCACCGTAAAACTCTTCAACATTATCTGATTTTAACGAGTTAATGATGCTGATCTTTTCCTCATAAGATAGTCCCTGTGCAATTGTCTTTGCAATTCCATTTTTATCGCATAGCACAAGAATGTAGCCACCATCATCTGTTACGACAAATCCAGTTGCACCATTAACAACTGCATACAAATTTTCTTCTCCGACTGGTTCCCAGACGTTTGTTTTGTTGTCCTTTAGCGCCAATGCAGGCATTGCCTTGCCATTTGCGAACTTGTTGAGATATTCTCTTGCATCATTGACACGTTTCTGACCTGCCTTTAGAGCCATAAAATATTGCATGGTGTATTATTTCACGATTCTTATTAATACATTTGAGTTTTTGATTAAAGCAGATTTAAAATGAAACATGTCTACTTTTATCCGTTTAATAGGAAAACAAGACATGGAATCAGAAAAAAGATGGTGTGAAAATTGTATGAGCAATACTCTACATGAAATCCTTGATTCTGACAAAGTTATGGTCGGAAAGAAAACAAAATTTTTATACAAATGTGTAAATTGTGGAAAGAAAAAACGCATGCCCAAATTTCGAGGTATGGCGGAGTCTACATACTAGAATTAATCTACATTCTTATTTTTTTTATCGCATGCCATTTGCTTTTTATTATTTGATTTTTTCTTAGGATGACGATTACTCTTTTTTTTCTTTGGCAAAGCATAGTAATCGGCTGCAGCAATTTTTGGGTTTAAAACTTGCATTACATGTTTTTTAAAACCACTGTTTTTCTTTTTTGGCTCATTATTCTTTTTTTCAAGAAAGTTGAAAAAACCCATAATGATAAATCAAATATTATATGATAAATATTATTCTATAAAATCAGAAAGGATATTACGTAGATTTTTGTTTTTAATTTCCTTCTTTGCAGTATTGAAGAAAGTTTCAAGTTTTTCTTTTGAAATTCCTTTATCTTGATAAAATTTTGTTTGAAATGCCATTTCCAATTTATCAATATCATGTAGGAAGATGGCCTCCTGCGAAGAATTTTTTTGATATTCATTCCATATTTCAAAATATGGTTCAGCAATTTTACTTGGAAGTTTTTTTAAGATTTGTTTCATCGCAAGATTTTCTTTACTAATTTTTTCATTTTTTGTTATATCATCTGGAGTTATATCACCAATAATTGATTCAGCTAAATCATGTAATAATGCCATCCTGATAATTTTTTCACTGTTTAATCCTTCCAAGTCTGATAATATCATTGACATAACTGTAGTTGAATAGCTATGGTCTGCAACAGATTCTGGATTATTAATTCCGAGTTTTTCTTTCCAGCCCTGTCTAGGAATATTTTTTAATTCCAAAACATTTTGAAAAAATTTTTCAATCATTTCATTTATACCCATATATTTTAAAAAGACAAGCTTAAATTCGTAACAATTTGAATTGCCGATATGCCAGGGTAGCTCAGCCTGGGAGAGCACTCGGCTGAAGACCGAGCTGTCGCGCGTTCAAATCCCGCCTCTGGCACTAATTTTTATTGGAATACAAAATGATAATATTTTAATACAAGACATCATACTGGTTTCTGAATTTCTTATGAAAACTAAAAAAACAACGTCAAAACCTAAGAGTGCTGGGAAAAGAACAACCAAGAAAAAAACAAAAAAATTATCTGATCTGCCAGATGACCCGGGTATTGTATTAATAGATGATGATATGGAAATAGATGCGGAAAAAGAATTGGAAGAACGTAAAGCATATTTGGAAGAAGCACGTTCTCAAGATACTTCTGATTAAACTAAATCTTTATTCGTTTTAAGATGTAATATGATACATGCGGGCATTATGTTTGATCATGATTAAGCCTGGTACAATTGATAAAGTAACAGAACTACTTTTAAAAAAACATAAGATAGCAAAAGAGGTATTACCAGTAACTGGCAGAGCAGATGTTTGTGTTCTTATGCAAGGTTCTATTAATGATATCAATATCACTATTATGGATTTTAAAAAAATTGGTGATATAGTTGCGACCGAAACCCTAATGGAAATGGAGGTTGATCTTGGTTGGTAAAAGCAATCGTATTAGTAAAATCGCCTAAAAAACTAATCGCAGCAAGATTGAAGCGAGTAAATTTAGTATACGAATCTTTTCCAGTTAGTGGACAGTTTGACGCAGTTGCAGTGATTCAGGTTGAAAGCTTGGCCCAAATTAAAGATGTTGCTACTCAGATTCAAAAAATAAATGGGGTAATAAGAACGGAAACATTGGTAGAGGTACAATAATAAAGAATTTACAGTAGATGTTGTTAGATGATTCATGAATGTTAAAAAAGTTGGCAATGTTATATTGGCAGTAAAGGATCTGGATAAATCAGTTGAATTTTACAATAAAATTTTAGGTATGCCAATAAAAAGAAGGAGGGAAAACTGGGTTGATCTGGGACAAGGCGGTGCATTACTTAGTCTTCATCCTGCCGATGAATCAACACCACATTTAGGTACATCAGTAGATAACGGTGTTCTGATTGGTCTTCTGGTAGGAGATGTTGCTTCAGCTGTTGAAGAGCTAAAATCAAAAAATGTCAGAGTACATAGAGATATTCAGGAACGGGAAGCTGGAAAAAATGCAATTATACTTGATCCTGATGATTACATGATTTCATTGTTTGAACCAATTTTTACCGCTGAAAAAAATATACAAACAGGCGGTTACATAGGATTTACTCCCGCATAGAATTTTATTTTATAGTTAAGCTTAGAATATTTACACTAATTTAATGAGCAATTTTGTGACTAGATTACGATCTTCTCTTACCTTTGAATTTTTGTTTATGTTTTTTTTCCACTTGTGATTTAGAAGATTCTCTACGTTTTTGTTTTAATTTTTTTCTTTTGTTTATCTCATGTTGTCGCATAATAACCTATTTCCTCAATTATCAGCAATTTGGACAACTAGAACCTTTATCCTTTTTGGGGTTACCATGAGCTTTTAGCATATGTTTTACCATTCTATCAGAACCTAAAAATTCCATTCCACAAAATTTACAGACTGTGCCAGAAATTGCAATTTCCTTTTTCCTTCTAAAAAGATTCATGAATTATTATTTTTTATTTTCTAATTTCTTTTTTAATTCAAAATTTTCTTTAAGAATTTTTTCCTTTTCATCTTTTAGTAGAACAATTGAATTTTCTTTTGAGTACAATGGGTGCCCAGGTGGAATTAATTTATCCATTGACATGTTTAGAAGACCCGCTGCCATCTGTTGATACATTTGTGCAAAATTTTCTAGTTTAGGAGCTAGTGCAGCATTATCAACTGATATCTTTTGTTTTAGTTTGGGTGTATTTACTAAACCCATTGGAATGCTTACACCTGGTGGATAACGAATTGAATCTGGTGCCAAAGCAGAAAAATCTGTTGTAAGACCATACATATCAAAAAGTCTTTTTGCTGTGAAATAATCCATGTTTTTCAGAATATGTTGGTATATTTGTTCTTTAGTGTGGGTAGAAAATATGCAAAAGTCAAGTTACTTTCATAAATTACGCCTTTTCTAACTATGCGTCGATCGCTGATCCTTATAGCGATCATAAGTTTTTGAATAAAAATGATTCAACGGCAAAAAAACAAATGCCTAAAATGTAAAAAAGAAATACATCCAATGGAATTGCATAAACTTGTAATGTATGTTATTGAAGATGAATTTACAGAACATCATTACGAACATATTGAATGTCCTGAAAAGTTTACTGTTTGATCATGATTTTATGTAATAAATTTTAGTGATGGATATGAGACTAGGAATTAATATCGATACTGAATTTTTAATCACCCTAAACACAAAAAATGAAGAAATTCGGAACGCTTTTCTTGAAAAGGTGAAAAAAATTACAGAAAAACATTCTGTCGATGTTATGGTACAAGATGGAACGGTAAAAAAACAACAAACGTTTGATGCGCAAAAGATAGAACTATTTTTCCAAAATATTGCAGCGGGTTTAGATGACTGGACACAAGGGAGAATATCAATCACAAACAACGATGATCTTAGAAGAAACTTCATAAAACTTGATAAAATAGTTGAAAACTATCAAATTTTGCTACATTTTTCATTACAATATCATGTATTGCTGTTTTACCAGCCAAATTATGAGGTGATGAAAAATCAAAAAGAATTGTCTAATTTTATGGATACAACAAAAAAACATGAAGAAGAACTTATCAAAAAAAGTGATCAAATTATTCTTAAAAAATTAAGGGAGGAAGGATATAAAGAACTTGATCCACAAAGTCTTTTTGAAATTTTTTACACTGATGATAAAATAAGAGAGAAGATAATGAATGAAATTGAGACAGAAACTGACGGAAACCTACAGGAAATTAACCAACATAAAAATAAATTACTAGAAAACCTTGATGATCTACTTTTAGAAATATATCAAATTGAACCAATTCTAATTGATGAAGCAAGGCTTGTATCAGGTGAGGAAGGCTGTGTTTGTAACATAGACATTGAGGAAATTAAAAATGGTCAGAAAACTGGATTATTTGATTCAAATAACATTTCGGATGATGTAAAAGAAAAAATTCAAACAGTGATTAGTCAAGTTTTTGGTGTGATAAATAATGTTAATTAAATCTTGTAAATTCAAAGCGTTAAGACAGAAAACTTTTTTCTAAAAAATCATTACTTTTTTGATTTGTTCTATTTTATTTCTAATGGTTTAGACTACATGTTCTAGCTTGTTTCTAGATATAAAAAAATGGCAGATATGATAAATGCAGATATTATTGTCACATTAAGTAAAACCCCTTTGATTTTTTCATCATCCATCATAATATTATGTGATAATTCTCATTGATTAGTATTGAGATAGATTAAGTTATAGATTATGAAGTACAGTAGGACCAACAAACAACAGGTCTAAGAAGTTAATACTTTTCTGATTTCTTCAATCTTTCTCTTAATCAATTCTAACATCTCTGCATCACCATAACCAACTACAATTTTTTCTTGGTATGCTAATTCATCAAACAGTCGTAAAGTTTCTTTGATTTTTTTCTTATCTGGATTAGCTATGCTAATCCAATCATTTTTTTCTATAGTTTATACACCAATAGCAGAAAATATTCCATATGCCATAATAAATACACCTGATAATATGATAATCTTTGATAGTAATCCCATATATTACAAAATGAATAATCAATGTTAAATTTTTGCATAAATCATCTTATCACCTATCTTATTACAGGTACATATCATAGAATCAACCGATTTAATGCTATTTTTAGTATTCTTGATGTTTATACAACTGAAAGGTTTAGTAAATAATCAAATATGCATGAAAAATAGAAAATCTTATGAATGTTACATATGATGATATTGTAAATGCACAAAAAGTGCAAGATGATGTAATTAGAAAAACATCTTTAGTTTTTTCGGATACATTTTCTCAATTAACTGGTTCAAAAGTTTACTTAAAAAATGAGTTTGAGCAAAAAACTGGATCATTTAAACTGCGTGGTGCATATTATAAAATTAAAAATTTGACAGAAGATGAAAAAAATAAAGGTGTTGTTGCAGCTTCAGCTGGTAATCATGCACAAGGTATTGCACTTGCATCAGCAATGGAAAAAATTAATTGTACAATTGTAATGCCAAAAAATGCTTCACCTGCAAAAATTGCAGCTACTAAAGGATATGGTGCTAATGTAGTTTTGGAAGGAAAAAATTATGATGAATCATGGATAAAGGCACAGGAAATTGCTAAAACAACTGGTGCAGAGATTATTCATGCATTTGATGATCCACAAATTATAGCAGCGCAAGGCGTAATCGGTTTGGAAATAATGGAACAGCTTCCTGACGTTGATGAAATTTACGTTCCTATAGGTGGCGGTGGATTAGCAGCAGGAATTTTAATCGCAATAAAAACAAAAAATCCAAACGTCAAAGTTATCGGTGTTCAGTCAAAATCTTTTCCGTCAATGAAGAATTCTATAGATTCTGGTAAGTTAGAGACGGTTGATGGAGGATTTACTGTTGCTGATGGTATTTCAGTAAAAACGCCTGGTAAACAAACATTTGAAATTATTAAGAATATGATCGATGAGATTGTGCTTGTCGATGACGAGGAAATCATTAAGGCAATGTTTCTTTTAATGGAAAGATCAAAGGTTGTGGTTGAACCAGCAGGCGCAGCTGGACTTGCATACTTGATAAGTAAAAAACCATCATCTGGAAAAAAAGTTGTTCCAATCTTATGTGGCGGTAACGTTGACATGTATTTACTAGGTCAAATAGTTGCAAAGGGTTTGACAACAATGGGTAGAATGATGAAAATTTTCATTTTGTTGAAGGATAAACCTGGCGCATTGAAGGAGGTTGTTGATGAGCTTGCATCACTTAGCGCAAATATTGTCGAAGTTCTTCATGATAGGTTAAGCTCAAATGTGCATGCCGGAACAACAGGTGTGACATTAAGCTTGGAAACAGAAAATCAGAAACACACAGATCAGATAATACAACACTTGAAAGAGAAAAATATAGATTTCAAGATACTAGTATAATTAAAATCATAATGAAGTCAAAGCCTAAAAATTAGACTTGCTTTTCTATTTATTATGGATAAGAAATTAAGTGAATTATACGATTTGAAAGAGATGTATGAAACTGGGGTAAAGTTGATGATAAATGTCTGAACATTTTTATTGGATTTGGGCAATTTTTTTCATAATCCCACTTGTTTCAATAATTCGACGTTACCTTAGAAAACGTAATATGCAAAATTTCAGTAAATCTTCAGAACAATACCATCAAATGCAATTTCAAACAAACTCAAGTGAGATAGAAACACCTAGACGAAATTTTCTAGAGCCAGAACCAAAGTCAGAGTCAAAGCCTGAAACAAAGGACATACAAGTTTTGGGAGAACTAAATCGTGGAGCAGAAAATTTTGAAAAGATACAAAAAATTACTGGTCTTGAGCGTGACGAACTGGCTTCCATCTTGGAGGATTTAGAAAAGAGGGGCCTGATGAAAGTAGAAGAAAAGAGTGGTTTGTTTGGTCCCAAGGTTGAACTCTATCTTACTGATAAGGGCTACAAAGAATACTATTCTTGACAAGATCATTCACCAATTTCTTTTTTTGAATTACGTTAGATACTATGCTTGATTCTATTAATAAAAAATTGTATTGATCTTTCGTAGGTCTCGAATGTGGTCGCAACTCCTCATTAGAAACCTTTACGGATTAAATTATGTTTGTTCGATGTGTTAAAAAACGTTACATGATTGAGAAAATCATGCATTGATCTTATCAAAAAGAATTAGATGGAGTGAGTTACTTGAATTTTTTCTTGACAAACTTCTTTAGACCCATCTTCTTCAGATCCTGAGATTCCTTGAGAACTGATTTGTGTTGTTTTTCCTTGTGAGATTTAAGCATCTTTCTGATGCTGCTGGATTCATTAGCTAGGATTTTCAGTGCATAAATTCCAGCATTTGTTGCCTTGTTTACACCTACAGTTACCACTGAAGAACCAGATGGCATTTCAGAGATTGATAACAACGAATCAAGACCTCCAAATGCAGATTTTTTTTGTTGCTTGTCATTGTAAACCAATATCGGAACTCCAATTACTGGCAGAATAGTATGTGATGCAATCATTCCTGGGAGGTGTGCTGCACCGCCGGCACCAGCTATAATGACTTTGAATCCATTTTTTTCCGCATGCTTTGCATATTCTTCTAATCTTGTAGGGGTTCTGTGTGCAGAAATTATTTGGTCCTCATGTGGAACACCAAATTCATCAAGGATTTCAGCCGCATCATGCATTATCCTGCTATCAGAACTGGATCCCATTATAATTCCGACAAGTGGGTTTTTCATAATATTCATAGACTTGAAGATGTTTTTAATGTAACGAACACTGGTAGTAAGCTCATGAACGTTAGCTAAACACACATTAGACTAGGAACAAAAAATAATTAAAATCATAAAGGAATCTACTAAAATTTAATCAACGAGTGTTATTTTAGAATATTATGGTATTTACTGAAAAACAAAAAATCGATGAAGCTCTAGAAGTGATTGATGAAATGTTAGAGAATGCTGAAAAGGAAAAAAATAAGGGAACTGTTCATGCTTTTAGAAAATTTCCTTATGTAATTGGTCACGAACAACTCAATCTGCTATATCGAGTCGTAAAAATATTAACTCAAGAAGGCGTACCTAGAGATGAATAATGAACGACAAAGAAAAAATCCAAGAAGCTCTAGGAATGCTTGATGAGTTAGATAAACAAATGAACGAAAGTGAGAAAGAATATCAAGCAATATTCCAGAAAGATTCGAAAAATTTAGCCGAACATAGAGAACAAATTAAATCAGATGCACTTGTCTTGATGAAATCTATTAGAAAAATCTTAGAATCTTAGAATATAAGATGATTTACGCTAAAATCTAACTTTAGAACTGGATCTTCATCAATGCTAATCAATTAGAATTGTTTTATAGAGTTATGACAGATGAAGAAAAATTCAAAGAAGCTTTACGACTTCTTGATTATTTGATTGATAATGAGAATGATTCAGCTAAATCCACACAGTTAGAAACACTCAAAAAATTGTTAACTTATTTTGATGGTTATTGGTAAAATTTAACCTTGATTATGTTTTCAAAATACTGTGAAATTCACTTGTTTAATTTGTAAGAGAAAATACGATAATATCTTAGCTTTACGAAGACATATGAAAGATCATCTTGGTAGTGATATGAAATGATTGAATTAATATGAATAAACAAAAGAAAAATAATTTATTAATAAAAAAACAGAAAACTAAACGCAAAAATAAACAAGCTCAAGAAAGATGAGAAGTGAGTTTTCAGTCTTTGCGTTCTGGTCTTATGAGATCTACACACTCGAAAATTCTAAGTATTCTAGTTATTTATCTAACCTAACTGTCAACTTGCCACTGGTTTTTATCTAGTTTATTTGTAAGGAAGTTGTGAAAAAAAGACTTGGAATCATAGGAGGAGGTCAGCTCGGTATGATGATAACAGAGGCTGCCAAAAACCTGAGTAACGAAATATCAGAAATCATAGTACTTGATCCAACAGAGAACTGTCCAGCTGCTCAGGCTGGCGCAAAACAAATTGTTGGTGATTTTAAGGATGAAGATGCAATTGTAAAACTTGCAGAACAGTCTGATATCATCACATACGAGATAGAATCAGGAAATACGGATGTGCTAAGCAAGGTAAAGGCAGAGATTGAACCGTCACCATCAACCCTAGGCATAATCCAAGATAAGCTTTTACAAAAAACATTTCTTTTAGAAAATGAACTTCCTATTTCACAATTTTACAAGATTACATCCTTGGACGATCTGCGTAAAAAAATTAATGAACTTGGGCTTCCAGTTTTGCTAAAGTCAAGGAGAGACGCATATGATGGAAGGGGAAACTACAAGATATCTTCGCTTGAGGAGATTGAAAAAGCCTATCAGTATTTTGACGGAAAAAGCCTGATGGTTGAAAAGTTTGTTGATTTCAAGATGGAAGTCTCTGTGATAGCGGTCAGAAACACAAAGGGCGAGATTGCCGTATATCCTCTAGTGGAAAACATTCATGAGGACAATATTTTGAAGATGACAGTTGCACCTGCGCGCGTATCCGACGATGTGATAAATGATGCAGGCGAGATTGCAAAAAAGACAATGGACGTTTTGAAAGGTGCAGGTGTTTTTGGAATTGAGATGTTTATTGATCAAAACGACAGGATTCTCATCAACGAGATAGCGCCTCGGGTGCATAACTCTGGCCATCATACGTTACAATCATGTAAGACATCTCAGTTTGAACAACACCTTCGTGCAATACTTGGGTTGGAGCTTGGAAGCACAGACCTGGTTCACAAAACTGTCATGTGCAATATTTTAGGACCGGATGGATTTGAGGGAAAGTATAAGCCAGTTCAGCTAGAAAAGGACGGCGTTTATCTGAAGATGTATGGGAAGGATATCTCAAAGCCGCAGCGTAAGCTTGGTCACTTTAACGTTGTAGACCAGAGTGACTCCAAGGATGTATCTGTGTTGCTCGAAATGGCTGACGAGATAAAAAATTCAATTTTAATCAAGTCGCTAGATTAGTTTATTAATTCTGTAACTTCCAGCTAGTTATGGCAAAGACTGCAGCAATAATAATCACTGGCATTGCAATTGCATTGCTAGTAATTTATGGTGCAGACGTTGCTGCTGGCGTTACTGCTGGTGCACAAGGGTCATCAGGGCTTTTTGACATGGATCACAAGACAAGAGGACTTGCTCTTGGCGGTCCTGCAATGGTTTTGCCAATAATTGCATATTTTATTTCACGAAATGATTCATCCAAGGGACTTGGTGGAATGATACTCATTACAGGCATTCTAATCATTATTGGCGCTATTACAGTAATTGGTATGGCTGATCTTTCTGAAGCACAGGAAACAGCTAGAAATCCATTCATGGAGACAGCTCCATTATTGATAGTGGGCGTAATACAGATTGGTTTAGGTGCACTAAAGATAAAAAAATCCTAGTTGACATGCCGGTTTGTACAAAATGTAAAAACAAAGTTCCAAAAGTGTATAATTGTGAGCATACGGGTGAGCAGGATTATTGTACAGATTGCTATACAGAACTACATTACTATCTGACTGAATAAAATAGTAATAGCCTTTTAATCAAGTTTAAAGTTCACTTTTTTTATGAAGGCCATGATATTATCAGGCGGACGAGGTAAGAGATTGCGTCCAGTTACAGATACTATCCCAAAACCGTTGATTTTAATCAATAAAAGACCGTTAATCGAATGGAAAATTAACTATCTAAAAAAATTTGGAATTAAAGATATTATCATTTGCAGTGGTTATAAGGGAAAAAAGATTAAGAACTATATTAGTAAAAAAAATAATTTTGGTTGTAATATAGAATACTCGGTAGAAACATCACCGCTTGGTACAGCAGGTGCAATTAAAAAAGCACTTAAAAATATTTTTGATGAATCGTTTATTGTGTTAAACGGTGACATAATTACAAATATTAATCTGAAAAAAATGATTAGTAAACCAAACAGCATTGCCGCAATTGAATTAAGAACAAATTATGGAACAATGAAAATTAAAAATAACAAAATTATCCAGTTCAATGAAAAAACTAATGTCGAAAATATTTGGATGAATGGGGGAATTTACCACTTGAGTATAGATATTGCTAAAATTTTACCAACAAAGGGCAGTCTAGAAAGTACAGTTTTCCCAAAACTAGCCAAAAAAAATTCATTAAACACAGTAAAATTTAAGAATGTTTTATGGCGTTCAATCGATTCTCATAAGGATATTGAGACGTGCACAAAGGAAATGATTCAAAAAAAATATACTAAATTTATTTCAAAAAGATGAATCAAAATGCGTTTGTCATATAGTTTGGGTTCATTATTAACTATTGAACAGGTTTTAGCATGTTCAAAAAAATTAAACAGATTTAAGCCCGATACAGTATGGATTCCTGAAACATGGGGAATGGAGAATTTTTCAATGCTTAGTTTGGCTAGTAAAGAAAATAACTTTTCAAGAATTGGTTCGTCTATAATTAACATCTATTCACGAAGTCCTAGCTTGATCGCGATGGGAGCTGTAACTGTTGATACAATTTCAAACAAACGTCTGATTTTAGGATTAGGTACAAGCAGTCAACCATTGGTTGAAGATTTTCATGGTGATAAATTTGAGAGACCGCTTAAACGAATGAAGGAGTATGTAGAGATTATTCGGTTAATTCTTAGCGGCAAGTCGATAAATTATTCTGGAGAAATTTTTTCATTGAAAAATTTTTCATTACTTATCAAACCACCTAGAAACACAATTCCAATTTATCTGGCTGCTGTTAACCAAAAAATGGTAGAACTTACGTGGAAAATTGCAGACGGTGTTATTTTTTATCTTAGGCCAAAAAGTGAGATTAAATCAACGCTTTCAAGGATGCAAAATCAAAAAAAGATTGATGCGTCACTGCAAATTATCACATGTGTTAATGAAGACTCTGAAAAAGCTATAATTCGTGCTAAAAAAACATTGGCGTTTTACGTTTCTGTTGGAAAAATTTATCGGGAGTTTTTAGCAACAAATGGATTTGAAAATGAAACAAAAAATATCTATGAAGAATATGAAAAAAATGGTTTACAAAATAATCATGAACAGGTGCCTGAATCAATGGTAAATGAACTATGTATTGCTGGAACATCAAATGAAAGTAGAAATCAATTGAAGCAATTTTGCGAAACGGGGATAGACTTACCGATCATACAGTTTAATCCAACAGATAATGTAGAAAATTCATTTGATTTAGTTACTTCAACATTTTCGGAGAGTTGTGATTGAAAAAAGTAGCCGTGGTTGGATACGGAAATACAAAATTTACAAAGGATGAATTACCAATTGAATCATTATTACTAGAATCCACAAAGCAAGTGTTTGACACTACAAAAAATTTATCACAAGATCTTATCGATGGTGTTATAGTTTCAACCAATGATAATTCTAAATATCTTGGTGCTATCTTGTCTGAACTGTCAGGCATCAAGCCAAAAATTTCTCATACAGTTGAACATCTATGCAGTTCTGGTGCCAATGCAGCAATTTCTGGATTTTCATATATTGCGTCAGGATTGGTCGATACTGTTTTAGTTACAGGCGCAGACAAAATTGGCAATCCAGGGCAAATTTTAGAATGGGACAAATCTAGGGGGGAATTTGATCATCCAATTTACTGGGCATCAATGTTTACAAAAGCACACAAAAGACAATTTAGCACAACCGAGGAGGAATTAGCAATAGTGTCTGCTAAAAATCACAAGCAAGCAATGGATAATCCAAACGCATATTCACATAAACCATATACAATTTCTGAGATTATGAATTCGAAGAACGTTACTGATGATTTACGAATTTTAGATTGCTCTTATTCATGTTCTGGCAGTTCATCAATTCTTTTAACGTCTGAGGAAACTGCAAAAAAATTTACTGATGAACCAATATGGATTTCAGGCATTGGTCAAAAAACTAACTCTGCAAGTTTTATGAAAAATGAGTTAACAACATCATCTAGCAGTGTAATATCTGCAAATGATGCATATAAAATGGCTAAAATAACTTCACAAAAAATTGATATTGCAGAAATACATGATGCCTTTTCAGTTTGTGAATTAATGGCCGTAGAAGATCTTAGTTTAACAGAAAAAAATACCAGCGCATCGTATGTTAGAAATCTATTCAATACGGAAGACAGAAAAATAAATCCTAGGGGAGGATTAATTGGAGCAGGACATCCTTTGGGTGCGACAGGTATTTCCCAGATTGTAGAAATTACACAACAATTACAAAATAAGGCAAAAAAGAGACAAATTTCAAATGCTAAAAAGGGATTAGTTCACAATATGTCTGCAGCAGCTACATCTAGTACTGTTTTAATTCTAGAATCATGAATAAATTTGAAACTGAGTTAAAAATAGGAAATTTTGTTACCAGTGAATGTTCTCACTGTAATAGGATCGTATGGCCACCAAGTGATTATTGTGATAATTGTTTTAAAGCGGTTAATTGGCGGAAAGTTTCCCAAATTGGTACAATAATTGAATTATCAAAAAAGGAAAACGACGTTTTTTGTATTACAGAATTTGAAGATAAAATACGAGTTATGGGAAAATTAGATGCTGAAATTAATATGGCAAAACCCGGTCAAACTGTCAGACTGAGTAAATGTTTGCTTAATAACAAGAATAGTTTTTTCTTTAGTTTAGAAGAAATCAAAGAAATCTTAGAAAAATGACACAGCCAGTATGGACACTTACTGATAAGGAAAAAATCAAAAAGACTTTAGAATTAATTCAAGATTTTGAGAATTCGGGATCATCTAAACATTACAAAGCAAACGCACAGAAGATGAGAATAATGCTAGATGCAATTAAAAAAACCTTAGAATCTTAACTCGATTCTTTTCTAATAGACTTTGCAAACTCTTTGATTATTCTCATGTCGCTTTCAAGCTCTTCGCCTGTGTTAATTAATTGGCATGACAAAAACGTTGATTGTACTTTTTGTTTAGACGATTATGACTAGTATGACGATTAGAATTTAGGTTATTTTATTTTCTCAAAAGCATTTAGGTAGCTGTTTGAGTTTGTTTTGAGCTGATCTTTTATGTAAGATTCTGAAAAACCATGTACTTTCTTAACATGTTGCACAATATCGCTACAAGTCGTTTTACAAGTTTTACACAAGTATTTCATATCTAGTATGATATATCACAGTATACATATCCATCTTTTTGTTTAGACGAATATGACTAATATGACTAATCATACCAGAATTACTAGTCATGAGCTATAACCAATTATTTTTGATTGGGATTATCAGCACTACAATTATGATTGGTTTCTTGATAGGATATTACTAGATAATGTCAAATTTAGTTAATTTAATTTTGTAAACCGCACGCGTAGGGCGGAAAACTATTCATACTTCATAGTCTTTCTATTTTTTTATGTCTGAGAAATTAGAAATTCCTCAAATTATGGAAAATGCGACAAACGATATTTTTGGTATGTGTTCAATTTGTAATAAGGCTAAATGGACTCATACAAATGATGAGAAGGTCTCCTGTACTACGCAAATCATGGCAAACGATTTAAAAAATGAAATCAAAAAACTGAAAGAAGAATTAAGCGAAAATTAAGTTATCAATTGTTTACAATGTGTTTTTACATAACTCCAAATTTAGTAAATTTAATTTTGTAAATCTAAAACGCATGACGGAAAACATTTTTTTAATTTATTGATAAGAAAGATGAATGATTATGTGAATAATAATTGTTAATGCAACAATAGAGCCTATGAGTTTTTTTTTACTAAGTTTATCACAAATCATGAGTATTCTTTTATCTCGTTCTCTGATAAGGTCTTAATCATTCTCAAAGGATTTATCAGATCTTCAATTATTTCATAGAGTATTCCGTCTCCATCATCTAATTCAACAATTAATTTATCTCCTGATTTTACAACAACCGCTTTGATTTTTCCCATATCATTCATACCCATTTTACCGATGGCACGATAGTAGCCCTCGATTTTTTCCCTTCTTTCTTTCCAATCTGGGTCAAAGGTCATAATATTCTAAGATAATCCTTATCTAAAAATTTTAGCGTAAATCTGATGCGTAGAGGCTGAAAACCATTTTTTTAAGATTTATCTACCCTTGTATGCTTGTTGTTTTCTAATACGCCTAAGAAGTTAATACTCTTGTGATTTCTTTCAATTTTTCTTTAACCACAGTCGGTAACCCATATTCTATACCATCATCTCTTTGAATACTCTCAACTATTTCCAAAACTTTTTCGATTTTTTCCTTATCAGTAAGTGCCATAAATTTAGGTATCTTCTTGAGTATTATCTTTTTTCAAATAATACCAGCCATCCACAAATTTGTAGTGAGATTCCTTATGTTTTTGTATTAATTCCTCTGAATCAAGTTTCTTATGACAAACTGAGCAGGTGTAATTCAATCTAAATCTAAGAAGTTAATACTTTTTTGATTTTTTCATCATCCATCATAATATTATGAGATAATTCTCATTGATTAGTATTGAGATATGACCAGTTCTCGTCCATGTAGTACAGCAAGACCAACAAACAAACGAACCATTTTGTACATGCTGACCTATTTTATTTTTACAAAACAATTTTTGTAAGTGTTTGGGTTTGTTTTGAGTTGTAATTTCATAATAAATTCTGAAAATTTATGTACTTTTGTGATATGTTCTGTAATATCATTACAAACCGTTTTACAACTCTTACACATGTATTTCATACAGATCTTATTTATTTAACATAAACTTAGTTATAGTTTCCTCTTGATATTCAATTCCATGTTCTTCAGTACAATGTTTACCAAAATCATTCGTGACTGTATCAAGATCACCTTCACAAATAAAATCACAGTCAAAACCATAATCTCTACAAACCGCTTTTACCATTTTCAATGGTGAAAAATCACCAAATATCTATGTTTATCTTATATTATGTAACATAATTATTAATCAAAATTGATGAACGAATCTAAGCCAGGTAGCCCACCAGATCCATTGTGTAGAATATGTCATAAACCACTTAGAGAGCATTCCTTTGAGCAGCAACAAGAATGTGCAAAAAAAATTCGGGAAAATGAGGAATAATATTTATCGTATGTTAAGTTAGGTTTTTTTAGCATTATTTTTAACAAAATTAGTTATAATTATGGTTGAAGATTCAAAGTCGGATAAGGATGGCAAGAAAGTCAAAAAGGAATCTGATCTGAAAAAATTTCTAAAAAAGAGATCTTTCATTTATCTTATGGCTACTGTTGTTTTTATTGTCTTTTTTGTTCCTGGTATGATTGAACCAAGTGACTTAGAAAAGAAACTTGCAGAAAATTTTGAGAGCAATGAACAAAAAATTGCTTGGGATATAATAAAATTGTATAAGGGTGCTGACGATAATGGCTCTAATTTATTTGATACAATAATAACACAAATTGAAAATGCATATTCTAATGAAAAAATACTTAAGCATAATGATACATTTTTAGAAATTTCTGTACAAGATATACAGGAACAAAAAGGTGTTGGGTTTTATGAGGTCAATTTTACTTTCCAGACATATGATGATGTTAGAAAGTATATTTGGAATGTAAATATTGAGACAGAAGAAATTATTCCAATTAATGACGGAGCCAGAAAGATGATAGATATTGTGGAATATTATGATTAATTTTAATCTTATAGGATGGCATGTTTATTAAAATATAATGACACTTCCTGCAAAACCAAAAAGGACTGTTTCATCACAAAAAAACATTTTGATAGGATGTGGTATTGGTGTAGCTGTAGCAATCATTATTTTAGTAATTTCTATGTCATTTCCTGTTTCTACTATAACGTCTGATAATTCAATTTTAGTTGATCCTACAAAAGAAACGCAGACTCTTTTTGTTATAGCTCGTGTAACAATACAAAACACAGGAAATCAACCATTAACAAATATCACAGTAGATTATGGTTATGGTGATAGGGATTTTATTCCAATCTTGAAACCTGGTGAAACTCTAATAATGTCACCACCAGAAGGAAATAGCTTACAATTTGTAAGAGTAACTGCAGATGGAAATATTGATGTATACAAAGCTTACAGAGAACCAATAGCGATGCCTGGGATGATGGGCTCTTAATTTACATATGACAAAACAAAATCAATACATACTGACGTATATTGAAATTTTTAACATCTGGTAAAGTTAAAGACATTTATGAAGTCGAGGATGGAAACCTATTATTTAAATTTAGTAACCGTGTTTCTGCATATGATGTAAAATTTAAGGATGAAATACCAAGAAAAGGTGAAGTTCTTTGCAAATTTGCTGAATATTGGTTTAAGAAACTTGACGTATCCAATCATTTTGTAGAAAGAAGATCAGACACGGAAATTGTAGTGAAAAAAATACATATGCTTCCAATAGAATGTATTGTTCGTGGTTATTTTTATGGAAGTTTGTTCTCACGCTGGGAAAATGGTAAAATTTCTTTAGATAAGGATACACCAACGGATCTAGCAGCACAATTACCTAAACCAATTTTTGATCCAACAACTAAATCTACGCATGATATTCCACTTGATAAAGAGCAAGCAATTTCACAAGAACTTGTTACCAGTTGGGAATATGATTGGCTATCAGAAGAATCAATCAAAATCTATCAAAAAATGGTTACAATTGCAGATAATGCCGGTTTCATTCTTGCGGATCTAAAGTTAGAATTTGGGAAACTAAATGATGAAATCATTCTAGCTGACTCGATTGGTCCTGATGAATTTCGTCTCTGGCCTAAAAATACATACAAGATCGGGAAGACTCAAGAGGCATTCGATAAGCAACTTTTGCGTGATTGGTTGACAGAAAATGGTTATCAAAAGAAATTTGAGGATGCACGCTTAAGTGGTGAAGAGCCTATAGCACCATCTATTCCATCTGACTTAATTTCCAAAATGACTCAGCGATATGTGTCAGCATATGAGCGTATGACTGAAAAAAGCCTTTGACTTGAATTATTTTTATTTTTTAATCTACTACTAAAATTATAGTAATGATACTACAATAATAGTAGCATTAAGAAATTATTGCTAATGGTAAATAAACCCAAACACGATTCACTTTTAATGATAGATTAGTGCGTATGCTATGTCAATATTAATGGAGAAAGAAATATCGATTGATAGAATTATTGCAGCAAATTATGAACAGTTTAGAGCTCTTGAGGACCCAATTCGAGGAAAAATTGTACAAATGTTATATAAAAAAAAGTTAAATGTGGAACAAATTAATCGTCGTCTTAAAAAATTGGGTTATAAAAAAGCGGTTACAACAATTCGACATCATGTGGAAATCCTTAAAAATTCTAGCCTAGTTGAAATA
>JACAST010000026.1 GCA_013390765.1 Marine Group I thaumarchaeote | reverse complement strand
CTCTTAATCCGTAGATATAGAAAAAAGAAAGATGGCAATGAATTGGAATTATAAAATTCATTTGTCTAGAATCATATTATAATAACACATATCAGCAGCTATCTAATCCAAAAATATAGGAAAGAGTGATTAGTATGAACGGAATTTTAGACGTCGCATTAAATCTATCAGGACTCTATAGATTTTACGCTAAAAGATTAGAAAAAGAAGTTATGAAGGGTGATAGACCTAATCATATAGCCATAGTTCTAGATGGTAATCGCAGATGGGCAAAACGAAATCTAGTCATGCAAGCACATGGTCATTTTAAGGGTGCTGATGCAGTTGAAAATCTTCTTGATTGGTGTGAAGAATTTGATATAAAAATTATAACTTTGTATGTTCTATCAGCTGAAAATCTGGATAGAAAAAACGAAGAACTTGATTATATTTATGATTTAATCAAAACAAGACTAGAAAAACTCTACAATGATCCTAGAATTCATAAAAATGAAATGAGAGTCAAAGGAATAGGACGAATTGAACTATTACCAGATTCGATAAAAGATGTACTGTCAAGATTGGATAATGCTACAAAGGATTACAGCAATCATTTTCTCAATATTGCAATTGCATATGGTGGTCAAAACGAACTAGTTGATGCAGTTAGAAAGATTGGCACTAAGATAAAAGAAGGCAAATTAGAGGCAAAAGACATTACCAAGGATGTAATTGAAGAAAATTTGTATACTTCGCATCTTCCTCAGCCATCAGCTGATATGATTTTAAGAACATCTGGGGAAAAAAGAATGAGTGGTTTTTTGATGTGGCAAAGTGCATACAGTGAGTTAATTTTCTTAGATGTTTTTTGGCCTGAATTTAGAAAAATTGATCTTATGCGAGCCATACGTACATTCCAGAAGAGAAAAAGACGTGTAGGAAAATAACCTAAATAAACTGAAATACAATCTATCCAAATATGAGAGAGCAAAAATCTGCAGGTATTATTCTGTTTAGAAACGCTTCAAACAAAAATGAATTTTTATTGTTAAATTATCCTCAGGGACATTGGGATTTTGTTAAAGGAAAAGTTGAGGAGGGTGAAATGCCACATGAAACAGCGTTAAGGGAAACAAAAGAAGAAACAGGTATTTCGGATATTGAATTTATAGATGGTTTTGAAGAATCTGTAGAATATAATTTTAGATTTAAAAATGAAGATATTCATAAAACAGTTGTTTTTTTCTTGGCAAAAACTAATGAGAAAAAAATCACTCTATCTCATGAACATAATGATTTCGTTTGGCTGGAATATGACGATGCCCTAAAAAAGACTACGTTTAGAAATGCGAAAAATGTGCTATCAAAAACAAATGAATTTCTGTTAAACACAACAAATTTAGAATAATAATTATAGCTTTTATGTTAAGTTAGAATTGCTAGAAAGATTAATTCTAAATTACTTTATGTACATCTAAGTTTGATATTCTATATGAAAAAAATTGAAGGTGTGATGTTAAGCGCTGTTATTTTAACATTAATTATTGGCTCTACTCAAGTTGCTACTGCTGAGAAATTTAATGTAGATCCAGACCTTAATCTAAGATATGAAGTATATTTACAATCAGTAGTTAGAGATGCACAGGGGCAATTACTTAGTGTATCAGAATCTACAGTTGGTTGGGTACTAATTGCTTCTTTTCCAGATAGTGTACAAATTACAAATTTTGTAGGTATTTTATTTGATAATAACGTAATTGCTGAAAAAAAAATAGTGACTATTGGTGATATAAAATATGAAAAAATTCAGTTTCAAACCGAAAGGGTACTTGATCATAGAATGCTGACAAGTCTTGGTGCTGCAAAAGTTGGAATGTCATCAGGTACTTTGTGGAAGTTCTGTGGAGATTTTAAAGGAGAATATGGATATCAGTGCGTTCCTACTTTTAAAGCGAAAACTCCACAGATTCATATAGCAGAAGGTAATGTTCTCACAAATCAATGGACTATTTTAAGAGTGATGGACTAATTTTTTTGAAAAAAACATTCCCACACCAATTGAAAAGAAGACTAGTAATGGAATAAATCTATAAGGTAAAATTTCATAATGATAAGTGAACGTTACCAATATTGGACCCGCTATTATAGTTCCAAAAATTAGAATTAGAATAGAATCAGCATGTTTTAATTTATTTTTTGAAAGAAACATCAAACCAACCGTCACAGGCAACAACGTCATTATGAAAAAAAGATCAAGTCTTAATTGAGCAGAGATTGTCTGAAATCCTAATATGAATTTTGAATAATTAATATTTATTATATCCGGATAAACTGTATCACCTAAGAAAACTATAGCGATAGCAACTGATACTATTACAACATATGAAATTAATATTGCGATTTTTGTTCTTCTAGGTATTTGTGATCTATACGTAGTAAACAGCGTCATCAGGAAGAATGGCGCGACATATGCCTTTGTGAAGAATGCAAGTATGTAAGCAACTGGAGATAGGAACCACTTTTTTTGTATCACGTATAATGAGATCAAAAAGAACAAGACCCAGAAATTCTCATAGACTGCAATGGTATCAAATTTCAGGAATGTATAACTTTGCAACAATACAATTATGGCAATTATTCCCGCAAATCGCTTTTGGCAAAATTGGACAGTGATTAAATAAGTAAAAACTACTACCGATATGCTAGCTATAAATGGTAAAAGCTTGATGTTTTGGAATATATCGAGAGATATGTCAAGCAAAAACATTCTAACATATCTGTCGTTTTGTTCTTGTATTGTAACATCATCAGATTGACCAAATGGCCAAATTTCCAATCCAGCCTCTAATATTCCATAATCACCCCACTGTGTAGATTCATCAATGGAAAGTTCTGGTATTGATAATCCAACGTACACTACTAAAATAACGGCTAACGATATTATGGATACTCTTTTTGATATTTCAAACGTACGAATTTTTTCAATTACATCATATATCAGTAAAGGAATTTTTTTCTTATAATATGCAATACCAAAACCAAAGATTACAACATTACTTACAATAAAATAAATTGATTGGTTGTTAGATTCAAACGGATCTAGATTTTCTCCAAACTTACCAAAATATGACGAAAATAATGCAGGGAAGACCAAAGAAATGATAGTGAGTGATACGACTAGAAGAGTACAAAAAAAGACTGCATATGAAACTACTTTAGAATTTTCAAACTCGCTCATTACTAAAATTATTAGTATTTACTAGTTAAATTAATCTTGATTAAGATAATTGTATTTTTTTTGCTGTGTCTATGGGGTTTTTTGAATCAAGAATTGTTCTTCCCACAATTAAAAAGTCACTGCCATTCGCAATTGCTTTCTTTCCACTTCCACCTTGCGTGCCAATTCCAGGAGAATAGATATCAAGTTTTTTGCCAGAAATTTTCTTACAGTATTTTATAATTTTAGGATAAGTTGCACCAACAATTATTCCATCAGCATGACTTGATATGGCCCATTTTAAGAAAACCTGGTACAGTGGTTTAGGCTTTGAATTTTTTGAAAGCTTTACGTTAATCTCATAGGATGCTTTAGCTTCAGGTGCGCTCATATGACATAATGCAATTACACCCTTGTCTCGTTTGTGTGCTTCTGTAACAATTTTCCTGATAGCCTTAGGACCAATAATTGGATTGATTATAATCGCGTCAAATCCAAAATCCCATAATGTTTTTGACGTTATGTGATTGGTATTTCCTATGTCGTTCAGCTTAATATCGGCAATTGTTTGAAGCCCATATTGATGAGCGGTTTTATTGATTCTTATAATTTCTTTTTTTCCTAATGGAAGAAGTATATGGAAGTTTAGCTTAATGCCACAGAGAAATTTGTGTAATGTTTTGATATTTTGGATCGTTTGTGAAAAAATTTTCTTGTTTGTTGAATCATAATCATTAGCAAGTATAATTCTACTATCAGTAGATGATTGACGAATTCTAGTTTTGAATTTGGTCATAGTTGACCAATGGATGTGTCTCGTGTAGTTTAACTATTTTGATGTAAGAGTAACCATGTTCGCTGGTATTATCTACTAGGATAGGCTCAGAACTGTTAGTAGTAGTGTGTTTTAAAAATGGTTTAACCGGTTCTTCTTTTAACACAACATAGCAGAAATACGAGTCACCGTCTTCATTGAAATTAAGAAAGACCCCAAGTAACCACTGTCCCTTAAATGGAAATGCAAATAATGGAAACGGTGCTTCTTCAAAACCATAACTGAGTTTCGCTAGGCTTCCCAAGTCATCTAATTCAATAGGTTGGTATTTTTCAGAATTATTATCAGACGATGGCTTAAGAGATTGTGGTAATGATTTTATTTTTACAATTGGGGAATACATCTTTGAATTGTCAATGGTTGAATCTACCATTAAGGATTCTTCCTTGCCAGATTTGAAGCCATAGCATAAGTAATGGCTAAAATTTTCAATTGGGGTATAGTATATCACAGGGCTTTGTTTGAGCAGATCCATTTGTACTGAAAGAACTTTTGTGCCTTTATGTTCGTGAAGGAATGATACCCTGGGGGCTCTCTCTAATGCGCAGACTAGCCTAGTAAATTCCAAAGGTGAGTTTACTTGAATGTAACTTGGAAACTTGTCCACAAAAAATAAAGTCAGAATACCAAATTAAAGTATTAGCACTAAACAGATCTAATGTCTATGACATCATCCACGAGTGGGCCAGTTCCGATAAGCGTGACTGAAACTTGAAGTTTGACTTCAATATTTTTTATAAAAGATTTAGCCTCATCACTCAAGTCGTTGAAAGATTTTACGCCTGCACATTCAGGAAATCTTACATCTAACTTTGTAATAGCCAGTTGTGTTGCGCTATTAAGCATAATTGCCCTTCGTGCTAAATCAAAATCAAATTCTGCAGCACGCCTAGGTCTTCCTGTGACTGTGCCAAACTCGGCCCATCCTTTTTGCTCGGTTTCTTTAGCGCTAAGCTCATTAGGCATTGGTCCCGATCCAACGCGCGTCAAGTATGCCTTAAACACAACTAGAACTTCGTCCACATGTTTTGGGCCTATACCGATATCTGCACAGATGCCTGATGCAGTAACATCCTTAGAAGTAACAAATGGATAAGTTCCGTGCCATAATGATAGATGGGTACCTTGAGTGCCTTCTATTAGAACTTTTTTTTGATCTTTTAACGCAGAATTAACCTCATATGGTACATCTATAACGTATGAGGAAAGTGATTCAACATCTTTTGCCATCTTTAGAGTTCTCATTGCACGTTCAGCATTTGCAGGGCCAGTTCCTGAGCCAGTACTTCCAATCTTTTCCTTCAATCTACCTTTAGAATCCTGGTCAAGGTGGTTTTGCTCTATTATTCCACAGTGTTTATCCAAAAATACTCTGTCTGAAACACCATATTCTTGTATTTCTTTAAAAAAGATATCAGGGTTGACAACTACCCCAGGTCCAATCATAACTTTAGCATCTTTATTTAAAAATCCGCTTGGCAACATTCTCACTTTGTAAGTAGTATTACCATCTTTGATTGTATGTCCCGCATTTGGTCCGGCTCCTCCGCGAACAACAATTGATGGATTATCCTTTTTTGAAAGATATGAGATGATTTTTCCTTTTCCCTCGTCGCCAAAAAAGCCACCCACCACCACAGTTGAAGGCATACACAGATGCTGGAGTTTTCATCTATTTAATTCAACAACAGGTTATGGTTAATACCCATGTTACAAACAATGGTGTATTGTCCGAACCAAATTACGCAGGAAATATAATAATAAATCTTGCAAGCCTGCCAGATTTTCTTAGGAAGCCTATTCTTAAGAAAAGAATGATAGAGTTTTTCTCAATGCCAGATTCCGATAAATCAGAAATCGTCAATAATGCGCTAGAAGCAGGACCAACTATACCGTTTCCAAATTTTTCAAAGCTGTTCAAGACGTGGCTCGAAGTGCTTTGCACAGTTCCTAAGGAAAATAGAGATTCCATGTTTTCAATCTATATCAAGCATATAATCAATTCACCCCAAAAGATAATTGCGTTTAATTTAGATGGAATTCTTGAGATATTTCTCAGCTTGGAGCACTCAAACCAGAAGATTATATCAACTTCAATTCAAAATGTGTTTAAGAATTTAGAACAAGATTCAAAAAGGAAACTGATTTTACTGGTTCCAAAAAACGCTAGAAAATTAATTGGTTTTTAGGCAGGTGGTTCTTCTGGATTTCTATTTTCTTCATTTGTATAATCAGCAACGTCTCCCTCAGGAGTTAACACGCCAACGAAAATCTTTTCATGTTTTTTTAGTAGCTTTCGATGATCCTTCAATGACATGTCTAGCCTCATTTCATTTATTACCATAACACGGTTTTCCTTCCATTCGCCCCAACATTTGGTACAGCAAGGATAAGAAGATGGAACTGGTTCTAATTCCTCATTATCGGGAATTTCATTTTTACATTTGGTACAAATGCGAGCCATATTTTTGTTAATTTAACACTCCTTTTATTTTTTTCAGATCAATAGTAATAATAGATAACACGATAAATATGACATATGAAGATAAAGTGTCCAAAGTGTAAAGAAAATGCGGAACTAGCTCCAGATTTTTCTCTAGTTACGTGTACAAAATGCAATTTGGAAATTAGTTATGGGGAATATGTTAGATATATTGCACATTCTGATGCGAAATATTCTGACATCCTTGGAGATTATGCTGCTAGTACTGAGGGTGAAACATCTGGTAGTCTGGATGAATGGGACTAATGTTAGGATGTAATGAATCAAAAAGTTAGAAAACTTGTTCTGAAACCTTATTTAAAACAGTAGCAGAGTCAGCGTAATTGGAATTCTTTCTTGAAATTATTCTAAATTTGGTAGGACTTTTAGTAGGTCTTGCTATTGGTACTATTTCATATATAGGATTCAAAAATACTGGCAGCCCTACATTATTCAGAATATCAATAGCTTTTTTTGCAATTGGAATTGGTTTTGGAATATTAGCAACAGGATTTATTCTTGATGATTTTATTTTCAAAACTGGAGATATTAATAGAGGAATTTCAACTTTGGGTGTTGCCTCCCAAACAGTTGGATATTGGTTTATTGCATTTTCTCATACTATCAGAACTTTCTTTCCCAAATCAAGATATTTTAGATCAATAGGAGTCATACCGTTATTTTTTGTATCATTCAATTATATTGAAAACATACTACGAGCAGTTTCATTTATTTTGTTAGTATACGGTGCTATTGAAACTCTGATATCATATATTGAGGGAAGAAAAAAAACAACTCTTTTTGTTGCTATTGGTCTTGGTCTTTTGGGATTTGGTGAGTTTATTGGATGGTACTCATTCGTATTTCCTGAAACTATTTTGTATGTATTTTCAATTCTAATTAAAATTGGGGGATTGATAGCAATTGGTATTCCAGTCTCGAAAATTCCATTCCGAAAAATTTCATTTGATGAAAATTTGTAGGAGTTTAGATCTGATCGAAGTAATGCATTAGATAGTCAAAATATTTTATTATCATAGTATATTGAAAAATATACCTCAATAACATATAGGATATTTTGGAATGAAAGTATGACTGAACACAGGACACAAATCAAAATAGTTGGAGAGATATTAGACACAGCTACGCATGAAATTGACGAACATGAAGGTACTACCATTACACATATTATTAGAAAGGCGAATATTTCACATGGACGACTTTCTACAATATTGAATAATTTAGTTTCACAAGGTCTCTTGGAACAGGTAAATTCAAAAAGATCTTATCGTTATAAAACCAGTCACTCAGGAAGAGAATTTCTTGTAGCATACAAAACTTTTAGAGAATTCTCGGATGATTTTGGATTAACTATTTAGTTATAGCCAAGTATTAAAAAATGTAAACAATTTGAAAATTTCATGCAGTGATGCTGATATACAAATAGCAGCTAAAGCAATTAACGACGGTGCGACTGTAGTTTTTCCTACAGATACTGTATATGGTTTGGGATGTAATCCTTACAATCATGAAGCAGTGCTATCTCTATATGAAATCAAAAAAAGAAAAAAAACAAAACCGTTTCCTGTAATTGGATATGCAAAAAAAGAATTAGAAAAAATTGCAGAATTTAATCCGTTAGAAGGAAAAATTGCAGAAAAGTTTTGGCCTGGCCCAATTACCCTGATATTAAAAGTAAAGGATAAAGAAATTCAAAAATCATTAGATCTTGATGGAAAAATTGCTGTTAGGGTACCTAACAATCAGTGCGTTTTGGCACTTCTTAAAGAATGTAAATTATTGGTAGCTACAAGTGCCAATATTTCTGGTACTGCCCCATTTAATGATCCTAAAGAATGTAGTGAGAATCTAAGTGGCTATGATTTATTGATAGATGGAGGAATAATTTCAAGCCAAGGTGAATCAACAATTGTTGAAATTGAAAATAATGACGTGAGGATTCTTAGAAAGGGTAATGTTTCAGAAGAAGAGATAAAAAAAATAAATTGAATCTAATTATTACCTGTGCCAGAAATCTTGAATCAGAAACAAAAAATGAGATAAGGAAAATACTTGATGCATTGGGTGATCAAGAGCCAGAAATTTTGAATGTTGGTATGAGAGGTATTTTGATGGTTAACACCATAATCGAACCGTCAAAAATTATAGATTGGGTCAAAAACAAGATAATTGAAGAACCTTGGTTAATTCGATATTGTTTAAGAATAATTCCAATTCAAAGGATAACTGATACGGAGATAGATAAAATCAAACAAAATGTAATTAAATTAAAGGATACGATTCAAAAAAACGATTCTTATAGAATTACAATTGAGAAGCGAAATACGAGTATCTCATCAAATGAAATAATTACTGAAGTTGCAGAAATCTTTCCCAATAAAGTTTCATTGAATCAACCTGACTGGATTATACTAATAGAGATTATTGGAAATGAGACCGGAATATCAATTTTAAAGAATGATGAGCTGTTCAGCCTGGATAAAGCAAAACGGATGTCAGATTAGTACTGTAGCTTTTTCAACGATAATATCTTCCAGTGAATCCTTAGATTGTACAACTGACAGCTGGTTTTTTGATACGTTGAATTGTCTTTTTAGAAATGGATGGTTATTTCTTGAAAGTGACTTTGGGTTGAGGAATGGCTTGAGTTCGGAATAAAGTCTGCTCAAGGAAGATTTTTTGCCCATGGCAATTACCAAGCAATCCATATTCATTTTTCTTCCCGCAACCTTAATGGCTGTTGATATCTGCGTAGTAACTGCAAATCTAAGCAAAATGTCTGTTTCAATTTTTTTTGATAGCATTGTCTTGGTTTTTTTTGCATGAAGAGATATTGCAAGTATTTTTTTGGCATGTTGCACACTGAGAAGAAACTGTGGATTTATTGCTTGAATTATTAGCTGCTTGTGATTGTTTCTCAACTCATCCAAAAAATCTCTGTGAAACCTCTTGTCAAATAGTATGTCAAACATCTCTACATTTGACTGGGCAACTGAAAATTGGATTCTACGGGAAGAGCCTCCATGTATGATTGGAATGATGCTGATTTCATCGTTACCGTTCAGCTTTGTATCATAGCCCTGCAATGCCGAGGAATCTACCCCATTCACAGCTATGAGCAGATTATTTGTATCAAATTCTAATGTGTCTTTGGGCTTGATTTGCATGAGATGGCTAATCAATTCATTTATGGTAGATACATTTTGTTCCAAAATTATCTTATCGGTAGAAAATGATTTTTTGGCACCACCCAGTAATTTCACAGTAATCAATACATTAACCTGAGATTAGTTCAAAATTAATCTTGTAATTATGTTGTAGTAGGAGGAGATTTTTCCACTATAACTTCACTCTTTGATTCATCCTTGGTAGGTTCTTCCACTATAACTTCACTCTTTGATTCATCCTTGGTAGGTTCTTCCACTATAACTTCACTCTTTGATTCATCCTTGGTAGGTTCTTCCACTATAACTTCACTCTTTGATTCATCCTTGGTAGGTTCTTCCACTATAACTTCACTCTTTGATTCATCCTTGGTAGGTTCTGTATCTTCCGAAAATTGTTCCTCATTTTCAGTAGATTCTGTTTTTTCTGCTTCATTTCTAAGTTCATTTTTGATAAATTTTGTAATGTATCCAGCCAGTTCATTTTTTAATATTTTAGATGTAATCGTAGATATTTTGTTGAGGGCTTCCTTATTTTCATCAAAATTAACTCCAAACATGTCTTTGTTGTCTTTGAAAACCTCTATTGTCATTCGTTTTATCCTATTCACTAAATCAAAGCATTTGGACTGTTTTTTATATCTATAGAATAAGAAAACGTTTAGAATTTTGTTCTATTACATCACATAATGCGTCATAATTCATGTGTAAAACCTTGGATGCACAAAAAACTATACTTGGAATAAAGTCAATTTGGGCAGTTTTGTTTTCAAAACACCGAGAGAACCTAACCGGTCCATCGGTTTCTACTAGAATTTTATCTTTGTGTGTTTTGGAAAGCAATACCTGCTTATCTTTTGAATAAACCATTACTGGACCAAATGACACATAACAGTTCAAGTCCATTGCTTTTTGTAATTGTTTTTTGTTTCCATCAAACCAATGTAACAAAGTGGTAGGAATGTTATATGATGGTAATATTTTGAATATCTCATCAAGTGTTTTTCTAGAATGTATTGAAACTGGTTTTCTAAATTTTTCTGCGTATGAAAGTTGAGTTCTAAAAACTTGTTCCTGTTTTATGAATTCTTCATCAGAGTTCGTATAGGTATGATCTAACCCAATCTCGCCTATTCCTGAAATTTTTTCATTATTTTCAACAATTAACTTGAATATTGATTCAGTGTCATCCTGTGCTTTTTCTGGATGCATACCTATGAAGGGTAAAATAAAGTCACTTTTTTTTCCAAGTTCAAGGGTTTTTTTCGATGAAGTGTAATCCATCGAAACGCAACATGCCTTGATGCAAAGTTTTTTCATACAGTTAAGAATTAGTGGAATATCATTTTCATATTCAGTATCAGAGAGGTGAATGTGAGCATCATAAAGCCAAGTCATATAACACATAACTTTGGCTGTCTAAAATAGTCTGTTTTACTCATGCTTGTATTGGAATTTTTTTACTAATGATCTTTTATCATACATTTGATAAAAAAAACTATGAGGTCGTCAGAATTGGGGCTATCGGCGATGTATCGCATTTTAAAAAAATCTGGAGCTCAACGAGTAAGTGATGAATCTGCTGTTGAGCTTAGAAGGGTTATAGAGGAAATAGCTGAGGCAGTTGCCAAAAATGCTGTAGATTTGGCAAACCATGCTGGCAGGAAAACTGTAAAGGCAGAGGATGTTAAACTAGCTTCTAAGACATTTAGCAAGTATTAATCTAAAGAGTTAATTGCTGATTTTGTGTTTTTATTGATGCGGTGAGGTAGTACAGTCCGGTAGTGCGTGGGCCTGCAAAGCCCGAAGTCGAGAGTTCAAATCTCTCCCTCACCTCTTTGATCTTGGTTATTTCATAATCACCCACTCTTTCTTAAGGAGAACAAAAAAGCAAGAACAAAATTGACATCTAAAGAAGCAACTC
>JACAST010000019.1 GCA_013390765.1 Marine Group I thaumarchaeote | reverse complement strand
TGCGCTTGTTATTTCCCAAATTTTGTTAACTCTGCTAATAGTGCTGACAGCTGAATCTCAGGGTTAGCACCTACCAAAATTCTGTAATCATACTTTGCAATTGTCTCTAACATTCCCTCAAGGTTGTTGGCTTTGGAATTAAAAACTGCCTGATTGATGTATTTTAGAAAATCTGACTCTGACATTCCATAAACTTTGATCAGTTCTATCATTTTGTCCCTTGCATCAGAAATCTTTCCATCAAGGGCTAATTTTAGAACATCTTGAACATCATTTGTTTTAGTTAATCCAACCACTGATTTGACAACTGACTCGGTTACATTTCCTGAACTTGCAGCTGCTTGAAGAATATTAATTGCATGACGTAGATCGCCATCAGTATAATCACATATAGCACTCAATCCTTTTTCATCTGCCTTAATCTTCTCTTTTTTACCAATGGATTTTAATTGAGAGATAATTTCCTTGTCTGAAATCTTAGTAAATTTGAATACAACACATCTACTTTGAATAGGTTTAATTATTTTTGATAAATTATTTGCAATTAAAATAAATCTGCAAATTTTTGCAGTGTCTTCAGTTATCCTTCTAAGTGCAGTTTGTGCATCTGCTGTCATCTCATCTGCCTCGTCAAGAATTATTATTTTAAACGGAATTTCTGTATCTAATCCTGCAAACCGTGAAAATTTTTTTACACGTTCCCTTACCATGTTTATTCCCCGCTCATCAGATGCATTAAGCTCTAAAGTATAGTCCCGCCAATGTTTACCCAGGATCTCTCTTGATACACAAAGTGCAGCAGAAGTCTTTCCTACTCCGGCTGAACCTGAAAATAAAAGATGAGGTAATTCAGACTGGTTTTTCAACATAGAGTTAATACTGCCCATAATTTCCTTTTGATTTATCAATTCAGATATTTTCTGGGGACGGTATTTCTCTACCCACATAACGCTTGATGACGACATTGGATCTTAACCAGCCTGTCTTGTTAATAAATGACATAAAGGATCAAATGATCAAAGCTTTTTGTAAATTCATTTGATCGATCGTATCCATTAAATGGTTTAATGGTGTTACAGATCCATTGGAAATGTCTGAACTGGTACACATGCATTCGATAGGAAATAGTCTAAAGGATGTTAAAGTGGAATTTAAAAAAGATCTGAAATTAGATGTTTCAGGCATTTCAATTGAAGGAAAACAGGGTGAAATTCTTAATATTCCTAGATGGGTTGCGGATGTTTTAGAATCTGAAAAACATGTTGAAATTCAAGATGTAGATATGCTTGTACAATTAAAACAGGCTGTTGAAAAGGAGATAATGTTAGGTCAATTTGATCTGTCGACACTTCAAGTACAACAACAAGCTGATCCTCATTTTTACATAAAGTTGAAAACATACATGAAAGGATTGCCTGAAAAAGATTATGATAGAGTTGAAAGCATGCTAAACAAACTACTTAGAACTAGGCAAACCAAAATAATTCGTCTTGCAGATGCATCCAAACTGACAGCTGAGATTGCTCAGAAACTGTCTGTAGAAGAACGTGAATTCTACAATAACCTTCACGATAATAGCACAAAGTTTTCTAAAACAATATTAGGTAACAAAAAATGACTACAGAGGAATCACAAACAGAATCAGCACTTGCAGACAAAGTAAAGGAATTTCTAACGCAGTTCAAAGATCCTACAGGATCTTTTTCTTATGTTGAACAAATTGATCAAATGATGCCAAAAGGAGCAAAGTACATTGTTGTAGATTTTAATGACTTGGTATCGGTTCCATTTATTGAATCAAAGTTTGTTGAAAGTCCTGACGAGATTCTTAATGCATTTTCAAGAGCTATTAAGGAAATATTACAAGAACGTTTCCCAGAATATGCAAGAAAGATCGAATATGACATACGCGCACGTATAGCAAACTTTCCTGCTGAACGAAGTTTACGTCAGATTAACTCTGAAGTAATCACAAAGATGACAAGTGTGTCTGGTATGGTGGTAAGAGCTTCAGAAGTAAAACCGCTGGCTAAAGAATTAACTTACAAGTGTCTTGATAAACACATCTCAAAATTTACTTTGCTTGATGGAATGAGCTTGGATAAAGCTGTAAAATGTCAGAGTCCAAAGTGTCCATATACCAATTTAGCTATAGTGGCTGAAGAAAGTAGATTCATAGATTTTCAAATAGTTAGATTGCAGGAATTACCTGAGGATCTTCCACCAGGGCAGTTGCCACACTATGTAAACGTCAGTATGAAGCAGGACTTGGTGGATTATGCACGTCCTGGTGATAGAATTATTTTAACTGGAATTGTCAGAATTGAGCAGGAACGAGTATCTGGAGTAAAACAATCTGAAAGCGCACTTTACAGACTACGAATGGATGGAAATAATATTGAATTTATTGGAGGCAGGGGAACTAAAGGTTCAAGACGAACAGAAAGGGAAGAAATTTCCCCAGATGAACAAAAAATAATAAGAACATTATCAAAAAACCCAGATATTTATAATAGATTGATTGCATCCTTCGCACCGCATATTCGGGGGCATGAGTTATTCAAAGAAGCTATTCTTTTGTTGATTGTCGGTTCAACACAACGAGCACTTTCAGATGGCTCAAAAATTAGAGGAGACATCAACGTTTTTCTTGTTGGAGATCCGGGTACTGCAAAAAGTGAAATGCTAAAGTTCTGTGCAAGGATTGCTCCTAGAGGACTATATACGTCAGGAAGAGGCTCTACTGCTGCAGGTCTTACTGCCGCCGTTGTGCGTGATGCTTCAGGAATTTTTATGCTAGAAGCTGGGGCTGTAGTTCTTGGTGATCAAGGTCTGGTTTGTATAGACGAATTCGACAAAATGCGACCAGAGGATAGAAGTGCTCTACATGAAGTGATGGAACAACAGTCAGCAAGCATAGCCAAGGGTGGCATAGTTGCGACCCTTAATGCAAGAACCTCAATATTGGCTGCGGCAAACCCCCTGTTTGGAAAATATGATCCATTCAAAAATTTAACTGAAAATGTAAATCTTCCAATCCCACTTCTTACAAGATTTGACTTGGTTTTTGTTGTAAGAGATATCCCACATGAGGAAAAAGATAGACAGATAGCGCAGCATATACTAAGTCAGCATGGAACGTCTGGAACTGACACTACTTCGCTTATAGATGTAGATATTCTTACAAAATATTTGGCATATGCAAAACAAAATGATCCAGTTCTTACAAAACAAGCTGAAAATAAGATAATGGAATTCTATCTTAAAATGAGAAGCGTTGAAGGCGAAGATAAAGAAAAAATGATCACGATAACACCAAGACAACTAGAAGGACTAATTAGATTATCTACTGCACGAGCAAGGATTTTGTTGAAAAATCAAGTTGAGGAAGATGATGCAGATAGGGCAATTTACTTATTCAATGAAATGTTGAAGAATGCGGGAATAGATGTCAACACAGGAAAGATTGACATTGGCGTGCTCCAAGGTCGCCCTCGTAGCGAAGTTTCAAAATTGGCTACGTTTATGGAAATTCTAAAATCACTTGAGGGTGAACCGCAGTCACCAGTACTAGAACAAACATTTGTTGATGAGCTTGTAAAATCAGAGAAATTTAACGAAGAAGAAGCTAGAAATTATATTCGTAGAATGGTCCGAGATGCAACTATTTATGAGTCAAAACCAGGTCATTACAACACGGTAAGATGAAAATTGATGAATTATCTCTTGCTCCTAACATAATTAATTTCTTAAAATTACAAGGATACACAAAGCTTTACCCCCCACAAGAAGATGCCGTCAAAGCGGGAGTTCTTGATGGTAAAAGTGTGCTGTTGTCTGTACCCACTGCGAGTGGAAAGACACTCATTGCAATGCTAGCAGCAATATCTCATCTATCAAAAAATAAATCCAAAGTAATCTATCTAACCCCATTACGAGCACTAGCAGCTGAAAAATTTGAAGAGTTTAAAAAATTAGAAAAAATCAACGGAAGTAAAATCAAAGTTGCAATATCTACGGGTGATTTTGATTCAAAATATAATGAATTGGACGATGCAGATATTATAATTCTTACAAACGAAACCATGGATGCAATGATGACATTTCAAAAATCTTGGATTTATGAAATAGGATTGGTAGTTTCTGATGAAATCCATCTAATTGGTGATAGTGGTAGGGGGCCTACACTGGAAATGATTCTGACTCGATTAAAAACTGGATATGTCGGAAAAAAACCACAAATGATTGCATTGAGCGCTACTATATCAAATTCTTCTGAACTCGCGGCATGGTTGGATTGTAAACTAGTTGAAAGTGAATGGAGACCTGTACCATTATCTGAGGCAGTGTACAGCAATCATACTATAACGAATCAAGATCGTGTTGAATCTGAAGGAAATCTTGATAAAAAAGGAGAAACTAGGCATAGAAACCCCGCAATAGGACTAGGATTAGATATTATAGAAAATGGTGCACAAAGTCTGATATTCACTATGACAAGATCTAGTTCAGTTGCTGCTGCGACTGAAGCTGGAAAATTTGTTGCAGGACAACTGAAAAAAGATCAACTTGAAAAATTAGTTAAAATCTCTAAAACAATACTTCCAAGGGAAACTGAAGATCAAACAAAGTTAGTAAAAAAATTAGCAGATGCAGTAAAAAATGGCGCTGCGTTTCATCACGCAGGACTTGATCAAAGATGTCGCACCATAATTGAAACTGAATTCAAAAATGGCAATATCAAACTATTAACTTCAACTCCAACGTTGGCTGCAGGCGTAAATCTCCCAGCTCGTCGAGTAATAATCTCTAGTGTATTCAGATTTGGTCCCAATGGAAATGCACCAATTACTATCTTAGAGTACAAACAGATGTGCGGAAGAGCTGGCAGACCACAATATGATGATGAGGGTGAATCAATAATTGTAGCAAAGGGTTCGCCTGACCAATATCTGGAGTATTATGTAGACGGTATTCCAGAATCTCTCGAGTCACAAATACTTGGAGACAATTCTCTAAGAATTCATTTACTTGGTTTAATTGCAACGTCATCTACTTTTTCTGCAATTTCTAAAGAAAAGATCAACGAATTTTTTTCTCAAACTTTTGGTGGTTTGTCTGATGATAAGTTAGAAAATAAAATATCTGAACGTCTAAAAGAGTTGAGAACATATGATATGATTACCGATGAAAGTGGTTTCAAGCCTACAAAATTTGGACAAAAAGTATTTTGGTTAAGAATTGATCCTAAGACTGCATTCGACATAACTGCCTATCTTGAAGATTATGTTAAAGGAAACAAACACACATTCGGTTTCTTACATATGATTACCAATCTTCCTGAATTCTATCCGCAATTTGGTATCACAGAAAAACTTGAAGAAAAAATGGAAGAGATTCATGATAATTTTAAGCATGAAAAATTATATGTAGAACAGAAGCTGGATCACGATTGGACAAAAAGCCTACTAATATTACATTATTGGATTAACGGTATGACTTATTCTACCATGTCTGAAGAATTTAACGCTGAACCTGGTGATATATTTCAAATACGTCAAAATACAGAACGTTTAGCATACATTATTAGGGAAATTGCTAGGTTTTGGAAAAATCAAATTCTTGTTGATGAATTAGATACTCTCAGACAGCGAATTCGACACGGTGTCCCAGAAAAATACCTTGACCTAGTAAAAATCAAAAATGTAGGGCGTGTGCGAGCAAAAATATTGTACAAATATAATTTTCATGATCGTGTAGATTTGAGAAAAGCCTCGCTTGAGAAATTAGCAGCAATAGATAAAATTGGTATGACTATTGCAAAAAGTATCAAGTTACAGATAGAAAAGGTCAGATAATTGGAAGAAAAAATAATCGCGGCGATAATTGTATCAGCAATTGCATTTGTTTCGATTTATGCTTTTACACCCATTTTGATTAAATTCTTAGAAAAGCGAAATCTGACAGTAAAAGATGCTAACAAAAAAGGCAATGTCATGATACCACGACCAGGTGGCATCTCCATACTGATTGGTATTGTCGCATCAGAAATCACGCTCTATTTCTTTTTTCCAATTTCAGAGATTTTAGCTATAATTCTAACGTCAATTCTAGGCTTTTCCGTTGGAATAATAGATGACAAAAAAACTATGGGTGGTTGGTTTAAGCCTGTGGCGCTTGCATTTTGCGCAGCACCAATACTTTTGTTAGGTGCATATGATTCAAATCTGGATTTCCCACTATTTGGTTCAGTCAAAATACCTTCTTTGTATTTAGCTTTGATAGTGTTTATGATTCCCATTACAGGAAACACATTCAACTCTATTGATGTCCTCAATGGAGTAGTAAGTGGATTCACTACAATTGCAAGTTTTGCATTGGCAATTTCACTATTTATTCTACAGAATTATGAAATTGGTATAGCTTGTCTATGTTTGGCTTTTGCCTCTCTTGCTTTTTACAAATATCACAAATTTCCAAGTAGGATATTTCCTGGAGATTCCGGAGCAGTTATGTTTGGTGCAACTTATGGTGTTATAGCTATAGTTGGTGAGGTAGAAGTTATTGCAGCAATTGCAATTTTACCCGCTATCATAAATTCATTCTTGTTTCTTTCAAGTGTGAAAAGAATTGTTGAACATCGAGAAATTAAGAATCCTACTTCACATACTGATGATTTTAAGCTAAAATCTACTGATGAGAATTATGCACCAATTTCACTAGTGAGGTTGCTTGTCGCCAAAAAACCATTGTCAGAAAAACAAATTTGTAATGAAATTTTGAAACTAACAACATTCTCTGGAGTTTTAGCAATTATTACTGCGTTTATGATGGGTGCCAAAATTTTATGACAATGAAAATTTACGGTTTTATCTTTGTCATGTGGATTTTGATATTAACTGGTGGTGGAATCGTGGTAGAACTTGTCGGGCCAATTTCGTTTAGTGAAGACATTGAACCAATAATTACATCTGGTGTTAAAGTGTTTCTGGCATTATTTTTAATATTCATTTGGGTATTTACTCTAACAAAAATTAAGAATTGGATCTTCAAATCACAAGTAAAATCTTAGATTTAGATACTCTTCCATTCACTTTGTTTTTTATCATATTCATCACGTGAATATTTTGGTTTTGCAGGTACTCCCACAACTACAGTGTCTGGTGGAACATCATTAGTAACTACTGCACCCATTGCAACTACGCTATTTTTGCCAATAGTTACACCAGCTTTAATGACTGCCTTACTGCCAATTACGGCATTATCCTCAATTATTACACCAGCTAATTTTTCACTAGGAGGATAGGGATCGTTTGTTAATGCAGCACCTGGCCCAATGAAGACATTTTTCCCAATCCTGGAAAGTGGTGGAATGTAAACCAATCCCTCAATGAGTGTGTCATCTCCAATTTTTACATTATAATCTATATGTGCTAAGGAACCAATTTTGACATTGTTTCCAATTTCAACATCATCGCCAACATAAACAAAATGCCAAATTTTGGTATTTTCACCAATCTTTGCTTTGTTAGAAATATAGTTAGTAACCAAAATGCCTCACAAATGCCATGGCAATGCCTGCGTTACAATTTTCTCTGGTAATTCCTTAATGTTTCTCTTTAGAAATTCAATATCTTGTTTTTTGTCTCTTAATTCATCAGGTAACATTATAGGAATTTCATCTAGTATTGGAAAAAATCTAGAACACTGTTGACAGTACAAAGCTCCTTCAGTTATTTTTTCATCATCTGATTTATTCTCAAAAAGTTCTAGGGGATGATATTTGTCTATAGGACATGCAAGTATCTCTAACAGCTTTCTTTTCATCTTAGATCAAGATAAATTGGAGTACCCTTCTGGCTTGATAAAAGTGCAGCTTCAGCAATTTTTGTAACATTTACAGCCTGCTCTGGTTTTACTAAAAGATCGGTTTTACCATCTATTGAATCTAGGAAATTTTTTATTTCTAATGATAATGGTTCAGCTTTTTCATTTTTTGGGTTGTCTGTGCCGTTATCTGTCTCAATTCGAATTTCTTGAGTTATAAAATCAGAAAATATCCTTGCTTCGGTACAAACGGCATTAAAATTTCTCACACGGATTGGAGTAATCCAATTTGAAGAAATTGTTGCAGTTTTGTTATCTTTGAAGCAAAGCATTATGGTAGCAAAATCTTCGTGTTCATGATTAATTTTGCCCGCAATCGCATAGACAACTTCCGGTGTCTCGTCGAACAACCACATTGCTGTATCAATATCATGAACCGATGTATCGTAAATGACGCCAACATCCTTGATATGTTGTGGCATTCTGTGTTCACGATAAAATTCAAGTCTAATTAAATCGCCGTATTTTTGTGATTTAAGAAAATCTTTGACGGAAGCAACAGCTGGGTTAAATCTTTCTATATATCCACAAGTGAGGATTACGTTATTTCTTTTTGCAGCATCAATAAGATTTTGACCGTCCTCAGATAAATACGTCATTGGTTTTTCTACAAAAACATGTTTTTTATTTTCAATTAGCTTTGTAGCAATATCTGAATGTGTAAATGTTGGTGTACAAACTAATGCTGCATCAAATTTCTCCTTTTCCAACAAATTTTCAAACGAATTATAAAAATTAACAGAGTATTTTTTCCCAAACTTCTCTGCACGTTGTGAGTTTGTATCACATATTGCAGAAAGCACACCAAATTCTGAAAGCACTCTGGAATGATTTTTACCCCATCCTCCAACTCCTATCTGAACAACCTTCAATTAATACACCGTAGTTAACCAGTGAGAATAATTTTCGTTTTTATTCATTACGATGTCTGAATAAGTAGCCATAAACAATTTAGTTATATTTCCAACTTCTTCATTACCTATCTTCTTTTTGTCTATTTTGATTATTGGAGTGATTTCCGCAGCTGTACCAGAAAGAAAAATCTCGTCAGCTAACTTTAGTTCTTTTTTACTAACTTTTTGTACCTTAATTTTTAAATTCATATCTTTAGCTAAAGTGATAATTGTTCTTCGTGTGATTCCATCTAGTGCAGATGAGCTAAGCGGCGGAGTTACCAATTCATCATTTTTTACGAGAAATATGTTTTCACCAGGTGCTTCGCTTACATTTCCAGATTGATCTAATAGAATTGCTTCATCAAATCCTCTTTGTTTTGCATCCTGCGTTGCTAAAATAGAATTTAGATAATTTCCGCCCATCTTTGCCTGTGTAGGTGTTGACATGTCACTAAATTTTCTCCATTTTGAAATTGTCGCAGTAATACCATTTTTATTAAATAAATCACCGAATGGAAAAGCAAAGATAGCGGTATGCGTTGGTGCTTTTTGGGTTACATACAGATTAATTCCATATTGGCCTACAAAATAAAACGGTCTAATGTAACATGATTTTTTGATTTTGTTTTTCTTACATAGATCTATTACAGCATTTTCTATTTGTTTATCAGAAAAATTTAGTCTAATATTGTAAAATTTCCCTGAATTCCTAAATCGTTTAATATGATCTTTTAATCTAAAAACATACAAGCTTTTTGAGTCCCAATAGGCTCTAATTCCTTCGAAGATTGATGTACCATAATGTATTGCATGTGTAGTGACTGGAACTTTTGCCATATTCACGGGCACGAATTTTCCATCAAACCAAATATATTTTAAAAGAGAAAATTTCACAAAAATTTGAATAGTTATCTATAATTAATCTATTTTGAATTGTAACCTTCTTTTGGAAATTTCATTCCAGCTATTCTCAGAGTCATATCTTCTACAGCAGCAAATTTTTTGACTGTTTCCCAATTTTCGTTGATTATTTTAGCAACGCTTGAGGGCACATATTTTTCCCATGATGATTTAGCACCTTGTGTTGCTGCATACATTTCATTTTTTACAGATGTTGCAGATACTAACTTTCTATTTCCCACCTTTGGTTTTAATCTATATAATTTGAGCATAAAACCTTCTGCCTTGTCTCCAGTATATGTAAAATAATCACCATCAATTCCTTGCAGGATTTTTTTTCTTAAGGACCATGATTTTAGTGAAATAAGTGGAGGAAAATATTTTTTGAATGGAACAAAGAATGTATAGTTTGATGAAACTGTCACTGAATCACCAAACACTGATTCAATCATTTTTTTTCTAGTTTCAAAGTTAAATGGAAAACTTTTACTGTTGATCTCTTTTTTCTCATTTAAAAAACGTACAGGCATTACAACTACTTTGTTTTCTTTTTTTTGTTCTTCAATAATCTCAACGTGAGCGTTTGTCATCGGATTCAAATGTGCAAGATAGATGGCGGTTGTCAATTATGCATCATTAATAATAGTCATATTTCAATGATTGATTTACTATGGGAACGATGGGAGTTGAACCCATGATCTCCAGCGCCCGAGGCTGGCAGTATACCAAGCTAACCTACGTTCCCAAAAGTAGATTGAAATCAGCAGTATTATTTTTTTAGTTATTTTAGCCGTAAGATTCAAACTTTACAGAAAAGTTTCCATCTTTGGATTTGTCTTTTTCTTTTTCTAACAGAAATCCAAGTGGACGTACATAATTCAAAACACCGTCAACTGTTCCCTGCCAGCCACAAACGTAAAAAATTGTATTTTGTGGAGTTATTTTTTCTCCAACTAGTTCTTCAAGAGGTGATTTGGCACCATTAGCTGGTTTTAAAAATTGTTCAACCCTTCCTGTTTGACCAGTCCAAGACCTATTGAACCATTCTTGAGGTCTGCTGACGGAGGCTCTGTATTTGAAGTTCCATTTGTCAGGACCTCTGTCAATACTTTCTTGATCCATAGCAGTTAACTCGTCCTTATAGCTCAATTCGTCAACATAGCTAGAACCATGTAAATTGATAATCTCTCTATGATCACCTATAGTACGAAGATGTCTAGCAAAACTCATGAATGGGGCAATTCCAGTCCCACCGCTTACACAAACAATTCTTCTTTCATCTTTGCTGCCATCCGCTAACTTTTCGTTAATTTTTAGAGCAACACCGGTTGGTGGAATCCAAGACACTTCATCACCCTCACCTGCATTGAATAATGCAGTTGTTACACGACCTGGTAGTGGCTTTCTAACCCACCTGACTACTAATTCTATGTATTCTTTGTTTTCAGGATGTGAAGCCATTGAATATGCTCTTCGAATAAGCTTATTGTCTTCGCTGGGTATAGGCATGCCAACAGTAATGAACTGACCTGCGTCGTAATCTGGAATCATACCATCTTCTGGAACAAGCCTAAAAACTGCTAAATCCTCTTTCATTAATTGAACGTATGTCAAAGTAGCCTTTTTGTCAATAGCCATATTTGATAGATCCAGTAATAGTGGTTAATAAGTTTCACAAAAATGAGTCGTACCTAATCTGTTTTTTAGTATGCACAAGAAAAGAAATTTATAATTTGAATCTGCTAAATGTTAAAATTTAACCTACCTTAGATAATTTTAATGTCTGAGGACAAAGAAGGAACACAGCCATCAACACTTTCAGAAGCAGAGGCAGAAGAAGCTGTAGCAAAAGCAGAGTATGAAGCTGCAAAAGAAGAAGCGGCAGAAGCAAAACCTGCCGATGGCACACTTAGAACAACAACAATTTCAGATGCAGTAACAGCATCGGATGCAGCAGCAAAAGCAGAGGTAGCATACGAGGCTGCAATAGAAAAAGTAAAAGCTGCAAGAGCTACATCAGAAGTGGCTTGGAAGGCAGAATATGATGCGATAAAGGTCGAAGCGGTAGAAACAAAAGAAACAGGACAATTTTCTGATAAATACAAACAAGATCGTATATTTCGAAGAGAAATGGGAGAACCAGAGTTTTTCTTAATGGACATTGGTCCAGTAAAATCTATACTTACGGGGGATGAGATAGAAGAGATTGCTAGGAGAGTGCAGGATCCAAAAGATCAAACCCCAAAATATACTCCAGAAAATGTTCTCAGTCCTGAATTTGGCGGAACTTCTAATTATGAATCCGGCATAATAGATTTGATGGAAAAGGCTAAACAGAAACTGGCTAGGCTTTTGAACGATCCTGAAGCCACTCAACAAGAAATTGAGCTGGCTGAACTTGATCTAACGAAATTAAATTATTTGTATGACAACTTTCACATGGGAATGAACGTTTTCAGAACTGCAAAAGGCGGTAGAGACACGCTTCGAGAATAAAAGGTAACATGAATTGAGTGAAAATAATTTTCAAATCATGAATGCAAGAATTACTTTTAGAAATGTCCCACTCCATAAGTTAGCAAATTTTTCATTCAAAGATGTTGCTGCTGCATGTAAATCTTTTACGGAAAACGCTGACGCTTCAGAATGTCTAATAGTTCAAACTTCTAGCAGGGTTGAAGTTTTTACTGCCGGCGGTGTGCAAATGGGGGAAGTACCTGATGCGAGAAGGAACTTTGAAACAGATGGATCTCCTGCAAAGATGCAAGGAAAAAAACTTAATGTAAGTAAGATCCTAAAAACTTGGGCGTCACTTGTAGAACTAGATCAATTTGATCTTGATCACTGGGACCAAACTCTAGAGATTTACAAAGATACAGATGTTTATGAACATCTTCTAAGATTAGCGTCTGGTTTGGAGTCACTAGTTGTTGGAAAAGATGAAATCGTTGAAGAGTTGAAAAAATCAATCTCAATTGCAAAAGAATCTAAAACGTCTGGTAAAATATTGGATAAATTGTTTGATACCACTTTACACGTTGCAACAAGTATTAGAGATTCTACCGGAATTAGCAAAGAAGTAATAACAACTGGAGATATGGCTACCAAAATTGCTGAAGAAGGCATGGGTGACATTGGTTCGAAACATATTCTGCTTATAGGTACAGGAGAAACAGCTGGCATGGTTGCTAAATCTCTTAATAAAAACAATTATGCATTTGACGTTACCAGCATGACAATTGAACGAGCCACTGGTTTTTCTAAAGTATTAGGTGGAAAACCGATAGAATTTAAAGATGTTATGTTAGGTTTTGATAAATTTGACATTATCTTTGTTGCAACTACTGCGGATGCTTTCCTAATTACTTTTAAGAAAATTGAGAAAATTATGCAAAAGAAAAAGAAAGGTACGCTGATATTGGATTTGTCAAATCCCAGAACAGTTGATGAGAGAATTTCCACTATTAAGGGAATAAAATTAGTGAACCCAGCGCAAATTAATGAGATGATAGAGAAAAATACGAAGAAAAGAACGAATGCAGTTTCTGCTGTAGAAGCAATGATCAGTCAAGAAATTCCAATTGTAGAGGCAACGATGAAACGGTTTGGTACAGAATCCTTAGTTAACGCATAGTTAGAAATCAATTAGAAATCCTAAAAGGGCTAAACATATTCTGATTTTTCATTGGGCCGGTCGTCTAGACTGGTAGGATACGCCCTTGGCATGGGTGAGATCGAGGGTTCAAATCCCTCCCGGTCCATTACATATTTTTTGAAACTTTCGTAATCAAGAATTTTAATTCGTCGTCGGCATCCTTAGTTAATTCGTCAACTTCTCTAGGTAAAATATCGCCTCCTATTTTCAAAAATGCCTGAACAGCACTCTTTCTAACTTCTAAAACTTTGTCTTGAAAACATTTTCTTATTATTGCGGTTGATAGGGTTGAACGAAGATGTCCTAATGCACCTAGAGCACAGGATCTAACCATGCCACTGGAGTCCTTTGTTAATAATTCAATAGTAGATATTGCATTTGAATCACCTCTGTTAGCCAAAACAAGAGCTGAAAACCCCTTAACGTTCTTACTTTCTGAACTTAGGGCATCAATCAAAAATTCAGAGATATCATTTTTGTTAAGGAAAAGAGAGCTAAACGCTTCACCCCTTATTTGAATTTCTGAGTCATCAAGTTTTGATATTATTTTATTGATGGTTTCTTGATCGTTAGATTGGCTTAAAGATTCTAAAACGCTGATTTTATCTTTATTTGAGCCAGAATCTAAAATTTGATGAATTCTTACAGATTTGTTCATTAATATAGCTGCCAATTGCCAAGTATGTAAAAATTTCAATTAATGGTTATTTTGCTAGATTAGCAATTTTAGGTTTAAATTATGCCAAATTATAATGGCAACATGTCAAACGACGCAACTGAAACAAACAATGCGACAGTAACGACCGAAGCAAATAATGCAACAGTAACGACCGAACCAACTGAAGCAACTGTAACGACCGAACCAACTGAAGCAACTGTAACGACCGAACCAACTGAAGCAACAAAGAAAACTGAGACATCTGGGCCAAGAGATATCATATACATTGGTAAGAAACCATTGATGGCTTATGTCACATCCACACTAATCCAGTTGTCCAACATTCCATGTGTAACTATTAAAGCACGAGGAATGAGTATTGGTCGTGCTGTAGACGTGTCACAAATAATATCACGTAAGACAGAAAATGCAGGATATAGTATAGGAAACATCAAGCTTGGCTCTGAATCATTAGAGTCTCAAGATGGAAGAATGAGAAATGTTTCCACTATAGATATCGAAGTGAAGAGAAACTCGTAATTCTTTTTACTCTGTTTTTTTTTATTTTTTATATTGTTTTTCTAATTTTCTATA
>JACAST010000029.1 GCA_013390765.1 Marine Group I thaumarchaeote | reverse complement strand
TAGTAAGCATCTTTTCAAGAACTGCTGCTGGAAGTGTTACAACGTCAACACCAATCTTTGCAGCATCAACTACATGCGGTATATGTCTAATACTTGCAGCTAAGATTTGTGTTTTAAAATCATAGTTTTGAAAAATTTGTTTAATTTCTTTAACTAAATCCATGCCAGTATGACCAATATCATCTAGTCGTCCAATAAATGGACTAGCATATTTGGCGCCAGCTTTTGCAGCTAAAATAGCCTGATATGAAGAAAATATCAGAGTGACATTTACTGGAATTCCTTCCGCAGTTAAACTCTTACATGCTTTGAGTCCTTCCGCAGTCATTGGACATTTAACTACAACATTATCACCATATTTACGAAGTCGTCTTCCTTCTTCCATCATTCCATCATAATTTGTACTAACAACTTCAAGACTTACATCTCCTTTGATGATTTTGGTAATTTCTTCCATTGTTTTTTGTGGATCGCCACCCTCTTTTGCTAATAATGTTGGATTTGTTGTAATACCGTCTAACAAACCCATATCATTGTATTTTCTAATGTCATCAAGATTTGCGGTATCAAGAAAAATTTTCATTGTTTTCGCCTCAGCACTTTTACAGCATTTGCTATATTAATAGATGTTATCCCATGTTTTTCCAATAATTGTGGAATTTCGTTGTCACGTGCAGATTCTCCAAATTTATCTTGAACTCCAATTCGTCTTATAGGAACAGGACAGGATTCTGAAATCACTTCTAAGACTGCTGAACCAAATCCTCCCATAACATTATGTTCTTCGCAGGTTACAATAGATCCTGTTTCTCTTGCAGCCTTTTCTAAAAGCTCCTTGTCAATAGGTTTGACAGAAAAGCAATCAATAACTCTACAAGATATTCCGTCTTGTTGAAGCAAGTCAGCTGCATCTAACGCCATCTTAACCGTAATTCCACATGCAGTAATTGTGGAATCAGAGCCATCACGCAATGTTATAGCTTTCCCAATCTGAAATTCTTGGGATTCACTATGAATAATTGTAGTTTTTGGTCTAGCCATTCTCATGTAGAATGGTCCATATTTCTGAGCAATTATCCAAGTAAGTTTTGAAACTGCAACTGAATCAGATGGCACAAGAACTTTCATGTTAGGAATTGCTCGCATGACTGCAATGTCCTCATTTTGTTGATGAGAGCCACCATCCGCTCCAGCAGTGAGTCCTCCATGGGCAACTACTAGTTTGACATTAAGACCTTTCTTATCACCGGGAGAAGGATATGCAATTGAATTTCTAATTTGATCAAGGCATCGTCCTGGTAGAAAAATGGCGTACGTACTTGCAAAGGCTGTCTTTCCAGAATATGCAAGTCCTGCAGCCACTGAAACTAGATTGGCCTCTGCAATTCCTACGTTAAAAAATCTTTCAGGAAATTTTTTCCCAAAGCTTGCAGTCTTTAATGAGTCAGTGGTATCAGCACCTAAAACTACAATATTTGGATCTTCTTCACCAAGCGCAAGAAGCGATTTGCTATATTCAGTTCTCATATCACCTAGCTGTTCTACACTCATTGGGATCCAAGCTCCTTTGCAATCTGAACCAACCTATCTTTTTTCTCTCCAACAATGTGTAAATCAATCCATTTGTTAACAAGTTCTGTTCCACCAAGATCATGTGCCTTTTTGATTAAAAGTCGTCTTCTTGATTCAAGAGCTTGATTTCTAAATTCTTTAATGATCATTCTAACATCATTTTGCCCAATGATGGCACTGCCACCTACAAATGCTCTTGCGCCATCTTCAAAACATGCGCCTATGTTTTCCAAATTAACTCCACCATCCGCCTCAATATACCCCTCAAATTTGTGCTCCTTAAGATCTTTAGCTATTCTTTGTATTTTTTCATGTGTAGATTCTATAAATTTCTGACCGGATTTGCCAGGAACAACTGACATAATGATTATTTGGTCTAATAGTTCAACAAATTTGTAACACCATAGAGGTAGTTCCGTGTCTGGATTAATGGCAAGACCAATTCCAACTTGATTTGAATGTAAGATATCGCATATTTCACCAAAGCTAGACTCATCACAGACTTCAGCATGAACAGTAATGATATCACTTCCAGCATCTATGTAATTACGAACATGTTTTATTGGCTCATCAATCATAAGATGTGCGTCAAAGGGAATTAGTGTTAGTGGACGGAGTTCCTTAATCTTTGTATGATCAAACGTTTTGTTAGGAACAAACTGACCATCCATAACATCAAGATGGATATAATCAGCTCTTCCATCAACGCATCGTTTAACCTCTTTTTCAAGATTTAACATATCACCTGCAATAATTGAAGGTGCTATCATAAACTGAGACTCTAGCTCGTCTTCAATAATTGGAACAATCTCTGGATTGGGAGCTTTTCCATGCCATAGTGGATTATCTTCCATATGTTCTACCCCTTTGCCCTTGATAGTTCTAGCAATGATAATTGATGGAAGTCCCTTGGTTTGGTTGGCTCTTCTTATAGCATCTAAAATTTGCTCAATTCTATGTCCATCAATTTCAATAACATTCCAACCAAAAGAGCGCCACTTGTCACCAGTCTTCCATCTGCTTGCGTCTTTCCACATCTCTGACAAGTCATCACCAAGTAACTTCTCATCAAGTGGCATAATTTCTTCTGTATAGGAATCTTGTTGTATGAAATTTCTATCAAGGAATACTGTCATGTTATCAATCTTGTACTTGGCAGCTGTCATTGCTGCCTCCCAAATTTGACCTTCATCAGATTCACCATCACCAATAATTGTGTAAATTCTCTGATCTTTGCCATCAAGTCTCGCAGCTAAGGCATTTCCAACAGAATATGATAATCCAATTCCTAAGGAACCACCACAAAACTCAACGCCAGGACACTTTAGGTCTGGGTGACCTTGAAGTTTGCTGCCGAATTGTCGGAGTGTTTGCATTTCAGATATATCAAAATAACCTGCAACCGCCAAATTTGAAAAAAGACCTGGTGCCGCATGTCCCTTCGAGAGAATAAGCTTGTCACGATCTTCCCAACTTGGATTTTTTGGATCATACCTCAAGTATTTGTAGAATAAACAGCCCATAATTTCAGCCATAGAAAAAGATCCTCCAGGATGACCAGATCCGGCAGCTGCTGTAGCTTGAATCACAAGCTTTCTAGCCTTGAGAATCTTCCTTTTAATCTGATAGTGATTTAATCCCATTACCAGATAAAATTAACAAAACACAGGTATAATTGCATTGTATTTTGATAGACCGAGTTAAAATTATTATAATCACAAAAATTTAATCTAAATATGTGCTATCTATGGATCTTAAGGAAGTAACACCACTTGTAATTTATGATAATGAGTGTTATCTCTGCGTACAGTTTGCTAAATTTGTAAACTTTTTGGCAAAAGGAAGACTGCATTTTGTGGGTCACTATACAGATTTTGGCAAGCAAATCAGAGAGAGTGTTCTTGATTCAAATGCATTAGAGATGTTTTGGTTTATTGACAGCAATATTGCATATGGCGGTAGGGCTGCTCTAGGTCCATTATTTTCTACAATCTTAAATGTTAGTGGAAAAAACATTCAAAAAAAGATAGTTCAAGATTCTTGTGAACTTAGCTGTAAAAGTCCAAAGGCAGTATTTTTCCGTTCAGCAAGTCTACTAACACACAGTAAAAGAATAAACCTTAGAAATCTATAATACTGTAATTTTAGTCTGTTTCATATGGACTTTACACAAAAAAAATGTGTTTCGTGTGAGACAGGTGGAGACCCACTTCCTGATAGTGAGGTACAGAAGAATCTTCCAAGTATTCCAAACTGGGAACTTGACGGAAAGATGATTCACAGGGAATTTGAATTTCAAGATTTTAAGGGTGCGATGGTTTTTGTAAATAAAGTTGCAGATCTAGCTGAGAGTGAGGGTCACCATCCTGACATTACGATACATTGGAATAAAGTAAGATTGGATCTATGGACACATTCTATGAATGGACTCAGTGAAAATGACTTTATAGTTGCATCTAAGATAGACAAGATTTAGAGAAATTAATATCCCCTAGAATTTCTATCTGGCTTGCCGATATTTGGGTTTCTAAATCCATGCTTTTCCATCATATGATTTAGAAATCGTATGTCGTCTGAAAGGTGTTCACCACATACTGAACAGGTTGGCATAATAATGCTATTCTATACATGTATTTTTGAGTTTTTTGCAAAGAACATTCCCACACCAATTGAAAAGAAGATTAGTAGTGGAATAAACCTATAGGGTAAAATTTCATAATGATAAGTGAACGTTACCAATATTGGACTTGCTATTATGGTTCCAAAAATTAGAATTAGAATGGAATCGGCGTGTTTTAATTTATTTTTTGAAAGAAGCATCAAACCAACCGTCACAGGTAACAATGTCATTATAAAAAAAAGCTCAAATCTTAATTGAGCGATAATTACCTGAAATCCTAAAATAAATTTGCTATAATTGACATCTATTACATCCGGATATACCGTATCACCTAAGAAAATTAGAGCAATGGCAGCTGATACTAGTATAACATATGAAATTAATATCCCAATTTTTGTTCTTCTAGATATTTGTGATCTATACGTAGTAAACAGAGTCATCAGGAAAAATGGCGCTACATATGCTTTAGTGTAAAATGCAAGTATGTAAAAAATAGGGGACAAAAACCATTTTTTTTCTATTACATATAATGAAATCAGGAAGAACAAGACCCAAAAATTTTCATAGACTGCAACAGTATCAAATTTCAGGAATGTGTAACTTTGCAACAATACAATGACAGCGATCATTCCTGCAAACCGCTTTTGGCAAAACTGTACAGTGATTAAATAAGTAAAAACTACTACCAGTATGCTGGCTATAAACGGTAGAAGCTTGATGTTTTGGAATACATCGAGTGATACATCAAGCAAAAACATCCTAACATATCTGTCGTTTTGTTCTTGGATGTAAATACATTCGGTCGAGTCATTGATCTCACAATCACCAAACGGCCAGATTTCTAAAGCTGGTAATAATACCTTATCATAATCGCTCCACTCTTTACCCTCATCAAGAAAAAGTTCTGGTGTTGATAATCCAACATATACGCATAAAATAACGGCTAAAGATATTACGGCTACTCTTTTTGATATTTCAAATGTACGGATTTTTTCAACGACATCATATACCAGCGAAGGAATTTTTTTCTTGTAATATGCAGTACCAAAACCAAAAATTATGGCGTTGCTTGCAATAAGAAAAACTGCCAGATAACCAAGCTCAAACGGGTTTAGATTTTCTGTAAACATGCCAAAAAATGACGAAAATAATGCGGGAAAGATTACAGGTATAAGAGTGAGTAATACGACTACAAGCGTACAAAGAAAAACCAGATAAGAAACTTTTTGAGTATTTTCTATATCGCTCATTTATTGAAATATTTATTTGTGTAGTTAAAACCATTTATCTATATCTGGATTTAATATTTTATATGAAAAAATTTATAGCACTATTGTTGAGCGTTATCCTTGTAACATTAATCGCAGGTTCTGTTCAATCAATATATGCAGATCATTTGGAACAAGATCAAGGAATTTTTGTAAGCGATGCAGAAGTTATCCTTGCTACAACTGAGGATTCAAATTATCAAGTATACCTACAAATGGTTCTTAGAAATGGAGATGATCAACTGATCAATGTTACAGAAAGTACGGCAAATGGATCATTTATACCTCATAAAATAACTGATCATGTGTTTGATACCTTAATGGGTGAAAAGGAAATTATCACTATTGATAACATAAAGTATGAAAAAGTTCAGTACATATTTAATCCAACTTTAGAACAAAGATTCCTAGGATTATACCCAATTTTTTCTGCAATCACTTTAGAGTTCATATCAGAACCTGGCCCTCAATCTATTAAGTTGTATGAAGAAAGCCAAGATTATTCAATATGGAAAATACATTACTGTGCAGAATTCGAAGGGCATGGACTTCACTGCATACCTATTTTTCAAGTCCTAGTTCCAACTATGACGATAGAACCAGATGATGTTGTCACTCATCAATGGACAGTTTTGAGGGTGCTGAGCTAGATTTTTGTAAAATAAAATGCCAGCACTACCACTTCCCAAGAGCTCTCGCACCTAAGTAACACGATAGCGACATTGGGTTTGACTTCCAGGTTCGGAAAGGGTCTGGGTCGCGCCCCAACGCTATGACCGGCTTAATTCGTTAAGAAATAATCTTCTCTATTAAGCTAACTATACAGATTAATTAGATGGTTAAAACAAACTTGATTGTTCTTTCTACATGCTAATGAGATATAAATTAAAGACTCCCTAAATTCTATCATGACTCAGCGTGTTGCAGTATTAGATAAGGAATTATGTCAACCAAAAAAATGTGGTTTAGAATGTATCAAGTATTGCCCAGTAAACAAATCAGGTGCAGATTGTATTGTACTAAATGAAGAAACAAACAAAGCACTAATTGATGAAGACATTTGCAATGGATGTGGCATTTGTGTTAAAGTTTGTCCTTTTGAAGCAATAACTATTGTAAATTTGGCTACAGAATTAGCTACTGATAAAATTCATCAGTACGGGCAGAACTCGTTTCGTTTGTACAAGTTGCCTACCCCAAAGAAGGGACAAGTTATTGGATTGTTGGGAAGAAACGGCATGGGAAAAAGTACTGTTATCAATATTTTATCAGGAAATTTGAAACCAAATCTAGGAAAATTTGATGAGCCGCCAGAATGGGATGAAATTTTAAAATTTTACAGTGGGACAGAATTAAAATCGCACTTTGAAAAGATCAAAGATAATCAAATTAGTGCTTCTATAAAACCACAACAAGTTTACAACATATCCCAAGTTTTTGACGGCACGGGTAAAGAACTGCTTGAAAAATATGATGAGAGAGGAATCATGAATCAATTAATCAAAACGCTAGACTTGGAAAATTCGGTAGGTCAAAATGTAAAAGAACTAAGTGGAGGTGAATTGCAAAGATTAGCAGTAGCTGTTACATCAGTAAAGGATGCAGATTTCTACTTTTTTGATGAACCATCATCATATAATGATATATACCAACGAACAAGTGTTGCAAAAGTTATTCAAAACCTAGCAAAGATTGGAAAGAGCGTAATGGTGGTTGAACATGATTTAACGTTATTAGATTATGTAAGTGATTTAATCGAGGTTCTCTATGGAATTTCTTCTGCATATGGGATTGTGTCAAATGTATTATCCACAAAGGTAGGAATCAACGTATTTCTTGATGGTTATCTTCCAAATGAGAACATTCGATTTCGTGATAAAAAGTTCTCATTTGATGTTTCAACAACCGCTGGACAGTTTTTAGAAGCAGAGACGGTAATAAAATATCCAATTCTTGAAAAAAAATATTCTACTTTTTCAGTAACTGTAGAAGCAGGACAAGTACACAGAGGAGAAGTATTAGGAATTTTAGGTGCAAACTCACTTGGCAAAACTACTATGATGAAAATGATTGCAAATGTAGAAAAACCTGATTCTGGTAGCGTAGATACAAAACTAAAAATTGCTTACAAGCCACAATATCTTTTAAATGATATTGATGTCGATGTTATATCAGTACTGAACAAAGCAAATGAAGGGTTGGTTGAAGGAAGTCAAGAAGAAGAACAGATAGTTGATCCGCTGAAAATTAAGAAACTCTATAACAAGTCAATAAAAAATTTGTCTGGGGGAGAGCTTCAAAAGGTCTCAATTGTCACATGCCTTCTGCAAAAAGCTGATCTGTATGCTCTAGATGAACCATCTGCCTTTTTAGATGTTGAAGACAGAATAGCTGTTGCTAAATTTATTCAGCAGTTTACTAGGTCTTATGGAAAATCAGCTATGATTATTGATCATGATGTACAATTATTAGATCTGGTTTCTGACTCAATGGTTATTTTTGAAGGAACGTCTGGTATTAACGGTCATGCATCATCTCCATTACCAAAAGTGGAAGCTATGAATAAATTCCTAAAATCTTTGGGTATCACTTTTAGAAGAGATGAAAAGAGTCAAAGACCACGAGTAAACAAGGAAAACAGTAGGTTGGATAAGATACAAAAAGCAGAATCAAATTTCTACTATTAATGTCACGAATGTTAAAAAAAACATTGAATTCGTTGCTTACTCCAAAGGAATCTGATGAACTGATTTCAGCCTTTGACCAAGTTGGCAATATCATAATAGTGAGAATACCTGATTTATTATTACCAAAGAAAAAACTGATTGGTGAAACACTTTTAGAACAAGTAAAGAGTGCAAAGTCTGTTTTTTACCAATCATCTTCCGTTGAGGGAGAATTTCGAACTAGAAATTTAGAAATTCTAGCTGGGGATGATAAAACAGAAACTGAATACAAAGAATTTGGATGTAGATTTATAGTAGATGTTCGAAAGACATTCTTTTCTCCAAGATTATCATCAGAGCGAATACGAATTGCAGAGTTAGTAAAGGATGGAGAAGTGATAGTGAATATGTTTGGAGGAATTGGAATGTTCTCAATTATTGCTGCAAAAAAGAAAAAATGTACCATATATAACATTGATATCAATCCAGATGCTGCAAAATTTTGTCAGAAAAATATTGCAATAAACAAACTTGCGGGAAATATAATATCAATTAATGGTGATGCTGTGGATGTAATAAGGAATCAACTAGAAAACAAATCTGATAGAACACTCATGCTGCTTCCTGAAAAATCAGATGAATTTCTAAACTCGGCCATTTTAGCTACCAAAAATAATGGTGTTATTCACTACTATTCACATATTCATGCGGACAAAAAATCAGATGCAGTAAAATTATCAGAACAACATTATTTGGAAGTTACTCCTGTAAAATCTACAATACTAGGTTCCAAAATAGTTAGGCCAGTTGGTCCTAGATTCTATCAAACTGTAATTGATATAAAAATAGAAAAATGAGGTTAGTTATCGTCATCTTGTATTATTGATGATGGAGAAGATTTTGTTGTAGCCATCATATATCCTATCCAAGAAATTACTCCCAGAATTCCTCCAACAATCATTAAAATGGATAATTGTAAAACAATTGGGCTCCATTCCGACAACATGAGAAGGTACGAGTATACAAAAAATGCAGATATGGCTAGGACAAATATCATAATACCTTGAGCTTTGCGTCTTGACAATGAGTAAAAATTAGTCTCTAGTTATTTATTTGAATCTAGCTAGTAAAATCGATAGCCATAACATACGCATCTTCACCATCACGATAATATGCTTTTAATCTCTGTACTATAGAAAATCCTAATTTCTCATATAATCTCACAGCATCATTATTACTACATCTAACTTCCAAGTATAGTTCGGAACCTTGTATGATTTTTACACCCTTAGCAGCCTCGTCTACTAATATACTACCAAACCCCTTACGCCTATGTTCATCTATCACTGCAACAGATACAACATGACCTTTTTTCACGAAACCTAATTTTTTAAAATTTGAAAAGCCATGTTCTATCTTGCACATTATGTATCCTACTATTTTACCAGAGATTTCAGCAACAATAAATGCCTCTGGCAACTCTTCAAGCAAACTTTCATAAAAATAATCAGAATAGTGCTCAGGAAGTGTTCTAAGATTAATTTCCATTACAGGTATGATATCACTAAGTTCACATCTCCTAAGAATACAATCTCCCATCTGTTTCAGTATTACTTGCAATATTTGTAATGAAGACTTGCAAATATTTAATTTTAGAGCAGAAAAGCAATTAATTGAATGTATTTGTATGATAAATTATGACCGATCTAACGCAGGATGAAGTAATCTCAAAAGTCTCTTCAATTTTTGATGTCAAAGACATAGTAATCAATACCAACGACATACAGTTTAAAATAGAAGACAAAGATTTCAAAAGCAAATTTGTGAACCTAGCCAGACAGCTAGAAGTTAGAAGTTTTGTACCACATCTTGAAAAATCTTTTGATGGAATGTATATTTTTGTAACTAGATTACCTGAAATTAAAAGAAAATGGTTATCAAAATCATGGGTGCCCAGAATTCTTTTTGCTGTAACTGTTACCATGGTATTAATTGACGGTTATTTTAGAACCGATTTTGTAAATTCTCTTGCCTTTATAGGAGATCCTTTTGAGATGTCAATTTTTTATGCATTTTCACTTATTGGCATTTTGGGTGTTCATGAATCAGGACATCTACTTGCAGCCAGAAAACATAAAATCAAAACAACATGGCCATTTTTTATCCCTGGAGTACCAGTGTTTAGCATTCCTACCTTTGGGGCACTAATTCAGTCAAAAGGCCTTACAATTAATCGGGATATCTTGTTTGATGTGGCAATTGCTGGGCCCATTGCGGGTTTAGTTATAGCAATTATAGTTTGCATTTTCGGCGCATATACATCACCAGAAATTAGCAATGAGTTAGCTGATGAATTGTTTAGGGATTCACAGCTCACGAAAATGAATATGCCAATACTAATGTCAATTTCCCTTGATATTTTTGACAAGGGTGGAAAAGATACAGAAGTGATCATGTCTCCTATATTATTTGCTGCTTGGTTAGGTTTTCTTATTACCTTTTTGAATTTACTGCCAGCATGGCAGCTAGATGGGGGGCATATGGCAAGATCTCTTTTTGGAAAAAAATGGCATCAGATTGCTACTTACGCCAGCATGGGAGTTCTTGCTGTTTTAGGTTACTGGTTTATGGCATTGTTTATACTACTGCTAAGTTCAAGAAGTCAAGATGCAAGACCGCTTGATGATATTTCTCCTCTAACTAAAAACAGGAAAAAAATGTTTATCGTTGTTATAATTCTTGGAGTTTTGTGTGCACCGTTACCATCAGGAATTTTGCCTTAAAAGAGTACGAGCCCCATCAGAGATGACTTCTACTTTTTGTTTCTGACCCTGATTTTTTAATACATAATCCATTACCTGTTTAATTCCATTAAATGGTTTCATGCTTAGTTTTTTTGTATAATGTGTTGGTAGTATAGATAGTAAGCCAAGCTGAAATTTCTTTTGTGTTTCAGCAATGTATAGAAGATTTTCCATACCGTCTACATATTGAGAAGGTTTTTTCAAACGATCCATATTCATTCTACCG
>JACAST010000023.1 GCA_013390765.1 Marine Group I thaumarchaeote | reverse complement strand
TAAAAAATAGCTTTCCGCCTGCGCTTTGGTCTTACGGCGTACTTGCGTGAGGATTCCAACTGAATGAAATCAAAAAGAGTTAATGATCTTCGTATTTATGTTTCTAGTTTTTGGTATACCGTTACCATTTAGTATTCGAATTGGTCTGGATTACATTCAAAACATTCGTCAGGCATTTTTTCAAATCTTTTTTTGTAAAACTTGAATTCATTGCCACAAACATCACAAATGTTATTGTAAAGTTTTTGTTTTTTCAGTTTGTAAAACCAAACTAACAACGGATTGATTTTTTTTGTGAACAAACATATCTTATCATCGTCATTATAGTCGTGAAAATACACTCGCCAAACAGAATTATGCTTTTTTGATACGCCAATTACTCTTAACATCGTACAATTGTGTACAGTTTTAGACTTATTTTTGTACATTGTTTTACATCTTTTTGTGCAGTTTCTTGTAATTATCTTATAGTAAATAAAATCTAATTAACTAAATTTGACAATAGGTTATTAATTAATTAAAGTCGAAATATCTACTTGGTTTGTAATCATCTTTGAAAAATCAGCTAGATTAAATTTTGTTAGATGTGGTAATGAACATAACACAGGCAAATTAGTCAACACGCTTAGATCTCTTTCCAATTCAGATATTGGATACCCAGTAGAATCAAAATTATTTATGATCAATCCCTTCACTGGAATTTTCATATTTTTACAAATATTGCACGTCATTATTGTATGGTTTATGGTTCCTATCTTTGAACTAGTGACGATAACTGTGTTTGTATTAAGATCTTTTATCAAATCTATGATTGCATAATCTTTCAAAATTGGCGTCATAATGCCACCAATACCTTCAACTAGCATTATGTCATGAATTTTGTTTAATTCTCTAAAACATTTCATTACATGCTTAACATCTATTTTAACACCAAGATTTTTTGCTGCTGTATAAGGCGATGCAGGTATAGGAAAAAAAAACGGATTTAAAAATTTTTCAGGATCACTTACATTTGCTGCATTGGAAAGTATACTAAGATCTTTAGATGAAAATCCAGTTTTTTGTTTAACACCGCAAGCAAATGGCTTCATGATTCCAACATCAATACCTGATTTTTTTAATGAATGTGCTATTCCTGCGCAAACATATGTTTTTCCTATACCAGTATCAGTAGCAGTAACAAAAAGTGATTTCATTTTAATGACTTTGAAATCCCTTTAATTGTTTTTAATGCTCCATCAACTAGCAAATTAATTTCTTTATTAGATATTGCAAGTGGTGGTACCAGCATGACAACATTTCCTAACGTTCTAAAAAACATATTATGCTTTTTGCCCTCATCAAAAACAATTTTATTAATTGACTTTTTTGTTTTTATTGAATTATTGTTAATTAATAATTCAACGCCCATTAACATACCTTTTTGTCTTACATCTCCAACTTGCTCTAACTCATAAAATTCATTTACTCTATTTTCAAAAACTTTGGATGTTTTTTGAATTTTTTGAATTAGTTTTGTTTTTTCGTATAATTTTATATTTTCAAGCGAAAGCGATGCAGCTATAGGATTTCCCGTATATGTATGACCGTGAAACAAATGTTTTCCCTCAGAGAATTTGCCTAAAAATGAATTTGAAATCTTTCTTGTTGTTAAAGTAGCTGCAAATGTTAAATATCCACCAGTCAGCATTTTACCAAAAGAAACAATATCTGGATGACAATCTTGGTTTTTGTATTCAATCATTGAACCAAGCCTACCAAATCCTGTAGCAATTTCATCTAAAACAAATAATACATTATATTTTTTGCATATTGCATTAATCCGTTTTTGAAAGTTTTTTGGATAAATATTTACACCTCCAGCTACTTGCGCACCACTCTCCATAACAAATGCAGCAATTGTATCGTCCTTAGATAGTTTATTTTCGATTTTTTCTAAGCAAATATTCTCAAACTCTTTAAGAGTGATATTTCTGGGTAGATGATATTGTCTAGGAACCTTAAACTGTAAAGTTGAAAATAGTTTGGATCTAAACTTTGAAAAAAATTCTGGTACATATCCTACTGACATTGCACCAAATGTATCCCCATGATATCCATTTTCAAGTGTAGCAATTTTGGTTTTATTCTTTAACTCCAGGTTATCCCAATATTGCAGGGCAATTTTTATAGCAATTTCCATTGCAGTTGAACCATTATCAGAAAAAAAAACTTTAGCCATATTTGGAGACATCTTTATCAGTTTCTCAGCCAACATCTCAGCCGGTTCATTTGTAAGGTTGAATAATGGTGAATGCTGAAGTTTTTTTGTTTGTTTAATTATTGCGTTAATCAATTCTTTTTTAGAATGTCCCCAAACATTACACCACATACTTGCTACACCGTCAAGTAACTTGTTTCCATCATCATCAATTAACCACATTCCTTCACCACGAACAATTTTTGGGAATTTTGTCCATTCTAACATCTGTGTATTTGGGTGCCATAGATAATTTTGATTTTTCATTACTGCATAAACATTATTCACTACTAAATAATCGTTAACCTCAAAAAATATTTTGGTTAACGCTTAATTATAGATCAAAATTAAAAAAATTAATGACCGAAAAGCCTGAATTAATTTTAAAATATTGTAATGATGTTATTATTGGCAGAAAAATAACAAAATCTATTGCATCTGAATTATTTAATCTAGATAATGAATTTCTTCTGAATTTATCAGATTCCGCAAATTTCATCACAAGACATTTCCAAGGTTCTAGGGTTGATATTGAAGAATTAGCAAATATTAAAAAAAATTTTTGTAGTGAAGACTGTGTATTTTGTTCCCAGTCAGCGTTTTTCAACACAGAAATTAATGGCTATCAACTTCCACCACCTGAGGAGATAGTTCAACAGGCATTAAAGGCAAAAAATGAAGGGGCGAATTCATTTTGTCTTGTGGCTGCATGGCGAGAACCTAATACACCTGATTTTGAAAAGGTATGTAAGATAATTGAAGAGATTAATAAAAAAGTTGGAATTTCGATTGAATGCAGTCTTGGATTTTTAACAGCAAAGCAAGCTAAAACATTAAAAAAACTTCAAGTAAAAAGATATAATCATAATTTAGAAACATCACGTAGTAAATTTTCAGAAATTTGCTCAACTCATACTTATCAGGATAGAGTGAAGACGTTAAAAATTGTAAGAAATGCTGGTTTAGAAATTTGTACCGGTGGGATAATTGGTCTTGGTGAGACTAGAAAACAGCGTGAGGAACTTATTTTTGAAATTGCAGAATTTGAACCTGAGGAAGTTACTATTAACATGCTGGTTCCAATGCCAGGTACACCCTTAGAACTTCAAACACCATTAGATATCACAGAAATTTTGAGAGTGTTTAGTACCCTTAGATTTCTTTTACCAAAATCAATAATCAAAATTTCAGGAGGAAGAGAAGTTAATCTGAAAGATGATGGGAAAAAATTGCTACTAGCTGGAGCAAACGGAATTATCAGTACAGGATATTTAACTATGGGTGGAAATCCAATAAAAAAAGACCTTGAAATGATTAAAGAGCTAAATCTTGAAACCTAAATTAGAATATATTAATTCTCAATTAAAAAATATCAGAAAAAATAATCTTTATAGAAAAATGTATGATAGTAAAATTACTGGTCCATATATCACAATTAATTCCAAAACTCTCATCAATCTTTGTTCAAATGATTACTTAGGAATAAAGCAGCCTAAGATTTCAAACAAACAAAATCAATCTAGCTCTCGTCTGATTGCTGGAAATGATAATTCGTTTAGAATTCTTGAAGAAAAATTGGCAAAACATAAATCACAAGAACGTTCATTAATTTTCCCAACTGGATACATGGCAAACCTTGGTGTAATATCTTCACTTATTGGAAAAAATGATCTAGTGTTAAGTGATAAACTAAATCATGCAAGTCTTATTGAAGCCTGTAAACTATGCAATGCGAAATTATCAATTTTTAAACACAACAACATGAGTGATTTAATTCATAAAATAAAAACAAAAGCCAGACGAAAATTCATAATTACAGAAGGAATATTTAGTATGGATGGAGATTTTTCCGATTTAAATACTGTTTCTGAAATTTCTGAAAAAAACGATGCGATAACCATACTAGATGATGCTCATGGTGACTTTGTTGTGGGTAATGATGGTAAAGGTACAGCAAATTATTTTGGAGTTTCAAAAAAAATCGATGTTTATATCAGTAGTTTAAGTAAGGGGTTAGGATCATTTGGAGGATATATATCATCAAGAAAAAACATCGTTGAATTATGTATTAATAAATCAAAATCATTTATCTACACATCTGCACTGCCAAGGCTCCTAATTGATGATGCCACAAAAAGATTTGAATCTAATAGAGAAAAAAATCGAAAAAAATTATGGAAAAACGTGAAAAAGTTTTCAACTGGTTTAAAAAAAATAGGTTTTATCGTAAATTCGAATTCGCATATACTTCCTATTATAATTGGAAAAGAAAAAACAGCAATAGAATTTGGAGAATATCTTTTTAAAAATGGAATTTTTGCTCAGCCTATCAGATATCCAACTGTTTCACGGAATCATGCAAGAATAAGAATTTCAATTACTGCTAGGCTAACGGATGATCATATAACAAAATCGTTGTCTGTATTAGAAAGTGCAAAAAGGAAATTTCATTTAATATAATTAACGGGACATATCAAAGCCTAAACAACCAATTGCTTTGTTTGGACAACCAATAAAAAATGCTACTGTAATAACAATTCCTAGGATAATAGCAATCACAATCATTCGATTATTCATATCCAAAATAAAAAAATAGTTAGATAAAAAGCAATGGAATTTCAAAATTTCGGAACATATACGTTCAAAAATGAAGTTACATGAAATTTTTGGATCCTATTAGATCAAAAAATTTTAGTTGAGTCACAAAATGTAGATTTCTTGAATAATTTTAGAAAATGGGTTATATAACTAAAAATTGGCATGGGGTTAAAAATGGTATAAATTTATCACAGAAATTTCTAGATAAAATCAAGCCACAAACTGCATTAAAAAATAGAATCAATAATGCAGAAAAAGAAATGGAATGCCAAATTTTACGTCTCGAACAGGTACATAATAAATTAAAGCAAAATCATGATCACGTTTTCAAAAAAATTGTTGATGCAAAATTAACACGAAATGAATCAAGAGCAAGATCATATGCAGTAGAATTACAAGAAATTAGAAAAATTCAAAATAAAATTGCTGGAGCAAAATTAGTGATGGAGCAAATGAAGCTTAGATTAAGTACAGTTTCTGAATTAGGCGATATTGTTGTTACACTAAGTCCATGTATGTCATTAATTAAAGGACTAGCTCCATCTATTTCTGGATTATTCCCACAAATCAATGCCTCGATGCAAGATTTACCTAATATGCTTCAAGATTTACTAACTGATTCATCATTATCAGCAGAACCAATAATACCATCTTATCAAGGAAATGCAGACACAGAAGCAATACTTCAGGATGCACAAAATGTTCTTGAAGGAAGAATAAGAACCGCTATGCCAGAACCACCAACTGCATCATCGGAAAATTTTTCAAAAGAAAAAGAAGCTATAATTTAGATTTTTTCTTACTAATCTGAATAAGTAATTTTTTAATTCGAGAAATTGTTGGATAACTATAACCTCTTCTACGATAACTAGCAATCATCATTTTCCAGTTTTTTAATCTCCACTGAGCCTGTTCTACAGTAACGGAATGAATTTCCTTTTGTAAAATACTTTTCCTACCAACTTTTAGTACACCAGCATCTTTAGCAACCCACCGATTATTTGCAAATTTTAAACCAAATAATATTTCAGATAGTGGAATTTCCTTGAAGTAATTTTTTAGTTTTTTAATCTGAAGATCAGTAGGTGTTTCAGAAAATTTCAAATTAATTTCAAATTCATCCATAATAAATAATCAATATTATTTATTAAAAAGTGTTAAATCATAAATTTACAGTCTAATATCAAATCAGTACTAATTCAACAATCTAACCTAAGAGGACCATTACAAATTATATTAATAACAGTTGGAATAAAAAATGCAGATATAAAAACAGCAAGTAAGATAACAACAATTTTTTGAATAACTCGCATAAAAAATTTATAATATGACTAAACCAATATTTGTTTCTATTATTAATTCAACTAGGTAATTTTCATTATAGTATGTTATTCTAGCATCGAAAGATAAATAATTTTCAATCGATTTAAGCATTGCAACATGGTAATTCACCATGTTCTTTCTTATAATCTTCTAAAAGCTGTCTTGCTCGTTCTTTTGGATTTTCAATAAATAATCTTTGATATGTATGAGTTTTTTGTTTACATTCATCATTCCCAAAGTCTGTATCAACATACTTTTCAAATTCTTTCTGAAGACTATCACTTTCCCCAATGTATAACGCATTTAGCTTTTTATCATAAAGAACATAAACTCCAGGCTTATTTTTTACAAATCTTGCACTTTCAAGCCACAGGAGAATCTTTCCTTCAAGGATTTCCATGTTCATTTTTATTCATATTAATAATATTAAGCTAAAGCTAGAAAAGTGAAAATATGAACAGGAAGTAATCGATCAGTTACCATTTTTGTTAGAATGTTAAACAAGTTTACTCATGAAATTGTTTGTTGAATTAACATTTTCCGGTAAAGTGCTAAACTTAAATTAAACTTTCTAAGTTTCTGAATTAAATTGATGCCAGCACAACAAGGTTATGATCGGGCAATTACTGTTTTTTCACCAGATGGAAGATTGTACCAAGTTGAATATGCTATTGAAACAGTAAAAAGAGGAACCGTCGCTCTTGGTATTAAAACAAAATATGGCATTATATTTGCAGCAGACGAAAAACCAAGAAAATTGCAGATTGTTGATGAACCACAAAAATTATTCAAGATTGATCAACATATTGGGATTGCGGCAGCAGGTTATATTCCAGATGCACGTAGCCAAGTAGATGATGCAAGATTTTTTTCACAGAGTAGTAAGATAGTTTATGATGAATCTGTAAGTGTTGAAACTGTTACAAAACATATTGCTGATCAATGTCAGCAATATACTCAATATGCTGGAGCTAGACCAATTGGTGTATCATTAATTATTGGTGGTATAGACGAAAATGGAAATTCGTTATTTTTAACTGATCCTAGTGGAACGTATATTCCTTATAACGCAGTTGCAATTGGTGCAGATTCAGATAGAGTGACAGAATTTTTAAAGAAACACTACAAACCAGAAATGACATTAGAAGAATCTAAAATGTTAGCCATAGCATCAGTTAATATGCTAAGTGGTGACGCAAAAGATTCTGAGCACATTAAAATCTCTCAAATTAAATCTGATACTAAACATTATGAGCTTGTAGATAAAAATCAGATTACAAAATTGTTGCAATCTGCAACAGAAAAATATCCGGTTGGAGAAATATAATCATCATAGTTTTATAATTATAGAATAAGATTAATTATTGAATTTATCAATTGCGATACCTGATTCATCATTAGCAGATGAATCAACCATTTTGAATAAGACCAAAAAAATATCAATGATTGCAAGAGCGTGTGCAATTTTTAAAATAAATCAGATTTTTATTTATCAAGATGGAAAACAGAATAAAAATGATTTAGCGCTTTTATCAACATCATTAAAATATTTAGAAACGCCACAATATTTTCGTAAGGAGATATTTCCAAAAACACAATTACTGAAATATGCTGGCGCACTACAACCATTGAATATTTCTAGTCATTTAACGACATCAGATCAAAAGATGATAAAAATTGGTGATATACGTGATGCACTAATTATAAACTACAAGGGAAAAAAATTTCTGGACATTGGAATAAACAAACTCATTCAATATTTTGGAAAAATGAAATCTGGTACAAGAATTGCTATACAAATTAAAACTACACAGCCAAAACTCACTGCTAAAGAGATTTCAAGAAAGGACATCAAAGATTATTGGGGATACAGTGTAAAAGAAAGGGCCAATTTACTTTCTATTTTATCAACATGGAAAGGCAAAATAATCCTAACTTCAAAAAAAGGAAAAAATTTTACTATATTAGACGCAAAAAAAATGACTGAACCAGATGAACCCATACTTATTGTGTTTGGAACGACGAATAAGGGAATTTATGATATTTTAGGTACTGACATTAAAAAAATCCAAAATGCTAAGATCTTTAACTTTTTCCCGAATCAGGCAACACAAACTGTACGCCTTGAAGAAGCAATACTAGGAATATTATCAATAATTAACATCCATAATTATAATTATATTAAATAATAAATCATCTAAAGTAATGGTTATAAAAAAAAATTTTTTGTTATTAGCAATAGCTGTTGGATTTGTTGGGCTTGCTTTAGGAGGTTATACAATGTTTTTGTCAATTAATGATATCATTAAACCATAAGATCTATTACGGTAAAACAAAAAAGAATTAAAATTTTAGTAGATATATAATGGGGTTAGCGACTTTTTTCGTTTGTCATGGGTCATCGAAGACATAGTGCACCGCGTAGAGGTAGTCTTGCATACCTTCCTAGGGGTAGAGCTAAAAGTATGGAAGCTCGAATAAGAGCATGGCCTAAAGTTAACTCAGATGAACCAAAATTATTGGCACATGCAGGATTCAAAGCAGGTTGTGTACAGATAGTAAATATTGACGATCGTGAAAAAACACCTAATCATGGAAAGCAGCTTGTTAGCCTTGGTACAGTGATTGTGACACCGCCTATTCTTATTGTTGGAATTAGAGGATATTCAAAAGATCCAAATGGTAAACATGCACAATTTGATTTGTATGCTGCTAATTTGCCAAAAAATGTTTCAAAATTTTTAAAATCTAAAAATAAAGAAGAGTTGTTAGAATATTCAGAAAAAGCATTTAAAAAAATTAAAGAGATTTATGCTCTAATTGCTGTTACTCCTCGAAGTGCTGGTTTAGAACAAAAAAAACCATATGTTTTTGAAGCATCTGTAAAAGGTGGGGATGTTAAAAAACAATTTACATTTGTGAAAGAACTTTTAGGTAAAGAAGTAAAAATTGATCAAGTTTTTGAAGCTGGTACTACTGTTGACACGGCTGCAATTACTAAGGGTAAAGGATGGGAAGGTCCTATTACAAGATGGGGAGTAAAAAGAAAACAGCACAAATCAAGAAAAAGTGTTAGAGAAGTAGGTTCTCTTGGTCCCATATCACCACAATATGTAATGTATACTGTACCAAGAGCAGGTCAACGTGGTCTTCATCAAAGAACAGAGTATGACAAAAGAATTATGGTTATGGATAATACTGAAAATATAAAATACAAAATAAACCCAAAAGGTGGCTACAAACACTTTGGAAATGTTAATGGAGATTTTATTATATTACGTGGGTCTGTACCTGGAACCTATAATCGATTAATTAAATTAAGATCACAAATACGAAACATACCACAAAAGATAACCAAACCAAATATTTTAGAGGTAGTTGTTTAATGAAAGTTTCAACATTTACCATAAATGGAACAAAAGAAAATGAGATAGAATTGCCATTAGTGTTTTCAACTTCATTTAGAAAAGATTTGATCAGTAATGCATTTACCAATCTAACTTCACACAAATTTCAACCGCAAGGAAGGCATCCAACAGCTGGCATGGATGTTGTTGCAAGATCGAATGACCCACCGACTGGCCAAGGAGTATCAAGAATTGCTAAGATGCGTGGTGGTGGAGGTGGACGTCAGGGTCAAGCAGGTGGAGTAGCCTCAGTAAGAGGCGGAAGACAAGCGCATCCACCTAAAGTTCAAAAAGTAATTTTTAAAAAATTAAACAAAAAAGAAAACAAGCTTGCATTATGTTCAGCTATTGCTGCTACACAATCAAAAGAAATTATTGAATCAAGAGGACATAAAGTTGAAAAACTAAAAACATTTCCTATTGTTATATCAGACGATATAGAATCTGTTACAAAAACTAAAGAAGCGTTAAAAATATTGGATTCATTAAATTTAATGCAAGATGTTAATAGATTAAAATCACGAAAAGCTAGGACAGGAAAATCCTCACTGCGAGGAAGAGGTACAAAAATTGGTAAAAGTGTGCTGTTTGTTGTATCAAACTCAAAAAAACTATCAAACGCGTGTGGTGCAATTCCTGGAGTAGATGCCCAAGCAGCTAAAGATTTGAGTGTATTAGATCTAGCACCTGGTGGAGTACCGATTAGATTAGTTGTATACTCAAAAAGTGCATTAAAAGAAATTGAGAAAATAAAGTCGCCTCATTTAGAATTATTGGTGAATGTTATATGAGAGTAGAACTTGCAAGCAAAATTATTCTAAATCCTTACACAACAGAAAAAACATTTGAATTAGTAGAAACTGAAAAAAAAATTTGTTTCATTGTAGAAAAATCAGCATCAAAATCGGCAATAAAGGATGCAATAAATACACTTTATGAACAAAAAGCTATAGCAGTTAATACCGCAAGAACAATTTATGGTAAAAAAGCATATGTAGAATTTGAATCTATTGATATTGCAAGAAATTTGGCAACTAAAATAGGAATGCTATAATATGAACCAAAAAATGTCTTTAAGAGAACAATGGTGAAAATAGTTGGTTAAACAATTTACTTACCGTGGATTATCACAAAAAGAATTAGAAGAATTGTCTTTAGAAAAATTGCTTAAATTATTTCCTGCACGAGCTAGAAGATCGTTAACCAGAGGAATAAACGATGGTAAAAGAAAATTGATTGAAGAAATTAAGGCTACAAAAGCAGGCAAACTAAAGACTACCATTAACACACATCTTCGTGATTTACTTGTTTTACCATATATGGTAGGAGTAACTCTAAATGTTTATTCAGGTAAAGAATTTGTTCCTGTAACTATAACTACAGAAATGGTTGGTCATTATTTGGGAGAATATGTAATTACAAATAAACGTGTAAGTCATGGTGCCCCAGGAGTAGGAGCATCAAGATCTAGTTTGTATGTACCATTAAAGTGAGAAATATGCCTAAACATTATTTTGCATTTCAAAATTTTGATGCGACTAAACACGTTCGTGCGGCAATAAGAGAAAAATCAATTTCTCACAAGCATGCTAGAGAAATAGCTGTTGCAATGAAAGGACTCTCAATTGAAAAAGCTAGAGATTATTTACTTGATGTAACAAATCTCAAACGAAGTATTCCTTTTAGAAGATATAAGAACCAAGTGGGGCATAAGTCTGACCCTGGAACAATGTCAGGCAGATACCCAGAAAAAGCTGCAACTGAAATTTTAAAATTATTAGATAATCTGGAATCAAATGCAGAATACAAAGGAATGGATTTAGATAGACTAAAAATAATCAATACAACAGTGCATAAAGGCAGACTACTCAAACGATTTATACCACGTGCAATGGGTAGATCTTCAGCTAAAAATGATGCATTGGTTCATGTAGAAATTGTTGCACAAGAGGCATAACAAATGGCACAAATAAAAAATGTAATCAAAGATAATTATAATATGATGCTTCTTAACGATTTTCTTCGAGAAGAAATCAAAGAGTCTGGATTTCATAGAGTAGAAATTTCAAAAACTCCTTCTGGAACAAAAATTACGCTTTTTGTTACTAGGCCGGGAATTGTTATAGGCAGAAAGGGAGTAGGTATTAAACAACTAACAGAAAAAGTTGAATCAGACTTTGGATTCAAAAATCCTCAAATTTCAGTTGAAGAGATTCCAAAAGCAGAATTATCACCAAGTGTAATGTGCAACAGATTGGCATCACACATTGAACGTGGAACTGCATTTAGAAGAGCAACTATGTGGACACTAAACCAAATAATGGAAGCTGGTGCAATGGGTGTTCAAATAACAATCTCAGGAAAATTACGTGGTGATCGTTCTGCTTTTGAAAAACATACACGGGGTATTCTTCCAAGAGCTGGTAACTATGCAAAAGACATAGTTTCTGAGGATGTTACTCATACGAAGACAGCAATGGGATTAATTGGAATTAAAATTAGAATTGCAAGTAAAGAAAAAGTAGTTCCTGAATTTAAACTTAAAGGATTATCAGAACAGAAACAAAAAACTGAAGATGAAAAAATTAAAGATGAAACAATCGCAAAAACTGAATCAGAACAAATAAACATTGAAGAAGAAAAAATGAAAACGCTTGTAACTCTAGAAGAAGAAGAACAGAGGCTAAAATAATGGCACATTTAAAAACTAAAACAATTAGAGAGTTAAATGAAAAAGATCTGTATGATAGACTAAAACAAATTCGTGCTGAGCTTTTTAAGCTTCGTGTAGAATCAAAAAAAGGTACGCTACGGAAAGAAAGCGGTAAGCTTAAACCACTTCGAAAAGATATTGCTAGAATGTTAACTAGGGTAAATGAACTGAAAAAAAAATGACATCTTTAAAAAATTTAAAACCCACTAGAAAAAATTTATTAATTTCTAAAAGATCATATAATGAATTAGGTATGAAATTATGACAAGAGATATCGGATTACCGGTAATGGAACCAAAGAAAAAACCAATAAAA
>JACAST010000021.1 GCA_013390765.1 Marine Group I thaumarchaeote | reverse complement strand
TTCCGTTCTATTTATCGATCGATCATGCTATCAGCCCGTCCCTCTTCCGTGATAATTAATCTCATGGTCTTGGTATGATGTGTAGGTGTCAAACTCCTTTCCACAAACGGTACACCGATACTTTCCCATCAACAGGCAATTACGCATTCATAGAATATGAGCTTGATCGTTTTTTAAAAAAAATTTGAGACCCTAGTTTCCTACGGGCACTCTTTTTTCCGAAATCTCTGAAAACATTATGAATCATTTGGGAAATGTGCTTTTTTTAACACAGTTGAATCAATCTCCATTGTCTTCTCAAGACATGTGGCACCTTCTTCGGCTCTACCAACTGCTATACAAGATGTACCTTTGTTATACCAAGCCCGAGCATTATTAGGATCAATCTCTAATACCTTCTCAAAACATTCGATAGCTTCGTCCATTTTTGATTCAGCATATGATGAACCATCATATGGGTTTACATGTTCCATTAGCGATGTACCTTTGTTATACCAAGCCCGAGCATTATTAGGATCAATCTGAGTTATCTTCTCAAAGCAGTTGAAAGACTCTGTTAACTTACCAATCTCTACTAATGTATTACCTTTGAAATCCAAAAACATAACATTATCTGGTTCAATCTTTAATGCATCATCCATACATTTGATGGATTCTTCCAGCCTACCAAGATCTTTCAGTACAAGAGACTTGGCAAAATTTGCACGAGCATCATTAGGATCAATTTTTATTGCTTTATCAAAACACTCGAGAGCTTCTTCATTCACTTTTCGTTTACCTTTCTCATCAAATTCAAACCAAGAAACTTGTGATAGTGCCCTACCTTTGTTATACAACACTCCAGGCTTATCAGGTTCAATTTCTATTGCTCTATCAAAACACTCGATGGCTGGCTCATAATCTTCATAACCACTATTATCATCTGTGAGTGCTAGGAGTGCAGCGCCTTTGCAAGCATATGCAGAAGCGGTATTAGGATTAATATCTAATACATTATCAAAGCACTCGACAGCTTCTTCATATTTGCCAGATTTTAGTAGTTCAAAACCTTCATCATGTTTTATTTGAGCCTCTTTTTCAGGACTTATTTTCTCCCTCGGCTTTTCCTTATCAAAACACTTTGCAGCTTCTTCATGTTTTCCTAACTTTTCAAGTGCAACTCCCTTGTTATGATAGGCATTCAGAGCATGCGGATCTATCCCTAATATCTTATCATAACATTCGATAGCTTCTTCATACTTACCTAACTTTTCAAGTGCAAGCGCCTTTTTGAAATAATAATCTGGCACGTCTTTGTATATGACCATCTATCATCAGTTCCCTACGGGCACTCTTTTTTCAGAAAAAACTGCAATAGAGTCCCAGTTGATCTGTGAGGCTTTGATTGTTCTGTAAATTATAAGATCCCTATCCTTGTAGCCAAACTTGTCAAGCTCTTCTTCAAGTTGTACCCGCACTTTTCTCAAGTCCCTCCAAGTATGTGGAACCCATGGACCTCCACCAAACAGTATTTTTACATCTATCCCACCCTCATAGACAAATCCTGCTTCTTGCACCCACAATTCTGGAGTGCACCAAACAAATGGACCCATGAGGAATGGTTTTTTTCTAAAGTTCCAGAACTTACTGTCATTGATAGGACCGTCCGGGTCCAGTATCTCTTCCAGCTTCCATCTTTTTAGTACGACAATCTCACCACCGGCTCGCCATTTTACAGGATGTGGATGCTTAATCTCCTTACCTTTTTTCCAGCATTTAATCCCACCTGGTTTGTCACAGACCAGGCTGGTCTCATTCAACTTGATTGTTTTTGCCATCTTACATTCGCTGCTCCCTTTTCTACCTACGGTACAATCTGTGGATGTAGCGCATTGGTTGAAGAACCGTCAGGAAATTTACCATCCTTGTCAAGATCAATTCCAAGTCTGTCATGTGCTGAGATGGGCCACCTTGTTCCCTCTGTGCTAATCCTCTGTGGGGGCGGGGGCACATTGGGATATATTTTTCCACCACCAAGATGTTTCCATTGTTCTATTCCCATCATATGATCCACAATTTCTACGATCCACGTGTTAAAGACATAATTTCGAATTGATGTATGCCAACCTTGCACAGAATGACCACCCCGCCCTTTACCATCAAATGCAGCCTTGAAGCTGTAAGCTGACAGAAAGAATGATTTATTGAATGCGTCATCAAGAGCAGATACGACATTGTAGAGTTTTTTCTTGATTCCAATCTTCCGTGTCTTTAGATACTCCTCATCGCTGAATTGGAATCTTATTGTCACATGTTTTGACGTAACTTTGCCATTTTTAATTGTCGAACGTCCATCCTCTTCTGTTGTCCATTGAACGTGATCAACGTTTTCAAGTTTGCTTTTCAGTAAACCTGCAAGTGTAGGATACCAAGCCACAAAACCTGATCCCGGGTTGACAGCCAAACTGGTTATGTCTAGTTCATAACGCTGATCAGCTATCTTTCCTAATACCTCCTTTCGAATGTTTTCTAGATCTTTTTCTGTATACACATACATTTTTTGTCAGCTCCCCACCGGCACTCTTTTTTCAGCCTTGGCTTTGTCTTTTTCCACCCTGGCCTGATCCTTTTCCCGTATCTTGGCGGCAATTGCATCCGACCTCCAGAATTTTGGAGTCCAAATGTCAAATGCTCTTGCTATGAGACAATATGCTATTGCATTCCTAACATGTCTTTCTTCTTCATCGAAAATCTCTTTTGGAACATTTGTAGGTAAGAAATCTTCTGAAGTCGTTATGTCTTCCAACATGTCGATGATCTTGTCTCCTACGGATTCCCAAATCTTTTCAGCTTTTGCACTAATAGTGCTTTTGTCGTCTGAAATTCCTGGCTCCGTATCTGTGTAGTTGGGATCCAAACCCCTCTTAACGAATGATATTGCAAATCGCAAGAGCCCAGAAATAAAGTTGGGTTCTGAAATCTTTTCCTTGTAGGCTACATACCAAACCTCTTGAATGCCGGTAAAAACCCGCATCATATCCGTTATGTTTTCAACTTCCTCCTCTGGTATGTCCACTAACTTACCATCATCATAGACCTGGATTGCCTTGCTCATTGATAGCACCCATCCTTATGTTTGATTTGTTCCATCTTTCTCAGTTTCCTACGGGTACTCTTTTTTCTGCCTTGGCTTTCTCTTTTTCCGCTATGGCTTTCTCTTTTTCCACCTCAACTCGCTCTACTTCCGCTATCTTGGCTGCAACTTCATCGAGTCTCCAGAATTTTGGAGTCCAAAGGTCTAACGCTTTGCATATGAGACAATATGCTATTGCATCAAGAGTATATCGATCATCCAAGTCCTCTTCCAGAGTCTCCTTTTCTGCGTCACTAAGCTGCTTGTACGGTTTTTTGAATTTCGCTATGGCAGCCCTATCGTCTTCTGAATTATTCACGTCTTCCGCTATGTCGATGATCTTATCTGCTACGGATTCCCAAATCCTTTCGGGAAATTCACCATGTTTTGGGTTTTGTTTCAAACTGTGCTCAACTTCCCATTTTCCATACCGCAGGAGTCCAGTGATAAAGCTCCGGACTGAAATGTTGGCGACAGTTCCTACTGTGCTTGCCTCGAAGACCTTCTTTTGAATGCCAAAATAAACTCGCCTCGTGTTCTGTACTGATTCAACTTCGTCCTCTGGTATGTCCACTACCTTTTCTTTCAGCCTATCGTAGGCCTGTAATGCCTTGCTCATTGGTAGCACGCCCCGTCTGGTTTCGACATTTCACGATTCACTGCGTCCGTAGCAATCTTTAGCTCGGGAAACACAGTGTCGGCTCTCAGGAACAAGTGTGTGCCACCAATGGCCAAAACAAAGTCACACTTTCCATCTTCGCCTTTGGGGGTCTGCCAAATGTCAAGATAATCCCCCTCGAACTTTTTCTTCCAGTTATTACTTTTCATGAATATGGTTAGTTTTTTTCGTATATGAATGTTAAGTAGGAGTTGCTATTAGTATTAGTAAGTTAATCTATACTTAACTATCCTTTTTTGCAAGTTTTTTTAGTAATTCATTTTTGGAATGGCCATCTTGAACTAACCAGCGTTCAACACTATCGTGTAAATTACTCATATTTCATCATCCTAGATTTCATCCTCAGCATACAAGTACTTCCATCCCTCATCGATGTCAATTTCGTATCCCATCTTACGCCAAAAACCCATTGATTCTGTCTGTTCAAGCCAAAGTTTGTTGAAGCCTTGATCTATCAACCTTTCTTCAATCGCATGGATGATCTTCTTTCCATATCCTTTTCCTTTCATCCCTACTGCAACCTCAAACTTGGAAATTGTCGGACATGTTTCAGCCATTTCGAAATCTCGGTAAAGCATGTACATTTTTGCGATTAGCTTTTTGTCAAGATAAAATTTGAAGAATGCAGTAGGCTGATATGTAATAGGTGTATCATCCCATGTCCAAGATTTTGCAATGATCTTCGTATCATGGATAGAAAATTCCTCCTTTCCATGATTAACTTCTGCTGGAAAAATAAGTCGCTCTTCAAAATAATTCTTTATCATATTGTAACCTGTAGATGCTACATCATCTTCGGAAATTCTAAATATTATACAATCTTCATCCACACTAAGACCTGCATGTGCTATGGTTTTATTTGCCATAGAAATTTCATATGCTGGACTTAAATAATCAGTCTCTAAATTCTTGATGGTCAGCAACTTTTTCTTTGCCCAATCTATCAATGCTGTTATGTCAGGATCAAAAAAGAAAGATGTCAAAACATTATTATCTATAATTTTATCTTCAAAGTTTTCAAGATATTTCTTGTCCCATTGCAGCTTAGGAAAATCTGCATCCATACAGATTATTCCAAATGATGCATCGCAACTAGGTCTTTCTTGAAAATCTCCAGCTCTTTTGGAATCTCTATCTTAATCGAGTCCGGAAGATGAAGTCCCTTCTCCTTCTTCTCGTTCCAAACCTTAGAGTTGAACTCGCTGATGGCCTGAGTGTGCTGGGTCAGGTCCTCGTTTGATTCCTCCTTTGCCTGTTGCTCGGTGTGGATGCTCTTGTCCGAGTAGAGAGTCTGCCAGAGAAAGTCTGTGATGAATGGGGTGATTGGAGCCAGAAGCTTCAGCAGTGTGGACAAAACCTTATGCAAAGTATAGATTGCGCCGTCCCGCTCGGCATCAGAAAATCCAATTCCATATGCCCGGGCCTTTGCCATCTCGATATACTGGGCAGCAAAGATGTTCCAGGTAAACTCACGAATTGCTATGGCTGGGATGAAGAAGTTATACTCACCAAAGCCAGCCTTGCAGTCCTTTACCAGCTTGTCCAGTTCGGAGATGATCCACTTGTCAGTATCAGCCAGGTCTGCCGATTCAACTATAGGAAAACTGGACAGAAATCTAGACACATTCCAAAGTTTAGTGAGAAACTTTTTCGTCGATTCTATTTTTTGCTCCGAACATCTAAAGTCATTTCCGTGGTTGACCTCGCTGGCACTCCAAAACCTAAAGGTGTCAGCACCAAACTTTTCAATAATTGGCATGGGGTCCAGAGCGTTTCCCTTGCTCTTTGACATCTTCAGTCCCTTCTCATCCAAGCCATATCCCATAATCCAAGCCTCGGACCATGGCTTCTCGCCGGTGAGATTTTCACATCGCAGAAGAGTATAGTACAGCCACGTCCTGACAATGTCCTTTGCCTGCGGCCTTACTGCGGTAGGGTAAGTTCTCTTGAAAAACTCCTCATCCTTTTTGAATTTTGTAATGAACAGTGGCGAGACACTAGAGTCCATCCAGGTATCGAAGGTTCTCTCCTCGCCAACAAACTCGGTAGAGTCACACTTGGAACATTTCTCTGCAGGGCACGGCTCGCTCCATGGCCTATAATATTTTCCCGGCTCGGGCAGGTATGGCTCTGAACATTTTTTACAATACCAAATTGGAATCTCCGTTCCGTAAAACCGTCTCCGAGAGATTGGCCAGTCAATCTTGATAGAGTCAAGCCAGTTCGTTAGAATTTGCCTGTGCATCTCTGGATAAAACTTGATTTGAGCTCCAAGCTCCTTCATTTTTCCTACCGACTCTTTTTGCTTTAGGTAATATTCTTCCATTGGAATAATCTCAATTGGAGTTCTGCTTCGCTCCGAGACCGGCGTACGGTGGGAAATGTCCTCAATCTTTTCAACAAACCCGCCACTTTCCAAGTCCTCAATTATTTTTGTCCGCGCCTGCTTTGGTTTGAGGCTGGCATAAGCACCAGCAGCATCAGTCAGCCTTCCATCCTGTCCGATTGCCACAACTTCCTCCAGGTTTAATTCTCGAAATAGTGCGACATCGTTCTGGTCACCATAGCTACAGACCATTACCGCACCGGAACCAAACTCCATCTGTGCCGAGTGGTGCGCCTGTATCTCAACTTCCTGGTTTGATATTGGAACAACGACCTTTTTCCCAACCAGTTCGGAATATCTTTCATCTTCCGGGTTTACAATTACCGCTTTGCACGCGCACAGGAGTTCAGGTCGTGTGCTGACAATGATGATCTCCTTTCCATCCTTTACCTTGAATTTCATATGGACTAGTTTGGTTGGAAGCTCCTCGTAGATTATCTCGGCATCTGCTATCGTTGTTCCAGTCACCCAGTCATAGTTGTTCGGCCTATTTGCAAGGTAAATCGAGTCACTCTTCCACAGTTCTATGAATGTGGACTGTGTTAACGCCCGGTATTCTTCCGAGTCTGTTCGATAATAATTATCAAAGTCACAGCTGAGACCAAGATTTTTCATAATCTGAATCATCTCCGCCTCAAGGTCATCAAGCGCATCCTTGCACAGGTCGAGAAACTTTCCCCTTTCAGTTTCCCGCATTCTGATGCCATGTTTTTTTTCAGTGTAAAGTTCGACAGGCAGACCGTTCCGGTCAATTCCCATTGGAAAGTAAACGTTCTTCCCGTTCATGCGCGCAGTTCTGGCAATCATGTCAATCTGAGCATAGTGAGCAGCTGCTCCAATGTGCCATGGACGGCCAGAAGGATATGGTGGTGGGGTATCTATTGTATAGCCGTCAGCGTCAGCTTGGAACTCGTAAAGATTCGAGTCCTCCCATTTTTTTCTAATCCCTGATTCTATCTTGGGGTCCCATACCTTCTCCTGAATTTTTGCTTCCATGTCTAAAGCGAATTGAGAATCTTTGCCAGTTTGGTATCGTTTTCAGTGATGCCTGAAGCATCGTGGGTCATCAAGTCGACAACCAGCTTGTTGTAGACATTGAACCATTCCGGATGGTGGTTCATCTTTTCAATATGCATAGACGCCCTAGCCATAAAGCCAAACGCCTCATTGAAATCAGAAAATTGGAATTCCTTGTGGAGCTTGCCGTCCACAACCGACCAGCCTTCCAAGTCTTTAAGTGCCGTTTGAATCTGCTCATCTGATAGTTTTGCCAATCCCATGTAGGGACATAGCATAGTTAATTAATAAATTGTCTAGATTACTTCATTACAATTATGAATGAGCAATTACTTACAGAAATGCAGAACGCGGTAAAAGATACCGTCTCGGATAAGAAGATAGGAGTTGCATTTTCGGGTGGTGTTGATAGCACTTTGCTGGCAAAACTTGTCAAAGATCTGGGACACGACGTACATCTCTTAACAATTGGCTTTCATGACTCACATGACATCAATTTTGCCAAAGAAGTAAATCAATTGCTCAATTTGCCACATAGTATTTCAGAAATTGATCCTGAAAAATTTAAGGAGGTTAGCGATAAAATTCGCCAGCTGATTAAAACTGACAATCTTTCCTGGAACGAAAACTCGATTGCATTTTATTATGTTGCAAAACTTGCACAAGAAAACGGACTAGGCGCTGTTGTTACTGCTAATGGCATTGACGAGCTCTTTTGTGGCTATAACTCGTACCGTGAGGCAATTGAAATTGGTGAGGATGAGGTTATGAAAATGATGAATGACAAATTAAAAAACGAAGAACAAATGATGGTTGCGGTCAATGCAGTCACTGCGGAGTTTGGCGTGAGAATGATCCAGCCCTTCCTATCACCAGATTTTGTAGATTATGCTAAAAAAATTCCAGTTTCCGAAAAGATTCACGGTCCGGATGATATGAAGAGAAAGCATGCCATTCGTGAGTTAGCCATGGACTATGGAATACCAGAAGTTGCCGCACAAAAACAGAAAAAGGCGCTGCAGTATGGCTCTCAGATACACAAGTCGTTGTTAAAGTCTAGGAAAACTTCTTAGCGTTTGCTCTTACGTGGTTGTTTACATTATCAATTATTGTTAGCGATGCTCCAAGATGGTTTTCTGCAACAAAGATTGATTTTATTTCCTTATCTGAAAGGGCAGACGAAACAACCTTGTCGTTTCCTAATGCATCCATAAAGTTGATTCCTTTCTTGTGTGCTGCAAATGCAACTCTTTGCACATCCCTGTACGCCTTGAATCGCGGTATGCCCTTTTTGATTAGCGCCTCTAACACGAATTCGGAAAAGATTTGCCCCTTCGTTATGTGAAGGTTTTCTTGTACGCGCTTTGTGTCAACCTGAAGATTTCCAATTACTGTGATCATTGTTTCTAGCATTTCATCCAGCAGAATGGATGTCATTGGAAGTGTAAATCGCTCATTAGCCGAGTTCGACAAGTCTCTTTCGTGCCAGCTTGCAATGTTCTCAAACGACGTGCTGATTTGGCTTCTTAGAAGTTTTGACAGCGATGAAATTCTTTCACTCTTGATTGGGTTTCTTTTCGTAGGTATCGCACTGCTTCCCATCTGGCCCTTCTTGAAATACTCTGACACTTCGGCAATCTCTGTTCGCTGCAAGTTCCTAATTTCTATGGCAATTTTTTCCAAAGTCGCTCCAATCAGCGCCAATTGAAAAATGTATTCAGCATATCGTTCTCTCGGAACGATCTGTGTGGTGACCTTTGCAGGATAAAGTGAAAGTTTCTTGGCTACACGTTCTTGAACTTTTAGTGCATTTTTACCCATCATGGATCCTGTTCCAACCACTCCCAGTGTCTTACAGATAAGAACACGTTTCTTTATCTCATCCAGTCTTTCAAGATGTGTTGACATTTCCGAAGCCCAGTTCGCGAACTTTAATCCAAACGAAATGATGCTGGCATGCTGTCCGTGTGTTCTTCCAACAGCGGGAACACTTTGATGCTTTACAGCATTTTTTGCAAGAATTAATGATAGTTTTGAAACCTTTGGCTGAATAATCTTAATTGCATCCCTCATCTGCATTGAATTGCTTGTGTCAACCAGGTCATTAGATGTCAAACCATAATGAATCCACGGTCTTGATTCTTTGTTGCATTTTTCTGCCAATGCTTCCACCAATGCAGCAGTGTCGTGATCACTCTTGGCCTCCAACTGTTTGATTCTCTTAGCTGTTATCTTACCGGACTTGGCTATTTTGGATATGTCTTTTGCAATAGAGGCAGAAATCAATCCTATCTCGCTTTGTGATAATGCAGCAGCAGCTTCAATCTCTAATTGGTAATCAATCTTTTTTTGTTCCCTAAAAATATCCAGCATTTCCTTTGTACCATAACGGCCAGTATCTATAGGTAAAATGGACACAATTATTCTCAGCTTGTTCTGGAAATAAATCTATGTCTTGCTAGTAAACAAAATTGGAGTTTGCACCGTCAAAATTGATTACGGCGCCAGAAAGATATTTGATGTCATGTTCAACTATGGACTTTACAAAGTTGCCAATTTCTTCTGGCTTTCCAAGTCTTTTCATTGGGAGGGTTTTGGCATATGCTTCAACGTCATCAATCAGTTCTTTTGTCCTGTCAGTCTGTATTGGTCCAGGGGCTATGTTGATGCAGCTGATTTGCTTGCTTGCAAACTCCTTGCTAAGAATTTTAAACACGCTGGAAAAAGCGGAGCGATAAGCGCTTGAAATGATCAGCTTTGGGTTTGGTTCCTTTATCACATTAGATGACATGAGAAATATGTATCCATTGTCATTGATCTTGATCTTTTGCAAAAGCAAACAAAAACCTAAAAACAATTGATTGTGGTAATGATTCCAATCCTCTACGGTTACAGAAAAAAATTCTTTTGGTTCAGGCCCTCCCGTGTTTAGGACCAAGATATCAACTTCATTATGTTTTTCAGCAAAGCTTGAAACGCTTTCCAAGCTTGACGTGTCCAGTTCGTTCTTTGAGGTAGCTATTACATCACAGCCAATTGATTTCAGCGAGTCAGCAATTGCCTTGCCAATTCCCCTTGAGCCCCCTAAGACTATGGCAGTTTTCATACCTGTCCAATTATTTCATTTCATTTTAATCTAATTATGATTTAAATTGTCAAGTGATAATTCAAATCTACATGTCTAGTCTTACACCTAAAAAAATTGGGAATATGAGATATCAGATAGATGCTGATTCTTCCAAGGGAATGAAAGTGCCTGTAACAATTTTTGCCGATGAAAAGTTGCTGGCTAAAATGATGACTGACAGGACAATTCAACAGGCTCTTAACGTGTCAACTCTTCCTGGAATTCAACAACATGCAATAGTTTTGCCTGACGGTCATGAGGGATATGGATTTCCTGTTGGAGGTATTGCTGCAATGGATGCAGAAGAGGGAATGATTAGCCCTGGCGGTGTGGGATATGATATCAATTGCGGTGTTAGACTTATCCGAACTAACCTAACGGAAGATGATGTTAGACCCAAGCTCAAAGATCTTGTGCTTGATCTTTTCAAATCAATTCCTTCGGGTGTTGGTTCTAAGGGAGCTATTCGGCTAAATTACTCAGAACTGGATGAAGTTTTGGTTAGGGGAGTGAATTGGACAATTGATCGTGGATACGGTACAAGCGATGACGCAGATGTATGTGAAGAAAGTGGACAAATGGCAAACGCTGATCCTAACAAGGTGTCTGACCGTGCTAGAAAAAGAGGCTTGCCACAGTTGGGAAGTCTTGGTTCTGGAAATCATTTTGTCGAAGTACAAAAAGTTGCAGAAATTCATGATGAGGAGGCAGCAAAAGCAATGGGAATTGAAAAAGACAGTGTTACCATACTAATTCATTGCGGTTCACGGGGGTTTGGTCATCAGATATGTAGTGACTACCTTAGAATTTCTGAACAGGTACAAAAAAAATACAATATTCAATTACCAGACAGGGAGCTTGCATGCGTTCCAAACAAATCTGAAGAGGGAGAATCATACAGGGCTGCAATGTTTGCAGCACTAAATTTTGCTTGGAGCAACAGGCAAATGATTACTCATTGGACAAGAAAATCTTTTGAAAGAATTTTCAAACAGTCAGAATCTGATCTGGACATGCGACTTGTCTATGATGTTGCACATAACATAGCTAAAGTAGAAAAACACAAAATTGATGGAAAATTAAAATCAGTTGTGGTCCATAGGAAGGGAGCTACCAGGGCATTTCCTGCAAACATGGAGGATGTGCCCTTAAAGTATCGTGCTCTTGGCCAGCCAGTTTTAGTACCGGGCTCTATGGGAACAGGAAGCTGGATACTTTTAGGACAAGAAAATTCTATGAATATAACTTTCGGTTCTACCGCGCATGGCGCGGGACGAATGATGTCTCGTTCAAAAGCAAGGCGAAATTTTAGTGAATCTGAGGTCATCAAGTCTCTTAATGACAAAGGAATTTTCATAAAATCATTAACGCGTGACGGCGTAGTAGAAGAAACACCACAGGCATACAAAGATGTTGATGCAGTGGTTAATGTTTCACATGAACTTGGGATCGCTACCAAAGTTGCCAAACTTGTACCAATGGGTGTAATCAAGGGATGAGCGAAGAAGATAAGGATCTAGAAAGGCTAAAGGAGAAGCGTCTAGCTGAAATGCAAAAAAATCTTTCTTCCCAACAGAGGCAAGAAAAAATTGCTTCATTAAAAGAAGAACAAAAAGATAACAAACCATCTTCCCGTGAGATTGTTATCAAGCGGTTAGGCTATAGAGGCCTAGAAGTTTTACAAAATGCAGAGCATCAATTTCCAAAAGAAACTCAGATCGTATTACTGAAACTATCTGAATTGATCTCATCAGGTGACATTACAGAGATATTAGACGGGGGCAATCTTTTGGCACTATTTCGAAGTATTGGCATTGATGTACGAATGAAAACAAAAATCAATGTAGAAAAGGACGGAAAGTTTGTATCTCTTTCCGACAAACTAAGTAAATTATCTTCCACCAAAGAATAGTATGCCTTCCTTTGAAATTTGTACAACAAAGTACGAGGAGTGGGTTCAAATGCTGATGCAAATTTGTATACAAATATGATAAAAGAATTAGAAAAAATCAAAAAAACTTTATCTTAATCCTGACCTTTTCTTTTTTATGTCTGATAAACCAAAAAATTGTCCTGTTTGTTTGTATGAACTAAAAAATCACACAGTTCAAGATTTTATGGATTGTATTGAGAAATTATTTGAAAAAAATGAAGATAATCATACAGAGACTAATCCAACGAAGATAATTCTCACAGGTAATGCTAAAAATCAAGAAGCTTTGAGTGTGATTACTGACTTGCTTAAGAAAAGTCGATTAATACTCACAGAATGTGATAAAGACCCTAACTTGAATAAATTAGTGATTAAATATCTTCTAGTTCACAAGCAATTACTAGAAAAACTAAGAGACATCTTGGTCTGATTCGTGAACTAGCTGATTTTTGTACTTCCTGACCTTTTCTTTTTTTATGAAGGCTAAACAGAAAGAATATTATCAAAGACCTGAAGTCAAAGCTAAAAAGAAAAAATATTATCAAAGACCTGAAGTCAAGGCTAGGAGACTTGAACAGAAACGAAAGCGTGATTTAAGACCTGAAGTCAAAGCTAAAAAGAAAAAATATCAACAAAGACCTGAAGTCAAAGCTAAAATGAAAGCATATCAGAAAAAATATCAACAAAGACCTGAAGTTAAGGCTAAACTGAAAAAATATCAACAAAGTCCTGAAGCCAAAGCTAAAAAGAAAAAATATTATCAAAGACCTGAAGTCAAAGTTAGAAGGAAAAAACAAAGATAATCTATCAGTTCTATTTTTCAAAACTGAGAAAGAAATACTAGAAAAACTAAAAGAAACTTTATCTTAATCCTGACCTTTCTATTTTTATGTCTGATAAATCAGAAAATTGTCCTGTTTGTTTGAAAAAAATGAAAGAACACGCAGTTCTGGATATGGTAAATTGTAGTGAGAAATTAATTAAAGAAAATAAAGATGATAGTAATCAGACTTCTTTTGACAAAAATCAAGAAGCTTTGAAATTAATTAATGGACTGCTTGAATTATCTCAGAAAGACCTAGAAGAATATGAAAAAAAAGACCCTGATGATTTAACGATTAAAGTAATTCTACAGTACCAACCATACTTTCAAGATCTGTCCACAAAGCAAAAGGAATTACTAGAAAAACTAAGAGACATCTTGGTCTGATTCGTGAACTAGCTGATTTTTGTACTTCCTGACCTTTTCTATTTTTATG
>JACAST010000030.1 GCA_013390765.1 Marine Group I thaumarchaeote | reverse complement strand
TGATTGTAACACCAAGTGCAGATTTGAAACTAGCAATTAGAGCAATAATTTTTTCAGCTGTTGGAACATGTGGTCAAAGATGTACAACATTAAGAAGAGTTATAGTGCATGATTCGATTTATAATGAACTTGCTTCCAAGTTAAAAAAATATTATAAAACCATTAAACTTGGTAATCCATTAGAGGACTATGTTTTAACAGGACCAATGATTAGTGAAGAATCTTTTAATCAAATGCAAGATGTCTTACAAGAATGTAAGAATGGTGGAGCGATTGTTACTGGTGGGAAAAGAGTGAACATTAATGGAGGTTCAGGAATTTATGTGGAGCCAGCAATCGTAGAACTAGAAAAAGTGGAAGAAATAACTAAAACTGAAACTTTTGCACCGATATTATATCTAATGCCATATAACACTATAGATGAGGCAATTAAAATACAAAATGATGTACCACAGGGTTTATCATCTTGTATTTTTTCCCACGACTTGTTAGAAACTGAACGATTTATTGGTCCAAGTGGTTCTGATTGTGGAATTGTGAATGTCAACATTGGTCCAAGTGGTGCTGAAATTGGCGGAGCGTTTGGTGGTGAAAAAGAGACAGGGGGAGGACGTGAATCAGGTTCAGATGCATGGAAATCATATATGAGACGTACTACTGTAACAACGAATTTCTCATCAGAATTACCGTTAGCACAAGGGATTAATTTTGATATTTAATTATTCTTAAAAATTTTTAAGTTATATTTTTTCTGGGATGATAATTGGTGGGACACTTTATAATAAAGGGTTTTTTTTTCTAAATGACTTGGATTTAGAACATGAATTTTTGCAAGAAGGATTTGTTGAATTAGGTCCTATTCTTGATGTTGAATGGTGTACCAACATAAAGAAGCAATTTAATAAACTAAGACCTATAGATGTGCAATTCTTTAAAGAAAATGTTTTCTATAAAGAAAACGAATTTGACCCTACTAAATCACAGAGAGGAACTGGACCTGGTCCAGGACGCAATTTAACTGAACGTGTGAATCTTGATTTAATTGAAAAAAATCCTATAATACAAGAGACTCTATCAAAAGTTCTTGGATCTGACTATAAGATCATGCAAAAAATATTTGTAATGGGCCTTCCAAAAAATATGATTCCTGATTGGATCAATAAGAGAACAAAAAATTTAGGCTTTGTTAATCTCTGTGCACTTGTCAGACCTGAATTTCGTGATATGACATATTTTCATGGGATTGATTATCATATGGATCTTGTAGATCATGAAAATAGAATTGGTGATTTTATCACATTATATGTCTACTTGGAAAATGTGACTGCTAACATGTCTCCTTTGCACGTTGTTCCAAAAAGTCATATTTTTGGTGCCACTACCGCTCCACACGATCTAAAAAGCTTAGGTGGTAATAAAATACTATATAATGACAGAAAAGGCAATTCGGAAGAATTTAATTTTAAAATGTTGACTGGTGCCCAAGGTAGTGTGTTCTTTTGGTCTGAATATAATTTGCATGGCACTATGCCTACTACCACAACAAATATTCCTAGAGTTTCACTTAGATATTTAATTGAACGTGGAAAGTCAACTAAAGAATGCATAATAGATAAATTTCTCAAAAATATCGACGCTCCGTTATCAACACAAGCCACTAGGGAAGAAAATTTTGAGTATGGAAATGCAAAGGGAAGTAATTTATTGAAACCAAAAGAGCAAGTTCCTTAGTCTACTCGTATGATCAATTACTAAAGAAATTACAAATCAACGTCATAAGTATTAACATATTTCTCTGACTAATTCATTAATTTATATCAACTTCAATTCGTAGTAAAGTATTAGTTCAAATAATTTTAAAATCTGGTGAATGAATTCAAAAATAATTTTTTGGGTGAATGATGCATTAGCATTTGTAGGACTTCCTAAAACTCTTCAGGAAAAATATAATTTTGATATTTATGCAATTCTCGATGTTACTGATAAACAAAAAAAATTTTTTCAGAAGCAAAAATTAATTGAATTTTCAAAGATTTGGTATTTTCATGATTATATCTCAAAAACAACTGAAAAACCAGACACAAAATATTTAAAATTAATTGAAAAAAAATACAAAATAAATATTTCATTGCTTGTATCTAACGAACGTTTTTTTAATAAATGGAATCAGTATTACAAATTTTCATCTGATGAAAAATTATCAATTATTAAACATGAATGTAAGTTATTTGAAAAAATATTAGATGAAGTTCAACCTGATTTTTTAATCACAGCGTTGACCACGCTACATAATAACCATCTTTTCTATGAAATTTGTAAAGCCAGAGGTATCAAAGTATTAATGATCAGGTCTTCATTTGTGTTAGGTAAATACATCATATCTAGTGAATATGATTCAATAGACAACATGCAAAGTAAAGGTAAATTTCATTTTAACTCTCAAGTAGATATACAAAATTATTTGAAAAAACATAATTCTACCACTAAAGTAAAACTTGAATTAGAAAATTGGATGACTTCTAAAACTAATTATTTAAAAGCCATTCTAAAATTTTTGGTTTCAAATAATACTAACGTTAAAACCCATTACACTTACTACGGAAGATCAAAATTTGCAGTTTTAAAAGGAGTTATTTTTAATCTAATAAAAAAAAGATGCAGAGAATCTTTTATCAACAAAAATCTAATACGTGACATCAAAAACAAAAAGCAAATAATTTATTTCCCATTGCAAATTGAACCTGAAAGATCAATACTAATTCAAGCACCAAATTATACTAACCAAGTGGAGGTTGTTACAAATATTGCAAAATCATTACCTCCAGGATACGAACTATACGTGAAAGAACACCCAGCTAATGTTTTCCGTGAATGGCGCCCTATTTATGATTATAAAAAAATTATGAAGTTACCAAATGTCAAATTAATCCACCCTTCAGTCAAATCTGAAGATTTGATTAAAAAATCTTCATTGGTTATTACGATATCTAGCACGTCTGGTTTAGAAGCTGCATTCTATAATAAACCATCAATAATTTTTGCTGATTTGGACTATTCAATTCTTCCTTCTGTACACAAAATGAAAACAATTGATGAACTTCCTTATGCAATAAGAGCATCATTAAAAAAAGAAGTTAAATTTTCAGATTTAAACCACTATATTAATTTGATAGAAGAAAATTCATTTGAACTTAATTTTGATAGTATTGATTCAGACTTTGATCATAATTTCCATTATGGTGGTTTTTTAGCAGATGTAGAAATACCAATTGAGAAAATGAGACTTTTTTTGGAACGGCATAGCACCGAATTCGACAAAATAGCTGCTGAATGTTTGAAAAAAATTTAGGATTGATTATAAGAATTGTTCATATATAGATCAGGAATAGTGAAAAACGATCATGCAACAATCTAGAATAGCACCACAATTTGGTAGGCGAGATCAAACTTTCACAGTATTATCTGGTGAAGGTCTGATGATTTCTACCAAGGAATATGGAACTTTGTTTGATGCAGTTGCAGGTTATTGGTATAACATACTTGGCATGAGAAATCCTGAACTTCTTGAAGTAAAACGGAAGATAGGTGGTACAGCTACTCATCTGTATGAAGAATATACAAATCCGTTTGCTGAAGAACTTGCGGAGTTAATTTGTAAGCGTACATCTATGTCGCAGCTTCTTTTTTCTGCCACTGGCAGTATGGCATGTGAAAATGCTCGTAAAGAGGCCGTAAAGTATTTTCAGGCGAAAGGTAAGCTTGAAGAAGAACTTGTATTTGCTACAATAAAAGGAAGTTATCACGGTTCTGTCGGAGAGATGTTAAAGTGGATAGATCCGGAAAAAAATCAGTATTCAATTGATGCACCTATTTATGAAAAAAAAGATCAGGTTGCTGAAATTATAAGTGACTTTAAACAAAAAGTTGAACTTGCAAAATCTAATGGTAAAACTATAGCAGGTTTTTTCTACGAACCAATAATGGGTGTTAGAGGCTCAGTTCCACTTCCCTTAGAATACATGGATGGAATTGCAGAAATTTGCAAGCAAAACGACATACTTTTGATTGCTGATGAGATTACAACTGGCATTGGTAGAGCGGGTAAGTTTTTCTATAGTGACTCGTTTAGTGTAAAACCGGACATTTTGTGTTTTGGAAAAGCAATAAGTGCAGGACATTATCCAGTTGCTGCTACCTTGTTTAATGAAAAAATAATCGATGCGTGGGACAAATTAGAAGAACAAGGTGTACCTTTCTCAAAAATTCATCGCCGAGGTAATAGTATTACGGGCACACAGGAGGCATGTGCACTTGGGTTAAAAGTACTTGAAATTATAGAACGTGATAATTTGATCCAGCAAGTTAGTGACAGAGGTAAATATGCTCTAGAAAAGTTAAAAAAAATAGAAAATTACTCTAGTGTCCGAGAAATACGAGGTACTGGACTCCTAATCGGAATAGATGCTGTAAATTCTGATTTAGTTAAAAACACTGTAACGCCAGAAATGAGAAAGCGTGGAATCAATATTCTTCCTGAAGGCAGAGTTATAATGTTTAACCCTGCATATATTATATCTGAAGATCAAATTGATAACTTCGTAAATGTCCTAAGTGAAGTTTTACCAGCTTGATGAATAAGAAAAACCAGATGACTCATTATCACAAAAAATTAAAAAAAATAAAGAATCTTGGCTGCGTTGATTGTATAAAAATCAAATATTGTGAAAAAGATGTAATTTTAAAACTAGTTGATGAATCTGAAGAGACAGTAAATCTTCTAACCAAATGGAGAGAAAAATACAGAAACATGTTTGCTACAGATTTCACTATTACTGAAGAAAAAACAAAGAGATGGATTAAAAAAGATGTTTTAGGAAATCCTGAAAAAATTATGTTTGTGATATATGTGGATAGTGAAAAAATAGGAATTATTAGTACTTCACAATATGATGAAAACACAAATTCTGCAATTTTGGATACAATGATGAAGGAACCGACATTTAATTTACCTGGACTCATGACTGTTGTTGAAAAAGTATATCTAAGATGGATGTTTGATGAATTAAATTTATCAAAGATAACGGGGTTTTTATTTTCAGATAATAAAAAAATGATGAATATTCACAAAAAATGTGGTTGGGTTATGATAGATGTAGTTCCTATTCAAAAAATTTCAACCAAGGAATATACTCGATGGGAAAAAATCACTTCAAAATCAGATGATATGAATGTAGAAAGATATTTCAATTTAATTGAATTGACAAGAGAAAACCTAATGAGAGATTTTGATAATATAGAATATCAATTTCTTGGTGATTGATTTGAAACTGGATAAAAAAGTTGTCTTAATTACAGGCGGGAGTCGTGGTATTGGAAAAGCAATTTCTAAACTATTTGTTGATGAGGGAGCGGATGTGGTAATTACCTCAAAAAATCAAAAAAAATTACAACAAACATCAAAGGAATTGGGAAATTTATTTTTTGTTGCGGGCGATATTAAAAATGAAAATGATGTAAAAAATGTAATTAATAAAACAATTAGGAAATTTGGTAGGATTGATATTCTAGTAAATAATGCGGGTCTACTGCCAAAAATGAAGCCATTACATCAAATCTCTGAAAAGGAATGGAATGAAGTTATTGATGTAAATCTAAACGGTCAGTTTAGATTTACTAAAGCTGTTATCCCACATATGAAAAAAAATGGTGGTTCAATCATCAATATCTCATCAGATGCTGGTCTAAAAGCATTTGAAAATTTTTATGCCGACGCATATGTTGCAGCAAAAGCAGCGATTATACTTCTCACAAAATCATGGGCTTTAGAATATGCTAAGAACAATATTCGTGTAAATTGCGTTTGTGCGGCAGTGATTGATACTGACATGACAAGGTCACTTTGGTTAAATACTAAAGAACAACGGAAAATTACTGCGGCAGAACATCCTCTAGGACGAATTGGTACGGCAGAAGATGTTGCTAAAGCTGTATTATATTTTGCAACTGATGACTCATCTTGGACTACTGGTGCAATTTTGCCAGTGGACGGTGGAGTGTCAGCAAAATAATAATGTAACAAAATTTTTTTATAATTTAATGTGAAAAATTTCTAAATTTTTTCAACTTCTACTATATCTAAACCAAAACCCATTGTGATTCCAATTAACAAACCTTTTCCCGATATTGAGTTATTTTGGAACATTGCCTTTTCAAGAACTGTAGGTATACTTACTCCTGTGAGGTTTCCATATTCCCTAAGTGTATCATATGATTCTTGAATCTGATTGTTATCTAATTTATATAGATTTTTGAATCCGTCTAAAATCTTTAGACTTCCAGTATGTATCATGACTTTTTTTTGTTCTGCCATAAAACCTTCTGCTAATTTTTCATCATAACTTTCTATATCATTACCTAATGACTTAGCCAAAACTTTTTTTGAATATGCTAACGACCTTTCTAAAATATCACTTCCTGCGGTAAGTTCATGTTCATACATATGATTTGAAGTATTTCCAATTAATCTGACAGATGCCTTTCTATAATCAGAATCATCAAAATTTACTGCATGGGTGATTTTACCAATTTTTACCGCATTGTCTTCAGAATCAATACGACTCATAACAAAAGCTGCAACACCATCCCCAAACAAAAATGAAAACATTGTTGAAACCCATTTTGAAATTTGTTTTTCACGGTCAGGTTGATCTTTACTAATCTCTTTTGGATTTATAACACTCATATCATCCCTAAGATGTGGAAGATACCAACCTGAATTACAACCAGAAATCACAAACAGAATCTTATCATTTTCATCATGAATCAAATTTTTTCCAAGCTCTAACAATTTTGGAAGCGTAGAACAAGCCATTCCCTGAATGTTATAATGTGGAATAAATTTAGATAAGCCCATTTTTGTTAAAAGAATTGAAGATAATCCTGGACTCAAAAAATCATTATCTTCAAATGCAGCTACTATACATGTTATATCATTATTTTTTAAACCTAAATTTGAGAGGCATTTTTGTGCAACATTTGTAGACAAGTCCGAAATTGGCTCTCCATTAATATTTGATTTTCTTTGAGTATTTGATTTGGAAGTATAACAATCTAATGGATTGATAAAATGTCTGCTCTCTACACCTAATTGAAAAACATTCTCTTTAACTTTTTCAGTTAGTTTATTTCCTAAGAGATCAATCATTTCTTTGGTACTATACTTGAATTCAGGATAATGTCTTGTTAATCCAGTAATACCTATACTGTTATTACGCATAGATCATCAGTATAGATTAAGGCATAATTAGTTTTTGTTAATTTAGACATTATTTTGTATTAATCTTAACCTCGATAATTTAATCACCATTAAAATGTTTAAAGAAATAACTTTAATCATAATCTTGTCCGGCGACACTAGTGATCAGTACTTTTTTCTCAACCAAATTTAACATAATTGTGCCTATTCCTCTTGATTGAAATTTTTTTTCTACCATTATGTTTATGTCCTGATCTAAAATTCTAATATAACCAACATCATCTTTCCCATAGAATGCAATCCATTGGTGAAAATTTGGATTAGATTCCTGTTTATTCATGTATTTGTAATGATCATCTTTCAGAATAGGTTCTTTTTGTTCATAGAAAAAATTTTCATAAAATTGATTCCTTAAATTTAATATGGAATCCCAAACTTTTTTTGCTACTTTACGAAGTTCTATTTTCATGTTGTTTTTTGCCATTTTTGTTGAATTTCTTTAATTTTTTCTAGTTCATTAGGATATAATTTCCTTTCATGTGAGGTTAGATTTGATTTCAGTTGTTCTACAGATTTAGCACCTGGAATGCAAGTTGAAACTACATCGTGACTTAAAACGTATAAAAGAGCAATTTGATTCATTGTTCGGTTTTCATTAACGAAGATTTGAAAATCGTTAGCTTTTTCAACTTTCGTTTTAATTTCATCTCTAGTAAATCTTGTTCTAAGATCATTTTTTGGAAAGACGGTTTGCTTTTGGTATTTTCCAGTTAGAAATCCCTGTGCAAGTGGTTCAGCTATTATTAATCCTATATTATGTTTTTTTGCTACTGAGAATAATTTTTTAGATGCGTTAAAATCTAATAAAGAAAAAAAAACTTGCAGTGTGTCAACCAATCCCCTTTCAATTAATTCAATACCTTTTTCAAACTGGTTACCAATAGATACACCACAGTAGTTTGCTTTATTCTCAGATTTGATTTTTTCAAATGCATTTTCAACATTTCTGAAATCATCCTCAGACTCTGGTGGAATATGAACTTGGAATAAATCAATATAATCAGTGTCTAAACGTTTTAAACTTCTATTAATCGCAGAAATGAGGTAATTGTCCGAAAAATCCCATTCGCTAAGAGTTGTTTCAGTATATGTCAGAACATTTCCCGCTTTGGTAAAAATGTAAACATCATTTCTTCGTTCTTTGAGTATTTCACCTAATCTTCTTTCACTCTGTCCAAGTGAATATACGTCAGCGGTGTCAAATGTATTAACTCCAAAATCTAAAGCACATTCAACAATCGCTTTGGCATTTTCTTTTGTAACATTACCATATGTTGTACTAACTCCATTAATGTTTAATTCACCACCAAGCTGCCAGCATCCAAGTCCAATTTCAGAAACCTGTAGTGATGTTTTTCCTAATCGTCTGCGCTTTAACATTCTAATTATGGGTTTTTTGGCATAAATGAATTTTTAGGCATAAAGTGAAAGGAATGTTTTGTAATTTCATATGTTTCTCATTTCATTTTTTGAATTTTTTAAAAACAGACCATGGAACTATTGGTAATAAAATTTTGATTATTTTCCAATATTTAGGATAAAAAGTGGTTCCAAAATCCCGTAATCTATTATTGAAAACAATGTCAGCTAATCTATCTACTTGAGCAGGTTTAAACAAAGTCATATTAGCTCCAAATGACAGGTTTGTATCAATATAGCCAATCATGTAAAATTGTACAGTCAAAGGCGAGTTTACAACAAAATGTCGCAAGCTTTCAAAATAACTTTCTAATGCACGTTTTGATGCAGCATAAGTTGCATTTAGCGATCTTCCTCGAATAGCAGCTATACTCCCAAAACCAATAATTGTAGTGTTTGATAGTTTTTTTAGGATTGGTAAGAAATGGTTAATGAATAAACAAACAGATGTAAAATTTGTATTTACAAGTTCAAAAAAATTTTTGTCATCAATTCCTGGAATATCGTTGGGATCATTAAATCCTATGGGAAGAATCAATCCTGTTAACGGAGAAAGATTTTCTAGGGCCTCATCAACTTCCTTAATGGTAATTGGGATTTTTGACAGAGACATTTGCAATGGTGTTACATTTACTCCATATCTGATTTCTAAATCAGAAGCAAGTGGTTTTGTATCTCTCAAGTCAGATGAAATTATAATCAAATCGTTTTTTTCTGATGCAAATTTTTTTGCAATCGCTCTGCCCAATCCCGCAGAACCACCAACAATTATGTAAGTCATAGACCTAATTTCTCTGATACATCTGATTTGTAGATTCTTCTAGGATCAAACTTTTTCAATTCATCAATAAATTTGTGATATTCAGGAAAACAGTTTTGTACGATTCGCTTATTTGAGCCTTTTATAATGTTAGGAATTGCGCCATATGAAATTATAATATCATCCAGTTTTGATAATGTTTTATCCGTTATTGGAGAACGTTGAAAATCTAGTGCTATGGTAATACCAGAACCAGAATATCGTAGATATTTCTGATTTCCATTAAAGGGTTTCATGAAAATAACAATTAGTGGAGGTTTTTCAATTTTTATCAGTTTGGTAACATCATTAACAAATTCCTCAACCTTGTTGAAAGGTACTAGAATTTGATATTCAGTAAAACCATTTTTTCCAAAGAAAAGGTGAAAAGATTTTGTGCTGCCACCAAATGGAAACATGCTATCAAAAACATTTCTCTCATAGGTTTTTGAGCCAGTAATTTCACGTTTACGATAAAATGAATATGCCATTGCAGCAGTAGTTTTATTCCAAACAGAAAATGGTAAACTTGCCCTAGAGTATGAGGTAAGCGCCTTTTTTTTTGGCATAATTAATTTATTTGATTTAAAACCATCTGCAAAAACTCCCTCGTATCCAACACCTCTTCCAAAATTTTTCTTCAAAGGTGAGCCATCATGCCAACTAGAAATAAAATCAGCGTCTAAATTGTTTTTAAAAAATTCTACTGCATCCATCATTGATTCAATAGGGGTTGTCTCAAAAATCATTCTATCTGATGGTAGAACATCAAGCTGTAGTTTTACACTAATTATAATTCCAGTCAGACCAAGACCGCCACAAGTTAGTTCAAAAATATTGGAGTTTCGAGTCCTACTTAATGTCATAAGTCCATGATCTGGATGAAATAATTTGATTTCTAAAACCACATCAATAAATGTACCATCTTTATGCGGATTTTTTCCGTGAACATTTGCTGCTACACACCCCCCTAATGTAATATCTGGATGACCTGGTTGGATTTTTAGAAACAATTTCTTTCTAAAACTCCATTGTAATAATTCCCTTAAGGTTATTCCAGATTCGACTACAACCGTTTGTGACTTTGCATCAAATTCAAGGATGCGATTAAACGATGTCA
>JACAST010000034.1 GCA_013390765.1 Marine Group I thaumarchaeote | reverse complement strand
GTGGATGTTGAAATATGATAAGGAAAATCCATACATCACTCATTATGACTATATGATTGAATTAGCGCAAAAATATGATGTCACTTTTAGCCTAGGTGACGCATTACGTCCAGGTTCTATATTGGATTCACATGATGAATTACAAGTACAGGAAATGATCAATATAGGAAGGCTAGCAAAGCGAGCAATTGAAAAAGACGTTCAAGTGATGGTTGAGGGTCCAGGTCATGTTCCACTGAATGAAGTTACTGCAAACGTTATACTAGCAAAATCACTGATTGGAGATGTTCCATACTATGTTCTAGGACCTCTCGTTACAGATATTGCATCTGGGCATGACCATATCGCAAGCGCAATTGGCGCTGCAGTTTCAGCAAGTGCAGGTGTTGATCTTTTATGCTATCTAACACCATCTGAGCATTTGGCATTACCAACTCCAGATGAAGTAAAGGAGGGTCTAATAGCATACAGAATTGCTGCTCATGCTGGCGATTTGGTGAAGCTCCGAGAGAAGTCCATTAAATGGGATATGGATATGACTGAAGCAAGAAGGACTCTTGATTGGGAAAAACAACTCGCTTTATCAATAGATCCTGAAAAGGCCGCATTAATTCACGGACGGACAGGTCAGCATCCTGGAAATAATGTACCGTGTACTATGTGTGGTGGTGCATGTGTCTATATTATGTTGCCACAACAACGGAAATATGAAAGAGAAGAAAAAAAATTACAACAAACTGAATAGTATTTTTTCTAACTCTGGAACAGTTTCATAATTTTTAATTTGGCTTGGTTCTATCCAATTAAAATCTGAATTTTCCCAGTTAAGTTTGATTTCTGGATTTTTTGCTTTGAATAAAAATGGAAAAATATTCCATACATGATTTTTATATTGAGCAGATTTAATTTTTATCTGTTCAATAGATTTCAATAGTTCTATTTCTTTTTCATTAATTCCAGTTTCCTCAAAAATTTCAATTTTTGCTCTATCCAGTGGTGTTGTGTCATTTTTTTCAATAATTCCACTAACTCCAGCCCATAAACATTTCATAGATTTTACTTTGTCGCTTCTTTTCAAAATTAGTATTTTATCATCATTTTTAATAAATGATGTAACAATATTTGTAGAATACAATCCTATTTTTCAATTGCTTTGATCATTGCTGATAATTTTTTATATGATTTTTCTAAATCTACATTTTCTGAAAGTTTCTGTTGACTTGATTTAATATAATCAATTATTTCTTCGCTTTTTCCTTCCTGAGTATCTGTAAGTAGTTTTCCCACATCTTTCCAAAATCCTTCAGCAAATCTTCTTACTTCCGGGTTAGATATTATGCTCTCAATTAGTTCTGGTGATTCTGTAAGAATGCTTTCAGCAATAATTTTTTGAGCTTTAAATGTGGTTCCTGACATTTTTTCAGTCAATGAAATTTTTTCATCTTTTGCAAGTATATTTGCAAAAGCGATATTAATTATATGAGTTAATCCAAGAATGACAGCAATTTTCTTATCGTGTTCAGCAGCATCAATTGTAACAAAATTTGCTTTGGGAAAAAGCAATTTTATTACATCTAATTCTTTTTTGACATCCTTAATTGGAATGATAATTATGTTTTTGTTATCAATGTTTTTTGTACCTGGACCAAACATTGGATGAATACAAATAGGGTTCACTCTAGATGGTATTTTTAAAAGTGTTTGAGCAGTTTTAAATTTTTGTGAAGAAATTTCTATTAGATATGCACCACGTTGCATTTCTTTAGCAATCAATCTGATGATTTCAGGGGTTCTTTTTGTAGGCGTGCATAAAAGAACATAATCAGTTTGTAATATAGCACCCACGAGTGATTTTGCTTTAACGATAAATTTTTCTTTTATTTCATTAAGTTGCTTTTCACTCATTTCCCTGTAAATTTCGTCCCATCCCTTGACCTCAAAACCTATTTTATGAAAATAATTTGCAAACCATTTACCCATTTTGCCGTTTACGCCAATAATTGCTATTTTTTCATTCATACAGTTTCCTTCAAAACGGTATCTAATATTGTCATTCCTTCCATTAGCCTTGGTTCATTTATAGCTGTGATTCTAAAAAATTCCTTGTAATCTCCAAATCCCTCGCCTGGGGCTATGGCAACACCATGTTCTAGTAGTTTTTCTGAAAATTTTGTGGCATCAAAATTCTTGTGTTTTGTCCTAGCAAATAGATACATGGATCCATCAGGCTCGACGAATTCGAGACCGATATCTTTCGTACTTTCTTTTAATGCATCCAACCTTGATTTTATAATTTTTGTATTCTCAGATGTGTCCGCATTAAGAGCTTCTAATGCAACATATTGAATTGGCTCTGAGACATTTGTCAGACTAAGTGCTTGTAACTTTGACATTTTCTCTATGATGGATGGTTCTGCAATTGCATATCCAATCCTGAAGCCGGTCATAGCATGAGATTTAGAAAATGATTTTGTAATTATGGATTTTTCATAACCATATAGCAAAACACTCTTCCAATCATCATTTGCATATTCAGAGTATATCTCATCACTGAGTACATAGAGATCATACTCTCTTGCTATTTCGATAATATTATCTTGAATTTTTTTTGGGAGAATCTTTCCTGTAGGATTATTCGGGTAGTTTAGGATAATCATTTTTGTATTTCCATTTATCGCATTGTTAATTTGATCAATAGATGGTTCCCATCTTGTTTCTAATGTTGTCTTGATTGTTCTAACTTTGATGCCAGCATTTAATGCGCATTCCTTGTATGCTGGCCATGCTGGTTCTATTACAATCACTTCATCACCAGGATTTAGCAGTGTAGTTATCGCCAAGTAAACTGCAAATCTTGCACCTGGACAGACCATTATGTTTTCTTCATCATAATCATCATTCTCTAACTGATTTGTGTGATGAGCCAAAGCAGTTCGTAATTCTGTAATTCCCTTTACAGGACCATACTTTCCGTATCCTTTGTCGTATACCTCTGCAAGCGCAGTTTTCACCTCTTTCGGTGGCTGAAAGTCTGGTTCTCCAACTTCCAGATGGATTATTTCTTTACCTTGCTCTTCAAGTTCTTTTGCCTTTAAAAAAACTGAAAGATGTGTTTGCTTGTTGTCAGATTGTACCTTTACAGATTCGTTAAATAGAAAATTGAGAAATTTTAATGCTGTTGATTGATCCAAGTCAATTTCTTTGCATAACTTGGTAACTTGCGTTCGTAACGCATCTTCTCTTTCCTCATCTGTTACAGTCATGCCAAGACTTGCTTTGGCATCGCCTATTTGCTTGGCAACGTCTGTTCTTGTTTTTAACAGCTTGATCATCTCAAGTGTTATCTCTTCAATTTTCTTTCGATGTTCCTCTATATCTGACATTTTCTAGATAACTGGTTTTATGAATCCGCCTTGTAATGCTTGATCTGCAATTACTAGCGACACTATAGAGTCAACAACAGGGGGTGCCCGTGGCACTACGCATGGGTCGTGTCTGCCCTCTACTCTTAATTTTGTATTTTTTTTAGTTTTGAGATCAACCGTTTCCTGGATCTTACCAATTGAGGAAGCTGGTTTGAAAGCAACTCGCATTGTTATTGGCATTCCATTTGATATGCCACCTAAAATTCCACCTGCGTTATTTGTTTTAGTAATCACCTTACCCCTATGGAATGTATAAGAATCATTATTTTGTGAACCAAATTTCTCAGATCCTGAAAAGCCAGAACCAAACTCAACTCCCTTGACAGCAGGTATTGAATAAATGGCTTTACTAAGTTCTGATTCTAGCGAACTAAAAATTGGTTCACCCAATCCAATAGGAATATTATTTGTTACAGATTCAATAATACCTCCCAACGAATCGCCTTTTTTCCTAGCGTCAAGTATTGATTTTTTCATTTTTCCTGCGATGGCTTTTTCAGGACATCTAACTTCGTTTGTATATATTGATTTAAGCATCTGGGGTGTAGCTTGATTTTTCATCTGTATTTTTCCAATTTTACATGTGTATGCATTTGTTTCAACACCAAGTGTAACTTTGAGTAATTTCCTCGCAATTGCACCACTCATTACATAGGTGGCTGTCAATCTTCCGGAAAACCTTCCCCCACCACGATGATCATTGAATTTTTTGTATTTTACAAAAGCAGGGTAGTCAGAGTGACCTGGTCTCATCGTGGTTCGTAATTTGGCATAACTTTTTGAATCATGATCTTTGTTCCAGATGATTGTTGTAATTGGTGCACCTGTAGTGTATCCTCTAAACACACCTGAAAGAATCTCTACCATGTCACCTTCTTTTCTTTGAGTTGAAACCAATGATTGTCCAGGTTTCCTTAAATCAAGCATTTTTTGTATGTCTTTTTCGTCTAATTCTAGACCTGCTGGGCAGCCATCAAGTACTGCCCCCACACATTTACCGTGGCTTTCACCAAAACTTGTTAAGACTAAATTATGTCCAATTGAACTTCCTACCACGATATAATATTATTTAAGATAAATATAACTCTACAATTTTTTTGGTAAATAATTTCCTATCAATCAAGAAAAATTTTACAACCTATTCTTTTCATTTCAGAAATAAAATTAGGATATGAAATTTTGACTGATTCGGGATCTGATATAGTACAATTGCCAACATACATTCCAGCTATACAAAAAGCCATGAATAATCTGTGATCATTTTCAGAATTAAGATCAGCATTGGTCAAATTATCTGAATTGTTTAGCACTAACCCATCTTTTTTTTCTACAACTTTAATTCCTAATTTAGTAAGCTCTCGTGCAATTATAGTAATTCTATCCGTTTCTTTGTATCTTGCATGTTCAACATTGAAAATTTTAATCGGCTTTGATGTTTTCAAAGCTAGTATTGCAATGGCAGGAATAAGATCTGGATAGTTACTTAAATCAAATTTTCCACCATCAAGTTTTTCTGGAGATTTTATTTTTATTACGTTCTTATCTAATGTAATTACTACTCCCATGATCTCTAAAATGTCAATTATTGCCTCATCCGCTTGCGGCATAGATCCCGTAGATATTTGTATCGTAAGGTTTTCTCCAAGTAATACAGCTGCTGATAGTAATAACGCAAGGCTGGAAAAATCAGATGGTATTACAAAAGTTGTGGACTTGTAATTCTGTTTGGGAATAATGTATTTTTTATATGGAGTTTTAGTTTCTACATTAACACCAAATTTCTTCATTACTGTAATTGTTGCATCAATGTAAGGCTTTGACACTAATTTGCCTTGAATGTTTAGTATGAGGCCATTTTCTAATTTTGGAGCAGTGATCATTAAAGCTGAAATGAACTGGCTTGAAATATTTCCAGGAATTTTAACTTCCCCTCCACTTATTTTCCCTGAAATTGATATGGGTGGATTGCCATTGGAAGAACTACATTTAGCCCCTAGTGATTCTAGAGCATCAAGTAATGGCTGCATGGGTCGTTTTTTGAGGCTTGAATCTCCCGTTAAAACTATTTTGTCATTTGACAAGGCTGAGATGGCAGTTGCAATCCTAATGGTGGTTCCAGAATTAGCAGCGTCTATAGTATTACTATGTATTTTTAATTCACCTGTACTGCTTACTGTTATATCATTTCCTACATCTTTTATTTCCACACCAAAGTTTTTGCAAGCGTTAATTGTGGCATTGGTATCGCCTGATCTCAAAATGTTTTTGATTATGCTTTTACCGTCAGCTAATGATGCCAAAAAAATTGCTCTATGTGTATAGCTTTTGTTAGAAGGGCATACGATGTTTCCACGAATCTCAGACTTTTCTACCCTACAATTCATGTACTTCAGCCTTTTTGTTATTTATCTGAGCTACAGTGATGTTACCCTCAAGTGAGGAAAATACATTCTTAATATTTGATACATCATCATTTTTAACAATTGCAGCTATTGACGGACCATTACCAGAAACCGAAGCTCCTAATGCTCCATTTTCAATTAATTTGGAAATAATTTTTGGTTCTGAGCTTAGGATAGTAGATGTAGCTTGACCGTTTAGATTCATAGCGTTCCAATAATCAGATTTTTTTGCAAGATTCCAAGCCCGCTCAAAAACGCCACTTGCTGTTTTAAGTTTTCTAATGTTTCCCCTTTTTCTTGATTTAGGTATAAAAATTACAGCAGATACACGATTAAGGCACTTTTCAGAGTGAATGATTTTTTTGTTATAATTATCAGTTACAACAAATCCACCATAGTAGCATGCACACGCATCATCATATGCTCCTGTCAAACTAACTTTAGTTTCAATTGATGCATTGACACCAGTATTTAATATTTCAAAATCACTCATCCCAGGTTTGAATAATTTTGCGCATACCATGGCTACTGCAGTAGAAATTGCACTTGAACTTTTTAACCCATATCCTGTCGGAATTTCTGAGTCCAATAAAATTTTCAATTTTGTTTTAGACAGTTCATTTTTTGAAATAATTTTTTCAATGACTTTATTGATTAAACGTGAGCTTATTGACTTATTTTCTACTTCGATTACTACGCCTTTTCCATGTGATGTTTCCATTTCAACATTAATTTTTTTTGAAATACCGAGTGCTGCTCCCTTGCCTGTTGCGATTGCGCTTACTATTGAAATTGCACCATGAATAGTCGCTCTTGCTACTGCCATTAAGCTCCTCCAAGTAACGTTTTTTTCATCACATCATACGGTGCTTCCATTTTGTGCCAAATTTCAAACGAACATGCAGCTTGACTCAGCAGCATTTGATAACCGTAAATTATAGTTGCGCCATTTTCCTTTGATTTTTTAATAAGATCTGTATTTATTGGCTGATAAACTAAATCGTAAACTATAGAGTTTTTACTTATGTTCTCAGTTGAGATAGGGCTAGGTTCATTCTTCATACCAATAGAAGTTGAATTAATAATAAATTTGTAATCTGTAATTAATTTATTGGCTTCCTGTATTGAAACTGTATCTGCATCACCTCCAATTTTTTTAGCAAATTCTGCTAATCTGTTTGCATTTTCTAGAGTTCTGTTCACAATTGTAATTTTACCTGATTTTTCTTTAACCATCGCAGTTACTATTGCTCTTGCAGCTCCACCTGCACCTAAAAGTAATACTTGAGAATCTTTTATTGTCAAATTTTTCTTTTTGATAGGATCTAGGAATCCAATCATATCTGTATTGTAACCCTTTAGTTTTCCATCCTCATTTAATACAGTATTTACTGCTCCAATTACTTTGCATGTTGTGTCCATTTCATCTAAAAACTTCATCATCTCAATTTTATGAGGAATTGTGACGTTAAATCCCGCAATTTTTATTGCTTTTAGTGCCTCTATTCCCGCAGATAGTTCTCCAGCTGGTATTTTGTATGCAATGTAAGTATGTTCTAATTTTAAATGGCGAAATGCTGCATTATGTATATTTGGTGATAGAGAATGATCTATTGGATCTCCTATCACAGCATATGTATTAGACATCTACTTTCTTATCGTAAAGATTGATTTAACCTCATCCACACTAAATTGTCCTAGCGCAACTGGCTTACCTAATGAAACGTACGTATATGGACTTCCTAAAAGCAAGCAAAGTAAACGTGATAACCTTCCAAAACTTCCCATTGAAAACGCAACCAGTCTTACATTATTGCTATAATTGTATAATGATAATATTCGTGATCCATCGTTAATTGATTTTGCCATTGTAACTATTTTGATATTATTCGAAAATTTTTTCATTTCTAATAATTTCTTTTTTAGCACAGAAATGTTTGGCGTTTGATTGAAATTATGCCAAGAAACAAGAATGTTTGTTTCAGTACTTTTGAGATAATGCTGGAGATTTTTATTTTTTCTTAAGGCGTTAAATTCTATATCTAGTAAAAACGGATTATATTCAGCAATTAATTTTATAATTGAAATTCTGTTTTTCTCACTACCAGAAAATTTTCCCCCCTCGTAAATTGGTCTCAACGTACCAACACATTTTCTTAAATCCTTCCTGATCAAGTGTAATGCTTCAGGTACTACGTTTGGATTTAGAAAGTCAAATCTAATTTCAGCATAATCTGATTTTTTTAATGCTTTTGTAAGAGTCTGTTTG
>JACAST010000028.1 GCA_013390765.1 Marine Group I thaumarchaeote | reverse complement strand
AAAAATTATAGGCAATTAGAGGACTTACAAAAATTATGAAAAACGCTAAAATTAATCCAACATGATAAAGATTGATACGAATGTTGCTATTTCTTATTAGCAGATAGATTATAGCAGTAAATAAAACAACTATAGGTTGTGCTCTAACCATAAAGGCAATGCCAATTAAAGAACCAATGATAATAATTTCATATGTTCGTAGATGTTTCTTTGTAATAAAATACAAAGAGAACATTATTAAAAACAGTGGAAACATTTCATTTTCTGCTTGAATCGCAAAGAGACCAACCCATGGAAAAAAAGCAAACAAAAGTTGTCCTGCTAAAGCAATTTTTGAATCAAAAACATTCCTCATTATATTATATGAAAGGAATACCATTCCTGTGGAACTTAAAACTGAAACCAATTTCATTGTAAAAAAACCATCATTAAAAAATGAATTTATACCTGCATACATGATTGGTCCCCCAACTGGAGCATTTACTAAGAGGACATTTTTTCCATCACCGTTTAGTATTTGTTCCCCAGCTGTAAGATAGATTATTCCGTCATGATCAACTATCCAAAAATTATGATGAAAAAAAGCAACATATGATACAATGATTAGAAAACAAAAAGTAATTAGTAATGGAAATTTTTGATTTACTATTTTTTTTCTAAATTCTGTACTTTGTGGAGTCATATCAGTGTATTCAACTCCCCAAGAACTTTTTCTGACAATTAATCAATGTTTTGTATTTTTATTATTCACTTTATTATAACTCTAAATATTTTATAGCATTATATAAATATCTCAATAAATTTGAAGTTTTTCCAATTTAGGAATTAATGACTGTGCAACAAATCCGGAGCTGTCAGTTACAAGTATTACCAAATTGTCTGCTAATTTTTAAACTAATATTTATTTGAATCCACTTTTAGATTCTAGAAATTCTTTGTCTTCCGTTTCGGATCTGGTAACACCTTCATTTCCATCTACTTGTTTGTTAATTTCTACAAGACTCGGTTCATTTATGAATAATTCGAGAATATCTTTTATTAAAATTGGGCTTTTAGACATTCTTGAAACGATTTCTCTAACTAGTCTAAGATCTTCTATTCTATCTACTGCCCATCTAAAATTAGAAAGATTTTCTGAATTTACCACATTGAAAATCCTGAAATCATCTCTGTGATTATAAATGTACTCTGTGACATGTTCTTTTTCTGATGATAGTATTGCTTTTTCCCATGATTTTTTCAGAGAACCAAATGAAACTACTTCCACTTCAGTTCCACTTGGAAATGTAGGTGGTAAAAAATTAGTAACATAATCATAATAATTTGTATTAAATGTCTCAACTACTTTATCCACAACCTCAGGATCAAGAAGTGGTTTATCAGATGGCATTCGAATTATTGTTGAAAGTGAGAATTTTTCTGCGCATCTATAATGTCTTTCAAGAACATTTTTTGAATCACCTCTAAAGTAATTTACATTATTATCTGTACAGAATTGGACAATTTTATCATCTTCTGGCAATGTAGTAGTTGCAATAATTAATTTTTCAAAAGATTTACAATATTTTAACTGGTTAATTACATAGTATAAGACTGGTTTTCCCTCAATGACTTCCATTAACACTTTGCCAGGAAGTCTGGTAGAACCCATTCTGGCTTGAACTATACATCCAATGGTCATATCTTCATCATCCTCTATAGATACAGAAGAATGTTCAAAGGTGATTAAAAGTATAAGGTTAGTAGAAAATTCCAAACTAAGTTAGACAAAATGTAGTTATTATGAAATCTCTGTTATAACATGATCATTATTTTATTATATATCTAGGATAGGATTCTTTTATGAAAACTACTGTGATTACAACCGCAGGTTTAGGAACACGTCTTTTAACAGCTACAAAAGCCAGTCCAAAAACCTTACTTCCACTGTATGATATGTCATTTGATAGAAATACAGAACCATTACTTCGACCACTGATTGAAATTATTTTTGAAAATTTGTATGATAATGGTTTTAGGAGATTCTGCTTTATAGTAGGGACAAAAAATAAGAAATCAATTTTAAATCATATGCTACCAGATCAAGAATATATCAAACTGCTAAAAAAACGAAATAATCAATTTGACAAAAGGTTTGTTAAAGCATTACAAAAATTCTATAAAAAATTCGAAAAATGTGAAATTAAATGGATTTCACAAAATTCACCTATGGGTTTTGGTCATGCACTACTTGCATCAAAAAAATTTGTAGGTGATGAGCCTTTTCTACTGCATACTGGAGATGCTTATTTTCCTAATTACTCTTTTCTCAATGATTTTATAAAATCATCACAATATGATAAAAAAATTACAGCCACTTTACTTTTTCAGCGTAAAAAATCTTTAGAAGGATTTGGAATAGCACAAACAAAAAAAAGAATGCCACTTGATATTGTTTTTCATGTAGCTGAAAAGCCAAAAAAACCTAAAAGTAATTTAGTAATTTTACCAATATACATTCTTAAGCCAGATATTTTTAAGGCATTAGAAAAAACTGGTTTGGGTCATAATAATGAATTACAGGTGACTGATGCAATCAGCACATTATTGGATTGGAATCACAAAATTACCGCCTATAATTTCCGAAATAATAAATGGTTTGATATAGGTACTACAAAACAGTATTTCTACGCGTTAAATCATTCATTTAAAATAGCCACAAAATAACTTTATCAAAATAAGATATACAATTCTAAAAATTCTTTGGAATGAAATTTTGTTTGCTAAGAATTTCTTTAAGCTCTTCTTTTGATGTTATTTTTACTTTATCTGAGGAATATTCCGCAGTTAATGTAGTTTTCTTAGCATTAGGGATATTCTTTGATTGATCTTTGGCTAATTGATTTTCATAAATTACATAATCGTTGTCTTGATTTTCATACGTATTTCTTATTTCATGTACATTGATTAATATCTCGTGGTGTTTTTCTCCAATTCTTACAGGTATCCTTTCTTCTTCATTTTTAGAATCCATTAAATCCAATAATACATCTTTGATATCTCCTACTCTATATGCGTCAAGTTTTGGTATATGTACATCTCCACCAACAGCATTTTTTATTACTCTAAAAATCAAATCTAATGCTTGATCCATAGTAATACTAAATCTAGTCATATTTGGATCCGTGATTGTTATTTTATTTCCAGACATTATTTGCTCAATGAATTTTGGTATTATTGAGCCTCTACTTCCCAACACATTTCCATATCTCACACATGCGAATTTTGTTTTGTGGTAGCCTTTGTAATAATTAGCCGATACAAATAATCTCTCCATAAGTAATTTTGTTGCACCATAAGTATTGAATGGTGAAACTGCCTTATCCGTACCTATAGCTAAGGCAAATTCTACATCTTTGTTTAAACATGCTTCCACCAGATTCTGAGCACCTTGAACGTTTGTTTTAATGGCCTCAAATGGGTTGTATTCAATAACCGGCACTTGTTTTAATGCTGCAGTATGTATTACAATATTAACATCCTCAACAGCCTTTTCTAGCCTTTCTTTATCCCTAACATCGCCTATTAGAAATCTGAGACGTTCGTCGTTGAAACGTGATTCCATTTGACTTTGTTTTAATTCATCTCTACTGAAAATTCTGATTGTATCTACATCTGTTGTAAGCAACCTAGTAGTAAGAGCAGTACCTAGTGAGCCAGTACCTCCAGTAATTAAGATTTTTTTATTTTCAAACATAAGCAAAGATTTCAAATTGGGTAAAATAACCTTACGCATTAAAGTTTATGATACAAGTACAATCATGTATATCAGTACATTGTAAAACTAGGAACATTTCTTAAATGAAAATTTCTCATAATAACTCATCTTCTTTCATCATTTTGGGTTTACTTTTCTCAAGTCGATCTCTGAGCAATTTCTACGTGACGGCGATTAGCCTCTCTCATAGATATTTTCTAAACCAGTAAATCCGTTTTTTAATAAAAATTCTTGTGATCTTACGTCATTTGGACTTACATTTGCAAGATAACGCTTTCGTGGGTTTAATTTCATAAGTAATTTTAACGCAGTCTTGACAATTTGATCATACTCATAATCATTGTTGATAGATATCCCAATTTCATCTTGTTTTGACAAGTAAATTGTACCAACATTTTTTTTATCACATTCAATAATATACCAATTAGTATATGGTTTTGACATTACAAATTCTACATGTTCATCATAACTAGGCATTTTTTTATGTGAAATATTTGTACTGGGATCTTTATTTTTTAGAAGTTCATATAAGAACAATATGTCATTTTTTGTTACTTGTTTTAACTTAACATTTGAATTCATTTCCAGTAAATGTTTATTGACCATATAAGACAGTTAAATTTTTTGCGATTAAGATATTATGAAAATTTATTCGTTAATCGTATAATTTTTCCAATTTCGGCTTCATTAAGATTTGTGTGACACGGAATGCTAACTACCTTTTTTCCTATATTTTCCGTATTTTTTAGTTTAATTTTTGATTTGTAAAGACTAAATGTATGGATCGGTTTGTAATGCGTTCCAGTTTCAATTCCATGTTCATTCATTCTTTTTTGAAATTCATTCCTATTTTTTACTAAAATCCAGTATAGATGGTAAGAACAGTGTTTATCAAATTGCATTTTTGAATTTATTTTAATCTCTTGAGAGTATCTTCTCGCAATTTTTCTACGAATAGTATTTAGTTTATCCAATTTTTTTAATTGAACGAGACCAATAGCTGCAGAAAATTCATTCATATAATAATTATTTCCAATTTGTTTTATGTCATAGTTTGTGTTTTTTCTATTTGTAATTCCACACCATCGTTTTGCATATAATGACTCTTGAATTTTTTTATGATTTTTATCATTAATAGAAATTAACCCACCGGTAGGCATTGCTAAATTCTTTATAGGATGAAAGCTAAAACATACTGCATTTCCATGTGAACCAATTTTTTTATTTTTGTAGTTGGCTCCTGCAGCATGTGCAGCATCCTCTATAATTTTTAGATTGTATTTTTTTGAAAGAGAATTTATTTTATCAAGATCACATGATAATCCACCAAAATGAACAGGCAAGATAACTTTGGTTTTTTCAGATATAGAATTTTCAATTTTCTCTGTATCTATATTCAGTGTGTAAGGATCAATATCTACGAAAACAGGTTTTCCGCCATTCATGATAACTGCATTAGCAGTTGCGACAAATGTTAGAGAAGGAAGAATGACCTCCTTATTTTTAATATCATAAATGGAAAGTCCTAGATTTAATGCAGCTGTTCCGCTGTTAACTGCAATACAGTTTTTTGAATTTACATATTTTTTGAATTTTTTTTCAAACTCGAGTACTTTTCCTGTGCCAGCACCAGACGCCCAGAACTTGCTTTTCAAAACACGTTTTATAGCATTTTCTTCATCTTTTCCAATACTTGGTTCGAATAACTTAATTTTTCTTTTCACATTTAATCAAAAAATACCTAAAATTAAAATCTGTTATCATTGATTTGTGGGTAGATTATTAAATTTAGGTAAAAAAACATGAGTATGAAAAGATATACAATTTTTATCCGTGTTGATTCAGGTGTTGACATTGGCCTTGGTCATGCCATGCGTTGTTTATCACTTGCACAAGCTCTTAAAAAAATGAATTTTGAACTATGTTTTATTTCAAAAAAAACGAAGGGAGATATTTCGAGACTTTTTGTGAATAAGGGTTTCACGGTTTATTACATTCAAAACAGCTACTCAAAATCCAAAAAGAATGAGATTATTAAAAATGATGCAAATCAAACTGCTAAAATCATAATTAAACATAAGGCTAAATTATCTTGGCTATTAGTTGATCATTATGATTTAGATTTTAAATGGGAAAAAAGTCTGCGAAAATATGTTAATAAAATTATTGTTATAGATGATTTGGCAAGGAAACATAATAGCGATTTATTATTAGATCAAAATTATAATGAAAATTTAAAGACCAGATACAATAAATTAGTTTCAAGAAAATGTATTAAATTGTTAGGTCCAAAATATGCGTTATTAAGAAATGAATTTTCTGATCTGAGGAAAATAGTAAAACCTAGGAAAAATTTCAAGAATATTTTAATATCATTTGGTGGGAGCGACCCTACTAATGAAACTGGAAAAGTTTTATCTGCAATAAAAATTCTAAAAACTAAAAAACAGTTTCTTAAAGAAATTGATGTTGTTATAAGTAATTCAGACAAAAATAAAGATAAAATTGAACAGTTATGCAATTCTATTCCTAACGCTAAATTTTATCAAAATGTATACAAAATTGGTAAATTAATGTGTAAAGCGGATTTAGCTGTAGGTGCAGGAGGTAGTTCAACATGGGAACGGTTTTGTTTAGGTCTTCCAACAATAGTTTCGATAGTAGCAGATCATCAACAAGAAACTACTGAAGCCTTAGCAAAAAAAGAGTGTCTAATTAATGTGGGTTTAGCAAAAAATTTGTCAGTTAAAAAATATGTAGAAATATTTGAAAACCTAGACATAAAAAAACTACAAACTATATCGAAAAACTCGTTGAAGGTTGTTGATGGTAACGGAAGTGTTCGTGTTGCTAAAAAGATTAGGTTATTACAATCTACTTAATGGTGAAATATATGACTAAAATTAAATTAAATAATCAACTGATTGGTCAAGGCTGTCAGCCATTCATAATTGCTGAGGCAGGAATTAATCATAATGGTGAAATTGAAAATGCGTTAGAGATGATTGATGTTGCAAAAGCTGCAGGAGCGGATGCTATTAAATTTCAGACTTTTGAAGCGTCAGGGATTGTCGCTAATTCATCGTTAACTTATACCTACAAATCACAAGGAAAAGAGGTTACTGAATCCGTGTTTGAAATGTACAAAAGGTGCGAGTTTTCAAAAACAGAATGGATTAAAATTAAACAAAAATGTGATGAAACAAAGATCTTGTTTTTATCCACTCCAGAGAATCGTTCTGACCTTGATTTATTACTTGAATTAGGTATTCCAGCAATAAAAGTTGGTTCTGACGATTTTACTAATATTCCGTTATTGAAAGATTATTCTACTACTGGTTTACCTTTGATAATTTCTTGTGGTATGGCTAATTTGAGCGAAATCCAACAAACATTGAAGGCAATTGGCTCATTCGAAAACTACCCAACAATTTTGATGCTTACAACATCAGAGTATCCAACTATACCCATGAATGTAAATTTATTAAAACTTAAAACGCTGTCAAAATCTTTTCCAAATATTCCATTGGGATATTCTGATCATACACAGGGAATTTTAGCTTCTTCTCTTGCTGTTGCTTTCGGTGCTAAAGTGTTTGAAAAGCATTTTACGCTAGATAAAAATCTGCCAGGTCCTGATCACTGGTTTTCTGAAGATCCTGAGGGTTTAAAAAATTGGGTTGATTCAATTAGAACCGCAACTACCATGTTAGGTTCTGAAGAAGTTAAGCCAACGGAAAAAGAAGAAAAAACAAAAATTTTAGCAAGAAGGAGCATTGTAGCCTTGTGTGATATCAAACAAGGAGAATCATTTGATCAAAATAATATTGGGCTAAGAAGACCTGGTAATGGATTATCAGCTATCATGATTGAAGAAATCTTTGGAAAAAAATCTGCCAAAAGAATTTCAAAGGGGGATTTGCTTAAAATTGGTGATTTTGTATAATGAATGCTTTACATTAAGATATGAATGTGTATTAAAATACTTAAGTGAGTTATAGAGATCTCAAACAACTAAAATGTATCAGCCAAGAAAAAATAAAATTTCTATAAAAAAAATAGCTAAATTTTTAAAAACTAGTTATACAGGAAAAGATTTCGATATAACTTCATTAAGTTCTCTTAATAATGTTAAAAATAACTCTCTACTTTTTTACTCAGAACTAGCAAATTATCAATTTAAAATAAAAGATAATGTTAACTATGATCTGAAAAAATTAGAAAAATTCAAAAATATTGCTCTTATAACTACAGATGAAATTAAAAACAAAATAAACATCCCAATAATTTCTTCGGAAAATCCTAGGCTTGATTTTCAACGTGTTGCAATGAAATTTTTTACGGAAGATGAATTTAGTCCTGGTATACACAAAACTGCTGTTGTTGAAAAGAGTTCAACTATTGGAAAGGATGTTTACATTGGTCCACATTGTTATATAGGAAACAATGTAAAAATTGGTGATAAAACCAAGATACTTGCCAATGTGTGTATTTATGGTAAAACACAAATTGGTTCAAACTCGGTGATACTATCCAACACTACAATTGGTAGTGAAGGCTTCAGCTTCTACTTTGATGCTGATGAATTTTTTCATTTTCCGCATTTGGGTTCTGTTCTAATTGGAGATAATGTTTGGATCGGTTCTAACTGTACTGTAGAAAAATCTCAGATCGATCAAACTATTATTGAAGATCATGTTAAAATTGATGATATAGTCCATATTGGTCATAATTCTATTGTAAAAAAAGCTGCCCAGATTACTGCTGGTAGTGTAATTAGTGGCAGAGCAAAAATAGGCAAAGGCTGCTGGATTGCACCAAATTCAGTAATAGATGCGGGTTGTGAAATTGGAGATGGTTGCATTGTAGGCACTGCAAGTTTAGTCATGTCAAATTTCCCAAAAAATTCTGTAATAGTTGGTTCTCCTGCTAGGCTTTTGAAAAAAACAAAATTTTGATGTTAGTGAAAAATGAAATTCTTAGCAAAATTTAATTCAACTATTCATGGTTTTGCATTATGATTGATTCAGTAAAGGCAATACTTGATGAGTTAGGCTACAAAATAAATTCCGAAGATACACAACTGGCAAAATTTTTTAATGAAAATGGATATTGTGTTATTCCAAAATCTGAGCTAATAACTGAGAATATCAATGAGTATACAAAAATTATTGATTTATTGCTACAAAAGGAATCTTGGCGAGGTGGATGGGAAGGCAAGGAAGAATATATGAAATACAAAAAAGATTTTCAGCCAGGAGCCTATAGATTAGCAAACTTATTCAATAAACATAAATTGTTTCTAAAATTATTATACGAAAAAAATATTCTGAAAGTTGTTTATTCTATTCTTGGGGATGATATAAAAATAGGTGCTTTGGATATGCGCGAACCAAAAAAAGGAACTGGATTACAGGACTTTCATATAGATTGGATACCGAAAAAAAGTGAAAATGAAAAAACTCAAAATATTGTAGCATTTATTTTTCTAGATGATGCAAATAAAAGTAATGGGTGTATGCGTGTTGTTCCAAAAACACATCAAAAAACTGGTTGGATTGAAGAAAATCTAAAGGATAAATCTTCACATAAGGATGAAATATTTTTGGACGTAGAAAAGTCAAGTATTGTTCTAATGGATGCAAATCTTTGGCATAGCGGAACCACTAACATTAATGGAAACAGAAGACGTGTTTTGTATCTAGATATAAGACGTAAAAATACGCCACAACTATTGAATCAAAGAATCTATTTAGACGAAATTACACAGAAAGAACTTACTGACATAGAAAAATTTTTGTTAGGTGTTGGAGATAATGATATAGTTTTTGAAGATAGAGTTTTTACTGCAGGAAATGTATATAGAAAACAATTCAAAACCAATGATTTTGTTAAAATGTACTAAAGATTAGGGTTTCTTAATAGCCAATCCTACACCACAAACAAAATAATATTTTTTATTAACAATTTCCTTGAACATAAAATTATTTTGAAGTTTAAATTCATTCCAAGCTTTATTAACACCTGGATATTCCAGACTATGAATGTCATGTACAGCCAATATACCATGATCTGATAACATTGTACAATAATTACTAAGATCTTTTTTTGTGCCCATATACTCGTGATTTGCATCAACAAAAATAAGATCAAAAGGCTGAAATTTTTTTATAATTCTTAGAGTTTCTTTTTTATCTGAATTTCCACAAATCAAAGTTAAATTCTTTCTTCTAAGATTCGCCATTAAGTCTGTACTACTGATATCAGCAGTAAAATTATCTACTGCAACTATTTGTTCGAAATTAAAAAATTTATTTAAAACTGTGTTCACTTTACCTGAATTAAATCCAATTTCTAAAAAGTTACGAATTTTTTTTCTTTTCTTTTTTTCGTAACTTTTTAAAAAATATATGAAATCAGATAATTCTTCAGGATTATGCATTAGATGAGTTCTGGTTCCGTCAAACATTTGGTATCCACCATATTCCGCAGTTGTCTCATGTCTAAAAAATTCTGTTAAATCTTTCTTTTCTTTTTTTGTTTTCAAACCTCCAAATACATATTTGTCAATTTTCATGTAAAAATGATGTAAAATGATACCTTTTAAAAATAATTACTTATTTGATAGATAGGGAAGATGAAGAATAAAGAATTTGAAAATATACTAGAAAAATTTGAAATGAAGAATTTGAAAGATTTTTCTATAAATTATCTTGAAACTGATACATCTGAAAAGATATTTTCGTTTGATGAAAAAACAAGCGGCATAAAAGATGCTGAAATTAAAGTTGTGACTCCAATAGATCAAACTTTGCTAGCGAAGATAAAGATATCAAATCGATTAGAATATGAAGAAAAGGTATCCGTCTTAAAAAAGGCTCAAGATTTATGGAAAATAATTCCTGCACCAAAACGTGGAGAACTTATTCGATTATTTGGAGATGAATTAAGAAAATCTAAACAAGAATTAGGAAAATTAGTTACTATTGAAAGCGGAAAAATTTTACAAGAAGGTTTAGGCGAAGTGCAAGAAATGATAGATATTTGTGATTTCGCTGTGGGATTATCAAGACAATTGTATGGTTTAACAATGCCATCTGAGCGGCCTGGTCATAGAATTCAAGAAATTTGGCATCCACTTGGTATTTTAGGTGTTGTTACTTCTTTTAATTTTCCAGTCGCAGTATGGAGTTGGAATTTTGCATTAGCAACAATTTGTGGTAATGCTACACTATGGAAACCTTCACCGAGAACACCATTAACTGCTATTGCTTGTTATAAAATCTGGCAGCGAGCAATAAAGCATTCAGAACACAGTGATTCAACAGAAGACATATTCAAAATTATTATTGGACATAAAGAACAGGCTGAATGGATAGCAAAAGACAAAAATATTAATCTAGTAAGTTTGACTGGTTCCACCCAAATGGGTAGGACATTAAGCAAATACGTTACTGAACGATTTGGTAAACTGATAATGGAGTTGGGTGGAAATAACGCTATGATTGTAACACCAAGTGCAGATTTGAAACTAGCAATTAGAGCAATAATTTTTTC
>JACAST010000007.1 GCA_013390765.1 Marine Group I thaumarchaeote | reverse complement strand
AGAATATCAAGACCTTCAACGAGAATGCAAAGGCTTTTGCTGATCTTAACAAAAGTGTAATGCACTCTTGGATAACCGCATTCACACCAAGATACTAGTGTGAATGTCACCTTTTTTTATTTATGACCTTTCTTTGAGCCATTGGCCAAGCTCTGGTAAGACGATTTTTTGACTGAATGAACTAGCTATCATTCCAACATGTCCTGTGGGATATAATTTCAATATCTTGTCAGTGCTTGAGACTGCATAATGTAATGGCATACTGCATTCTGGTGAAACTAAATGATCACCCACAGCAACCTGAGTAAAAATGGGCATATTGAGATTTTTTAATGAAACATGCTTATTCCCAACATACATCTTGTTTTGTATCAACAAGTTATCTTGATAAATGCCCTTTATCCACTGCTTGAAAAGCTCGCCAGGAATAGGTGGAGTCTCATCTAGCCACTTTTCAATTTTTAGAAAACTGTCAACGTATTTTTCATTATCTATATTATTCAAAAATTTCAAGTATTTTTCAACACCTTGCTCAAATGGCTTTAAAATTGAAAAACAGAAATAGATAAACTCTGGTGGCATGTTTCCTACCGTATCCACTAATTTGTCAACATCAAAATATTTTGCAATGTTACTCACAACTGTTGTATCCTTCCAGCCATCAATTACTGGTGCAGTTGCGATTAAATTTTTGACCCTTTCTGGATGAAGCGATGAATATACAGTGGCCAATGTTCCACCCGTACAATAGCCCTGAATTGATACCTTATCCACATCAGTTTCATCGCAAATAAAATCCATACAGTTATCCATGTAACCATTTACGTATTCATCAAATCCTAGAAATCTATCAATCTTGGATGGTGTTCCCCAATCAATCAAATAAACATCAAATCCTTGCATAAGCAAGTTTCTTATCCAGCTTTTCTTTGGGTCAATGTCAAAAATGTGATACCGGTTAACAATTGCATATGAAATAAGTAATGGTGTTCTAATTTGCTTTGATGTAAGCGACTTGAAATGTAACAAGCGCATTTTATCTTCCTTGTATGCAACATCAAATTGTGTTGAACCAATCTTAACCTCATGTGGCACAGAGACTTTCATAGGAGCCTCTACTAAGTTACGACCAAAATTTAGAAATTCGCCAATAATTTTTGGGTTAAATTTATTTTCTGGCATTTTCAGTTTTCTTTTTAGATAATTCTAGCTTAAAAATTCGATTCTTTAGGCTATGAATCTCCACGTATATTTCATCTATCTCCTGCTTAGTTGGCAAATTAGCAGATTTTAACATTACATCTGTTATTGCATTCCATCTTTTCAGAAGATCAAGTTCTGTTGAAATAAGTCCATTATAATTTTCTGAGAATTTTTTAGAATCAAACAGTCCAGTGAAGCTATTCTCAAAAATGTCTATCCAGACTCTTTTATAAGCCTCCACACTTTCCTCGTTTTGTGGTATTTTAGGTGCCCTCGATGCCACTTCTTTTTGAGCACTAGTCCATGTATCTGATAGTTGTTTATAGTATTCAATCAAAAAATTATTAAATTCTACAATCTCCTTATTTGCTTCAGTTAGCTCACTTGTAATTTTCTTCAAATTAGATGAAAGATTACGAATTGGTCCAACAGCAATAAGTGTTGTAGGCTTTGATGACATCATTGCAATCATATCAGACCAAAACATTGCTGTTTTCTTATAATACTCAGTTATGTTGGATTCATTTTGCATATAATTACTAAAAAATAGATCGCAATAAATAGATCGCACAAGATTGACAACTATGGATTATGAAAAACTATGTGAACTTGCTAAAAAAGCTGATTCCAATGTTAGATTTGCAGGTATAATCAACTCTAGAGGTAGACTAATTGCGGGTGGTATGATACCAAGTAAAAAACGACTTGGAGATAGAAAAAGAGACGAAATGCTCTACATGGAGCTTGCACTAAGAGTTAAGATGAGAAGTGAATTTGACGATGATCTTGGAAAAGTAAAGTTCGCCATGTCATTTAGGGAAAAACTCATTGTGATGAGCTTTCCTATGAAAAATAACATCTTAATGGTGTCAATGGAAAGAAAAACTCAGTTTGAAAAAATTGCATTCGGTATTTTAAAATTGATTGAAAAATTATAATACATTACCATACGTCATCGACTTCATCCAACTCTTGATATTCTTTTAAAACATTTCTCTTAAAGCCGTATCTAGAAATATCTCTTCTAAAAAACAAATCAATATTCCAATCCAACCAAACCCTTAATCTTTTTTCTAAGTTTGGCATTTTTGATAGATAGTAGTTTATCCATATTAGCCAAGCTAAAAAGCCAGTCACTGTACAACCCATTACCTCAGTAATTCCAGAACGCTTTCCAATGATTGCACTCTGGCCCTTCCAATTGTATTCAAATTTCTTTTTTTCATTGTTGTTGATTATTTGTTTGATATTATATGCCGCTAATTTTGCATGTGCCTCTGCCAACTGTGCCGTGGGCGGATAACTTTTGTTAATCGATTCATCAAACCGTGAACAATCTCCAATTGCAAATACACCTGAAAAATTTGGTATCTCTAAAAATTCATTAACGATTATTTGTCCCTTCATTGTTTTAAATATAGATTTTTTGATAATTTCAACCGGAGTAACACCGGCAGCCCAAACAAGTGTATATGATGGAATGCTTATTTTTGATTTAACGGTAGACGTTGATTTTGCTGATTTTTTAACAATTACAATTTTCCCATCAAAGCTTGAAACAATAGTATCAAGTAATATTTTAATTCCATTTTTTTCTAATTTGTTATGCGCGAATTTTACTAATTTTTTATTAAATCCAGGTAAGATACTAGAAAGCGCTTCAATAATTATTACATTGATATCTACTTTGTTGATATTATGATAATAGTTTAATGCATCGTGTAGAAAATCATTAATCTCTCCTGCTGTTTCTACACCTGCAAATCCTCCGCCAACTACAACAAAAGTTAGTAGGCGTTGTTTAAGTTCCTCACGAGTTTCATTTTCTGCCTGTTCCAGCATATCAATTAACCTATTCCTTAATGATAAGGCATCAGCAAGTGTCTTCATAGTGAATGAATGTTTTTCAACATTCTGTAATCCAAAAAAATTGGTTTCACTTCCTAATGCAATAACCAAATAATCATAATGTATGCGAACACCTCTTTTTTCAGGTGTACCCTCTAAAGTCACATGTTTGTTTACTGGATCAATGTCTCTAATTACTAATTCGTATATTCTGGATTTCTTACATAACGATCTAAGCGGCATCACAATATGTCTTGGGGTAACTGTTCCAGAAGCAACCTGTGGTAACATTGGTGTAAAAAGCAGAAAATTATCATCACTTACTAACGTAATTTCAATCTCATCCCTGTTTTGAAAATACTTTTCTAGCATCCTAGTACAATCAACTCCGGCAAATCCTCCGCCTAAAATTAAGATTCGTTTTTTAGGTTCCATTATTTTGTGTCAAAAAGTACGTAATATTATGATTTGAATTGTTTATTTTAAAACCATTAGTATTATTCAATATCAAGATTTTTTTTCAAAAGGGTTAATGTTAATTCTGGGTCTGCCTTTCCATGTGTTTTTTGCATAACTTTTCCCACCAAAAAGTTAACTGTTTCAGGATTTTGTTTAGCATCTTCTGCTGCTTTTACTTCTTCGTTTAAGACTTGTGATATAATATCAGATAGTGTAGATTCATCGGAAAGATGACCCAAATCAAGAACCTCAATTATCTGTGATAATGGCTTGCCATTTTTTATAATCTCATCCAGAGCTAACTTTGCAGATGCTCTGGTAATCTTATTTGATTTGACGCATTCAGCTAAATCTGAAAGGTGCCCTGCTTCTAGTTTTGATATTTCACGCTTTTCTCGCGTATCAAGCAATCCCATAATATCCGTAGTAATCATATTTGCAACGTCTTTCGCATTAGTTTCGTTGTTTGCCTTTTCAAAAAGTTCAGAAAAGTATCTGTCTGAAGCTAAGATGCCTGCAACTTGTGGTGTAATATCATATTTTGAAATGTATCGTTCCTTCTTGGAACTGATGCTTTCAGGCATCTGTGCTCGTAATTGATTTTTTGTGTTATCATTAATCCGAACCCACGGTATATCTGCCTCAAGATGATATCTGTATTCAGCCTCTTCTTCCTTTGTTCTTGCTGAGACGGTGATTTTTCGTCGATCGTCCCAATGTCGAGTTTCTTGAATAATCTCAATTTTTCTTTCTGCAAGACTATGCTGTCTTGTTATTTCAAAATGAACAGCTTTTTCTAAATCATGAAATGAGCCAATGTTCTTTATTTCAACTTTTGAACCACCTTCAATTGATACATTGGCATCAGCACGCATTGCGCCCTCCAGTCCTGGATCTGACACATTCAAATTTTCAAGCAAATCTGAAAGTATGTTCAAAAATTCTCTAACTTGATGAGGAGTTTCAAAATCTGGATCAGTTACAATTTCAACTAATGGAGTTCCAGCCCTATTATAATCAACCAATGTGAGTTTAGTTTTTTCAGTGGCGCCTTCGTAAATTAATCGTCCAGGGTCTTCTTCTAATTGTATTCTTCTAATTTTTATCTGCTTATCTTCTACTAAGATTCTACCTTCCCAACCAATACTTGTATTTCCATATGCATTAAGCTGTGTAATTTGGAAGTTTTTTGGTAAATCAGGATAAAAATAATTTTTTCTAAAAAATGCAATTTTACCGGGAGTTTTACAATCAAGTGCCATTGCAATTAATGTAGCTTTTTCAACAGCACTTTTATTCAGTAATGGTAACGAACCAGGAATTCCCATACAAACTGGACAGATGTTTGTGTTAGGCTCAAACTCTCTATAATCAGCCTTACATGAACAAAATAACTTGCTTTCAAGCTTTGTTAGCTGACAATGTATCTCAAGACCAATTTTTGTCACTAGACTGGCACCTTTGGTAAATCTACAGTTTTTTCTAATGCGTATGCAGCTTGTAACAGTGAATGTTCCTCTAAACAATTTGCCATTATTTGAATTCCTATAGGCAAGCCGTTTGTAATCTTATATGGTACAGATATTGCTGGAATTCCAGTAAGATTGGCAGTAACTGTGTTAAAATCAACCATCATAAGTGATACAGGGTCTTGAATTTTTTCACCAAATTTGAATGGTTGAATGGGAACAGTAGATGAAATTAAAAAGTCAAATTTTTCAAATACATGATTTATTTCAGCAATAAGTTTAGATTTAACCTTTAATGCTTTCAGAAAATATTTCCCAGCATGTCCAGCTGATGGTACAAAACCACCTAAGATCATTCTTCGTATAACTTCAGGACCAAGTTTACTTCTTGCTTGTGATATGTATGAATTGAATTCAAAGCCTGATGAATCAAATTCATATCCATATCTTATGTTGTCATATCTTGCTAGATTACTTCCTGCTTCTGTTGATGTTATAGTGTAATATGCAGCAACAGTATAAGGAATCATTTGTAATGATACCTGCTCACAGTTTGCTCCTAGTTTTTCAAATGTCTTAACCGCATCATTGGTGGCATTTAGTACATCAGTACTAAGCCCTTCAGAATTTGTCATTTCTGTTACTATTCCAATTTTTTTACCACTTATCCCAGCATCAATATTATTTAGATAATCTTGATTCTTGTTATCTACTGTAGTGTTATCGTTAGAATCAATTCCAGAAATTATGTTTAGTAAGAATGCAGAATCCTCCACAGTTTTTGTCAAGGGTCCGATTTGTTCAATACTATTAGCATATGAAACAAGACCATAACGGCTTACTAATCCATATGTTGGTTTTAATCCAACTACAGAGCAAAAACTGGCTGGGTTTCTAATTGAACCACCTGTGTCTGAACCTAATGATGCAATGCATTCGTTTGCAGAGACAGATACTCCGCTTCCGCCAGAGGAACCACCTGGAACATAATCTGTATTCCAAGGATTTCTACTTGGCCCATAAGCACTGAATTCCGTGCTAAAACCCATTGCAAACTCATCAAGATTTGTTTTTCCAATTATTATTGCATCTTCAGAATTTAGTTTACTAATTACGGTAGAGGTATATGGCGCAACAAAATTTTCTAAAACTTTTGATGCACAAGTGGTTTTTGAGCCTTCTATGCAAATATTATCTTTAACAGATATAGGCATTCCATAACATTTTCCAACATTCTGATTCGATTTTATTTTAGTATCAATTTCTCTTGCATTTTTTATTACTAGATCATTTACTCGTAAGAATGCATGAAGTTTTTCATCCACCTGATTAATTCGCTCAAGTGATTTTGAGATAAATTCTTCTACAGTAAATTCAGCATTCTTTATGCTATTTACGTAACTTAATGCAGAAATTCCTAAATCCAACTTAATTCAACTTTGGAGCCTTGACGTATTTTCCCTGATAGCTCTTCAGAAATTTTAATAAATTTTTGTCATACGGATTATATTTATCATCTCTCAGTTTATCTAAATCAGTTTCTTGAACAGTGATTTCCTCAGATTCAACACCAGCATTATCTAGAATATCAAAATATTCAAGCATTTTTTGTACTCTTTTAATATGATCATTATGATCTGCAAGATCAATTTTCATTAATTTTGCAACTTCAGAAATTTCTTCCTCATTAACCAAATTTTTCACCTATGGGGTTAACCTATCAACGTCCCTAGGATAAAATGTTGTGTCGCGAATATTTTCTATGCCGGTTAGTGCCATCATTAATCTTTCAAGACCAATTCCACACCCTGCGTGTGGTGGAACACCATAATCAAAAACATTCAGATGATAACTAAATGTGTCAATCTTCATACCTTTATTTTTCATTCTATCCTCAAGCTCTGACTTTTTTTCAATTCTAGTGCTACCAGATGAAATTTCTAAATCACCATACATCAAATCAAACGACTCTGAGATTTTTGGATTATCTTTGTTTACCTTCACGTAAAATGGTTTTGGACCTGTAGGCCAATCTTTGATAAAGTAAAAACCAGTTATTTCAATTTTGTTTAATTGCTCTGGATACAGATCGTCACCCCATTGACTCGTAGCACCTGTAGCCTGAATTTTTTTTAATAAATCAGAGTATGAATATTGTGGAATAGTATCTGAGATCTCAGGAATTGTAAAATCAGCATCATGATTATCTTTAGAGAACTCTTGTATTGACAAAATTGCTTGTTTTATGATTTGTTCAATTCTTTTCATCACATCGTTATAATCAACATATGCTTCTTCAAAATCAATAGATATAGCCTCAGACAAATGCCGGTTTGTTCTTGATGGTTCAGCCCGAAAAATAGGCGCAATCTCAAACACTTTCTCAAAACTCATTGTTAATTGTTCTTTATACAGCTGCGGGCTTTGAGCAAGAAATGCTTCCTTATTGTAATAAAAAATTGGAAACAGCGCAGCACCACCCTCTGTGGCGGTAGCGATCATCTTTGGAGTATTGATTTCAGTAAAATTTTGATCATAAAAATATTGACGGATTGATCTAAGCACATTACTTCGTGCATTGAAAACATTCTGTAACACACTTCGGCGTAAATCAATTGCCCTAATCTCAAGTCGTGTATCAATATTTTTGATAGTCTTTGCATAAGGATCAAATGGAGGAATTTTCTCAACAGAAGAAAATATCCGAAGATCTTTTGGTATTATTTCAACTCCATTTGGTGCTTTTTCAGAAGTCTTTACTGTTCCAATCAAGCCAACAGAAGAATGTTCTTTTAATTTTGATAAATTTTTAATTAGATCGTCTGGACAGGATCCCTTTTTTGCAACTATTTGAACTTCGCCCATTTTATCTACAATTGTTAAGAATGTGATATTACCATGACTTCTTACACTTGAAATCCATCCCATTATAGTTACATCTGATTCTGCCAATGACGGATCTAATTCTTTTGAATAATGGCTTCTACGCCATTCTCCTAATTCGGTCTCAACCATTACACTACTTTTTAAATTTGAGTATTTATTATGATTTTTTAGTAATTGTTAGTTAATTGTGAAATTGAGGTTTGGTGTAACTGAAATCATTATGTTTGAGCCATCAAAGAATGTTGAGATTGTTTTTAATTTACTCAGATATACAAAATATTTTCCATCCTTATTTAATCCACCAGAAGTTTTCAACATCTTATGCTCCTGAAGAAATTGCAATCTTCGGTAAACGGTACTAATAGGAATATTTGTCACTTTAGAAATTTCAACAGCAGTTTTAGGCCCATCAATAATTGAAGAGACTATTCCCATACAAAATTGATCAGATATGATTTGGAGGTAAATTTGTTTTCTTGTATCATCCTTAATCATAGTTGATGATGTTGAAATTTGCAATAAGGGATTGCTGTTACACCACTATAAATTATGTTCCTTTATCTATCCATACTGCTTATTAATCACTAAAATTTTTTTATTTATTTATTATTAATATTAAAAATTAATATGCTGAATAGAAAATAAAAGATGATTATTCATATTGCTTGTGCAATTATCGTTTTTCCTATGTAAAATTGTGAAAATACTACATATTACCAAATAATGTAATAGAATTTTTATTCAAAGCGGTTCCTAAATATATGAAACAGGATATTACATTAGAATTAATTACTAGTGTATTATAATTTCTGATAGATTATTACAAATGTTATGATACATAGTTTCATATGTGCATGTACTAAAATAATATTATAATTGATATCAGTTGCAACACTAGGTTCACACTGCGCACTTCAGCTCTTAAAAGGCGCAAAGGATGAGGGGCTTAAAACACTTCTAATATGTGAAAAAAAACGAAAAGGTCTTTACCAACGCTTCAAATTTATTGATGAACTAATATTTGTGGACTCATTTTCAGAAATACTTGAACAAAAATGTGAATCTGTTCTTCGAAAAAATAATTCCATTTTGATTCCACATGGAACACTAATAGCACAAATGAATTCAGAACAAATCGAATCAATCAAGACGCCAGTTTTTGGAAATAAATATATCTTACGTTGGGAATCTGATCGAACATTAAAGGAACAATTAATGAAGGAAGCAAAGCTTGAAACACCAAAATCTATACCTAGTCCTAAAGAGATCAATGGACTTGTTATTGCAAAAAGACATGGAGCAGCTGGCGGTAAGGGATATTTTCTTGCTTCCACTGAAAAAGAATACAACAAAAATCGAGATCAATTGATCAAAGATGGAATAATTAATGGAGACAATGATTTGTATATTCAAGAATATACTACAGGTGTTTTAGCCTACTTACAGTTTTTTTATTCTCCACTAAAACAAGAACTTGAATTTTTTGGAGTTGATAAAAGGCATGAATCTGACATTGAGGGTTTAGCAAGAATTCCAGCTGAAAGTCAGCTTAATATGAAAAAATCTTCATCATTTAATGTAATTGCAAATAGTCCACTTGTATTACGTGAATCATTGTTAGATAGTGTATATACAATGGGAGAAAATTTTGTAAAGGCTTCAGCAAAGCTTGTTCCGCCTGGAATGAATGGACCATTTTGTATAGAAGGTGTATACGATGAAAATGCACACTTTAGTGCATTTGAATTTTCAGCTAGAATTGTAGCTGGAACAAACATTTTCATGAATGGTTCACCCTACACTACTTTAATTTTTGATGAGCCAATGAGTATGGGTCGTCGTATTGCTAGAGAAATTAAACAGGCAGATGCAAAAAATCAATTAAAAAATATTACAACATGATTTTAAGGACATATATGAAATATAACGAGTCATTTCTAAATTTCTATTCCATATTATTAGAATAGTGAATAATCAATATGTCTAAATACATTCTTAGTGAATTAACTGGTAATGCGGCGTAAAATTACTCTTCCACAACTAAAAAAATATGATATAACTCAAAAAGTTATTGAGGCTTTGGCAGATGCTGAATCAAGAGTAATTCTTTTTTCAATCATACGCAAAGGTAAAACTGCATCTGACCTTTCTACATCATTAAAAATCCCACTAAGTTCAGTTTATAAAAAATTGTCAGATTTAGAAAATTTAACGTTAGTACAAGTAGAAAAAACTATTTTATCAGAAAAAGGAAGACGTTTCAAGGTTTATCGAAGTAGAATCAACAAGGCTGAAATATCTATTAAAAAACCAGAACCAACGCTTTCACTATCTGCTAACTGATTTTTATGAGAGGCTTACTTCCAAAGCCAACACTGCTTGAACTTGATGAATATGATATTAAACAGCGATTATAGAAGCGCTTACAACTACTTGTTCACATGCTGTATTGTTTTCAATTATAAATGTTGAAAAAGATGCAGTAAAAATAGCTAATGAATTACAGATTTCATTATCAGCCGTTTACAAAACCCTATCAAATCTAGAAAAATTATCTATAGTAGAAATTCAAAGATTTAAAATTACAAATGAAGGGAAAAAAATAAAGATGTATCGCAGTAGGATTAAAAAAGCAAATATTTCTATTAATGAAAATAATTCACAAGTAATACTTTATCCAAATAATGATTAAAAATCAATTCAATTTGAATTAGTGGCAAGGAAATCCTGCTGCATGTCTCATATCATGAGTAAGTTCATGCAGAAACTGATCGGCAAAAGCTGATTCACCATAAATTATGCTAAAAATTTGACCTTGATCGAACCCAACAACAAACAACCCAATGATAAATACAGTAACAAGAACAGCTAAAGCGACTTTTGGAATAGTATTAATAATCTTGGTTGACTGCATTAAAAATGACATGTTATCATGAAAATGAAATTGATATTTAAGTTATCATAATTGAATTACAATATAACTTGTTTTAGAAATAATTTAGAACTATCCTAATATCGATCATAAAATATGACTAAATTCTATAAATGATTTATTAAAAATATTTACCTTAATATTAATAATTTAAAAATAGATACAATTGCCAAAAATAGAAATACCAAAACAGGATTCTGTTAAGCTTTACAAGATAAGAAAAACGTTACAAGAGCTTTCAAAATTCACAGGACGTGGAACTGAATTGATAACTGTCTACATTCCAAAAGGTAAACAGCTACATGAAGTAATAACAAATCTAAGGGAAGAGCAAGGTACTGCGGATAATATAAAATCTGATGTTACACGTACACATGTTGTTGATTCATTATCAAAAGTTCTTCAGCGGTTAAAATTATACAAGAAAACTCCTGAAAGAGGATTAGTAATATTTTGTGGTGCACTTCCAAGAGCAGAAGGTGGACCTCTAGGTAGTGAAACAGTAAAAGTGTTTGAAATTGATCCGCCAAAGGATCTAAAAACATTCTTGTACAGATGTGATGATCATTTTCATGTTGATATCTTAAAAGATATGTTAAAGGATGACAACTTAATTGGATTTTTGGCAATTGACGCTAAAGATGCTGGCTGGGGAATCTTATATGGCGATAGAGTTCAAGTTTTAAAAGAAACAAGCTCTGGTGTTGCGGGTAAACATAGGCAGGGGGGCCAATCTGCAAAAAGATTTCAAAAATTAAGAGAGATGGAACTTACTTATTATTTTAATAGGGTAGCACAAATTACACGAGAATATTTTATTGATATTTATTCAATTAAAGGTCTGATTATTTCTGGTCCTGGACCTACGAAAGAGGAGTTTGTTAATGATAATTATTTAGAATATAGATTGCAGGACATGATTATTTCAACTATTGATGCATCATATGCTGGATCAGAAGGAATAAGAGAAGCTTTTGATAGATCATCAGACATTCTTTCTAAATTTAGATTGGTTGAAGAAAAACAAATTGTTGAAAAACTGTTCAAACAAATCAACAGTAATTCTGGTTTAGGAGTGTATGGTCTGAATGAAATTATAATCTATCTAAAAAATAATGTTGTTGATACAATCATAGTAACAGACAAAATTGGGCTTTATAGAATTGAAGCTAAATGCAATCGGTGTAATGATACACAAGAAAAAATTATCGAACAGGTAAAAGTGATCCGGACTAAAACTGAACTTGCAAACTCTCCATGCTCATCGTGTAAATCTTTGGATATAGAAGTATCAGAACAAGATATCGTGGATTATCTTTCAATACTAGGAGCAAAATTAGGAACGAAGATTGAAGTAATTTCTGGTGTTTCCGAATATGGTGTTATGGTATCAAATCTTGGTAATATTGGAGCTATTTTACGTTATAACCCAAATTACACAAATTAAAAAATCATTCTAAACAATTTTTTATTTTTTGTGCTAAAACATCTAATTCCTTTTCTGTTAAAATCTTTCGCTTTGTCCATAATGTTTCAGTTGTATTATACCTTGGAATTATATGTACATGAACATGAGGTACAATTTGTTTTGCAGCTTTACCATTATTCTGCGCAATAGTAAATGCATCAGCATTAGTTGCCCTAATAATTGCTTTAGCAATTTTTGGGATTTTGGAAAATAATTTTGCTACTTCATCTACATCCATATCCATTAATTTTTCATATGGTTTTTTTGTAATAACAAGTGAGTGACCATTATCTATGGGATACTTATCCAAAATGGATATACAATCATCATCTTGGTAAATCATATGACATGAGAGTTTTCCTTCTATCATATCACAAAAAATACATTTTGACAATGTTACTATCTGAATAAAATTCAATTAATATATTGGCATCATCTATAACAAATGAAAAAATTGAAGTTTCATCTTGAAGCTATTATTAGAGATAGGTACGAATCTGATTCATTAGTTAAAAATGAAGTTCATGAGTGGCTTCTAAATATGCAAATACAGGATATATTGAAGGTTGAAACAGAAAATGAGTACTGGGAAGATATACCACAAAGTCTTTTTGAATTATTTAAAACCAGCATTAAAAATAAAAACTATGAATATACTTTGGTTAAAGGACATTTATGGTTAGTAATGGAAATTTCTCTTGAATCAGAACATGAGAAATAATCATAGCTAGCTGAAATTTTTTTATTTAGTATGATGATAAAAAAAGATGTTAGTAGTTTCATATCTTATATAGGGTAAAAAATGAATTTTACCAACAATGGGAAGAAGAGCAAGGGAGGAAAGACGAGAAGAACGAGAGGATAAAGTTGCTAAACAAGTAAAGGTTAAACGTAAAAATAATCTTAAGGCTGCTGGCATTCTAGTATTAATTGCAATAATTGTTGGTTATACAGGATATGTTTTCGTCAATTCTGATTCCAATGTACCAGGTTCTCCACCTAATGCAGGAAGACTTGGTGATGAACATGAACATGCATCCTTACTTGTAAGAATTTTTGGTGACAAGTTTAACTTTGGTGGGCCAAGTTACCAAATCAAAAATAGTTGGATCCACTTTGAAGATAGTGATGGCTCTACTATTCATAGACATTCATCAGGAGTAACGCTTGGTTTTTTGTTTGATACATTAAACATTGTTGTTGGTTGGGAAAGCATAGGTTACAATGAGCCATTTGATTCCAGTAAGCCAGTGGACCCATGTTTCATATTTCCAGATGGTAGGCAGTTTTGTACTAATGAAGACTATTCACTCAAGTTTTACATTAACCACGAACTTGTAAAAGATATCTATAATTATGTTATTGAAGAAGGTGATCGAATCTTGATTACATATGGTAGCGAAACATCTGAACAAATTGAAGAGCAGTTAAGAGAACTTGATTCACAAATACTTAAAGGTTAAATCAACACAATACATCTTAAAAATAATTTTCTTTAACTGTTATTCGTCAAGTTTTTTACGAATATATGGTAAATGTGCCCTAATTATTTCAAGTATATCTACTCGTGTAAGTTCATCAATTTCACAATTGAATTTACTTCGAAAGAATTCACGGTATCTCTGATCTAAAATTGCAACCACAGATCCCTCAAAAAAACTTGAGTCATTTTTAGGATTAAAAACTATGCTTCTAATGTTATGATGACCTAAAAAATTATAATAATTAATTAGGGCATCTAAATTTTTTAAATCATCTTTTACATCCTGAATAAAGGTTTGAAGTTCCTTAGAATCCATATTTTTTGTATCTAACACTTGTTAATGAAATTTACATTTTTAGAATTTAAATTACGGTAACATGTATTGAAGATGTTTAAAATGGGAATATCAAGTAGAAATGTAGTTGAAGGGACGGCTAGAGCCCCACATAGAGCAATGTACAAAGCTATGGGTCTGACTGATGATGATCTTAGCAAACCGTTTGTTGGTGTTTGTCATACAGGAAATGAGGCTACACCATGCAACATTCATCTACCAGAACTTGCTCAAAAGGCAAAAAATGGGGTAAAAGATGGTGGAGCTACACCTAGAGAATTTAGTACTATTGCAGTGAGCGATGGAATTGCAATGGGTCACGAGGGTATGAAATCATCATTAGTTAGCAGAGAGGTCATTGCTGATTCAATTGAATTAATGGTAAGAGCACATCAATATGATGCACTAGTTGGTATTGCTGGTTGTGATAAAAGTTTGCCAGGCACTATGATGGCTATGGCAAGACTGAATATTCCTTCCGTTTTTGTTTATGGTGGAACAATTATGCCTGGAATGTTAGACGGAAAGGAGCTAACAGTTGTTGATGTTTATGAAGCAGTGGGCTCGTATGATGCGGGGAAGATTTCACTAGAAGAATTAAAAAATATAGAAAATGCTGCATGTCCTAATGCTGGTTCATGTGGTGGAATGTTTACAGCTAATACAATGGCATCAATTTCTGAGGCGATTGGCATTGCATTACCTGGAAGTGCAAGTCCGCCAGCTGAAGATGACAGAAGAGGAAAGATAGTATATGAAACTGGTAAAGCATGCACAGAATTACTAGCGCAAAACATCAAGCCACGTGATATCTTAACATTTGAATCGTTTGAAAATGCTATTACAATGTTAAATGCTGTTGGTGGTTCTACTAATGGTATCTTACATTTACTTGCATTAGCAAATGAGGTTGGAATAAAATTAACATATGATGACTTTGAAAGAATAAGGAAAAAAACACCACATATAGCTGACATGAAACCTGGTGGTGGTTATGTTATGAATAGTCTTGATAAAATAGGTGGAATACCACTGATAATGAAAAAATTATTAGATAACAACCTAATTCATGGTAATGTACTAACTGTCACTGGAAAAACAATCGAGGAAAATATCAAACAATATAAAATATCAACTACTGATCAACAAATTGTAAGAGAAGTTGAAAATCCGTTACATAGTGCTGGAACTGCTGTAATACTACATGGAAATTTGGCTCCTGAAGGTGCAGTAATTAAAACCGCAGGTATAGAAATGACAAAATTCAGTGGCGAAGCAAAGGTATTTGACGGTGAAGAATCTGCATTTGATGCCGTTGCGAAAGGTGAAATTAAGGAGGGAGATGTAATAGTTATTAGATATGAAGGACCAAAAGGCGGTCCAGGAATGCGAGAAATGCTTGCTACAACTGCAGCAATTGTGGGACAAGGATTGGGTAAGAAAGTTGCAATGATAACAGACGGTAGATTCTCTGGTGGAACACGTGGATTTATGGTTGGACACGTTGCACCTGAAGCATTCGTTGGAGGGCCAATTGCTCTTGTCAAAGATGGAGATGGTATTCAGATCAATATTGAGACAAACAACATCCAGTTGAATATACCGGATGGGGAACTAACAAGAAGAAGTCAGGAATGGAAGAAGCGTGAACCAAACTACAAATCAGGTGCACTTGCTAAATATGCGTTCTTGGTAGGCTCTGCTGCAAAAGGCGCAACGACAGATCCAAGCAACTACTTTGATGATAAAGCCCAATCAGATGAGTATTACACAGACGTTCTGAAATAGAGAAAAGGCTAATTTTTACCGCATTCTTTGTGGTTTTCAAGTTGCCATTTGCCTGTTAATTGATGATGTACTTGATTCCAGCTTAAATCGGTTGTACCACATCTCATACAGGTCTTCTTCATATAATATAACAGATTTAATTAATTATAAGTGTACCGTACTATACCGTAAAAATAATAGTAGGTCTTAAATTCGTTAATTCAGAATATTATTTACTAACAATATTCGAAATTTTTAACGCTGCCTTAAGACCAATTAGCTGTGAGTGTATAGCTAACTTTTGGATCCCAATACTTATTGAACTCATACAAGATATACAAAATATAGATCCAATACCTGATCGATTGATTTTCATTGATTAATTGCTTAATTTGTATTCTTCAGCTAAATCCTTGTTTCACACACATTTTTTAAACTTAAAAATTGAAGTTTCATACTAAAAAACCTCAATTTAACACTCAAAAACTCATATTTTATCACTAATTTTGCTAATAGCAAAATCATGGTTTAAATACAGTTCAATTTTGTTCAATTTCATGGGTGGACATATTTGGACACACTTGCACTCCTAGGATTATTTCTCTAGATTATACTGGCACCCAATTTGAAATTTATAACAAGATATCCCGAAATTATGAATACTCTTTTCTATTCGAATCTTTAACAGGTCCAGAAGAACTCTCAGAAACCTCGATTATGGGCTTTGACCCAGAATTTATCGTAAAGGGATACTATGACAAGGTCACGATACAAAGCAGAGATGGCTCAATTGAAACAATTGTTACAAATGATCCATTACTAGAAATAAAAAAATTAGTCAAAAAAACTGATATTCAAACATATCGTTATCTTGGTGGCGCTGTAGGCATAATTAATTACGATGCAATAAGATTATGGGAAAAAATTCCAAAACGCCACAATACAACGGAACCAATAATGGAATTTGGAATTTACAATGACGGCATACTGTTTGATAACAAACAAAAAAAATCTCTATATTTTTATTATGAAGAAAATAGAGTAGACGAAATAAAAACATCTGAACCAATTTTTGGCGATTTCATCATTCGTCAATTTCTTCCCCCTAAGTATGGACCTAATTTAGACATAAAGGGCAGTGAGTTTTCTAAAATAGTAGAAAAGGCAAAAAAATACATCTATGACGGAGATATATTCCAAGTTGTGCTATCAAGAAAGTTTCCATTCGAAGGTCATGGTGATTATCTAAAAGTTTACAGAGAACTTCGTTCGTTAAATCCATCTCCATATCTCTACCATCTAAAAATGGGTAAAAAAATAACAATTGGTTCTAGTCCTGAAATGCTTTTACGTGTGACAAATGATCAAGTTGAAACATTTCCAATAGCAGGAACAAGACAAATTTCAGAAGGAGTAGGTAGTGACATATTAAATGAAAAATTCCGACAAGAATTAATCAGTGACGAAAAAGAATTAGCAGAACACACAATGCTTGTTGATCTAGGTAGAAACGATATTGGAAAGGTATGTGATTATGGAACTGTTCGTGTCAATAAACTTATGGAAGTAAAAAAATTCAGTCATGTTCAACATATGGTAACACATGTTGTTGGGAAACTAAATAAAAATTATGACATGTATGATGCATTTAAGGCAGTTTTTCCAGCTGGCACAGTTTCAGGTGCACCAAAAGTTAGAGCGATGGAAATAATTGATGAACTAGAATCGGAATCAAGAGGTCCATACGCTGGTGCAGTTGGCTATTTTTCATTCAACGGATGCTGTGATTTTGCAATAGCAATTAGAAGTATCTTTGCAGATGATAATGGTGGTTTTGTACAGGCTGGAGCTGGAATTGTTTTTGATTCAATACCTGATGATGAAGTACATGAGACTGAATACAAGGCAGGCGCAATGATAGAAGCACTAACGAGAGCAGGATTTGGGGGAGCAAAAAAATGAAGTTTTTGATTATAGATAATTACGATTCATTTGTTTACAATATTGCACAAAGATTAGGTGAGCTTGGAATAAATTCTGATGTTATTAGAAATGATAAGATCACTATTGATGAAATAAAGAAAAGAAATTATGACGCTATAGTTATTTCACCAGGACCAGGAACACCTGAAAACGAAAAATATTTTGGGGTTTGCAAGGATGTAATAATAAAACTTGGACAAAAAACACCAATTTTGGGAGTTTGCCTAGGTCACCAAGGAATTATTGCTTGCTTTGGTGGCAAGGTTGTAAATGCAGGAAATGTCAGACATGGTAAAACAAGCATGATCAAACACTACGGTGATTCACTTTTCAATGGAGTAAAAAACCCGTTTAGGGCTACCCGCTACCATTCGCTTGTTGGAGACAAAACGATTATTCCAGATTCGTTAAAAATCACTGCAGTAGCTGAAGATGACGGAGAAATTATGGGTGTTAGCCATAAAGAATATCTCATAGAGGGTGTGCAATTCCATCCAGAATCTATCATGACAGACGAAGGCAAAAAAATCTTGGAAAATTTCATAATGAGGGTTAAAAATGATTAAAGAATTAGCAGAGCAACTTTCTCACGGAAATAACCTGACAATTGATCAAATGACTAGCGTGATGGATGAAATACTCACTGGAACACAATCTGATGAAAATGTTGCAGAATTTCTAAAAAATTTAACAGAAAAGGGTGAATCAGACGATGAACTACTTGCAATGTTAAACAAAATGGAAGAATATTCTTTGCACATATCACCAAATTGCAAAGGAAAAATCATTGATGTATGTGGTACTGGTGGTGATAAGCTCAAAACATTCAACATCTCAACAGCTGCATCATTTGTAATTGCTGGTGCTGGTGGAAATGTTGCTAAGCATGGAAACCGCTCAATATCTGGTGTATCAGGTAGCGCAGATATTTTTGAATACTTTGGGTTCGATTTGAATTCCGAACCTAACAAAGTAAATGAAACAATAGAAAAGTTTGGTATAGGGTTTATGTTTGCACAAAAATTTCATCCGGCAATGAAAAATGTTGCAAAGGCTAGAAAAGTTGTTGGTGGTAGAACAGCATTCAATCTACTAGGACCGCTAACTAACCCAGCCATGGTAAAAAACCAACTCATTGGTGTTTTCTCGGAGGATTACCAAGAAAGAATCGTTAAAATTTTGAAAAGAAAAAATGCGGAGACAATCATGGCGGTAAGATCAGCTGATGGAATGGATGAATTATCTACAACATCTAAAAACCAAATTTGTATGTTAAAAAATAATGAAATTACAAAAATGACTTTAGATCCTCAGAAAGTTGGATTACAGAAAGGTAATATCTCTGACATACAAATAAGTTCAAAAGAAGATGCAATAAAGTCATTCGTAACTGTACTCGATGGCTCAGCAAACAAAACAAAAATTGAAATCACCGCACTAAATGCTGCTGGTGGATTAATAGTGTCAGATATCGCAGATAGTTTTACTGATGCAGTTGAGTTAACGTTAAATGCTATTCATAGCGGTAAGGCATTTGATAAACTAGAAAACTTTGTAAAAAACTGTGGCGACATAAAAAAATTAGAAGAGGCTAAAAAATTATGAAGAATGTTCTAGAAAAATTAGTTATGAATTCACGAAAGGCAATTGATGAAGGATGTTATAATATCACTAAAACATTACCAAAATCAAAAATTGATTTAAAGAAATCAATAAGAGATAACAAACATGCATCTCTTATTACTGAAATAAAATTTTCATCTCCAGCTGAAGGCAAAATTAAAAAATACTCTGATCCAGTGCAAATAGCTAAATCAATGATGTCTGGTGGTACAAAAGCACTTTCCATTTTAACGCAGCCGTATCTATTCGATGGTTCACCGGATTACTTTATCAAAATAAGAAAAAACGTGAAAATTCCATTATTAATGAAGGATATTATCATTGACAAAATACAGATTGATGCAGCAAAAAATATGGGCGCAGACTATTTTTTACTTATTCAGGCATTATTTGACAAAGGTTTTGTTGATGACATAGACGAACTGATTAGATATGGTCATAGAAATGGTCTGAAGATTTTACTAGAAGCACATACTAAAACGGAGTTTGAAAATGCATTAAAAACTAGAGCAGATATTGTTGGGATTAATAATAGAAATCTAATTACACTTGAAATCAATCTTGACACCACAAGAAACCTTCTACACAATTACAGGAGGAGGTGGAGAAGCAAAAAAATGCCGTTTGAACCTGTATACGGAAAAATGATAGTATCTGAAAGCGGAATCAAATCAACAAATGATATAGACTTTTTACACAATTGTGGTGCTGATGCATTTCTTATAGGTACAAGTATAATGAAAAACCCAGATATACAAAATAGTGTATCAAACTTGGTGAATGCGATATGAAAATAGGAATGCCTAAGGATGGAAGGTTTGGTGATTTTGGTGGAAAGTACATTCCAGAAACACTAGTTCCAGCTGTTGAAGAGCTTGAGGAGAATTATCAAAAAATTAAAGGTGACAAAAGCTTCCAAAATGAACTTGATTATTACTTAAAAAATTACGCTGGAAGACCAACTCCGCTTTATTTTGCAGAAAATCTAACAAATTTTGCAGGTGGTGCAAAAATCTATCTCAAGAGAGAGGATTTGCTTCATGGAGGTGCGCATAAAATCAATAATACACTTGGTCAGGCTTTACTTGCAAAAAAGATGAAGAAAAAACGAATAATCGCTGAGACAGGTGCGGGACAACATGGCGTTGCAACTGCAATGGCCTGTTCCTGTTTAGGATTGCCATCAGAGGTTTACATGGGATACAAGGATACTATCAGACAACAGCAAAATGTTTTCAGAATGGATTTACTTGGTTGTAAAGTATATCCTGTAAAATCTGGTTCACAAACACTCAAAGATGCAATTAATGAGGCAATTCGTGACTGGATAACGAATGTTGATACAACATACTATCTGCTTGGTTCAGCTGTGGGTCCGCATCCGTACCCCGTGATGGTACGTGACTTTCAATCCATAATTGGAAAGGAAATAAAAAAACAAATGAAAAACGTTCCGGACACAATAATTGCATGCGTTGGTGGTGGTTCAAATGCAATCGGTACATTTTATCCAATGATTGATGACGGTGTGGAGATGATTGGTGTTGAAGCTGCCGGTAAAGGATTGAAGACAGGCAAACACTCTGCTACACTAAATGCAGGAAAAAAGGGTGTGTTGCATGGTATGATGACTTATCTACTACAGGACAATGATGGGCAGATTAAGGAAACTCACAGTATCTCAGCAGGATTGGATTATCCAGGAGTTGGTCCAGAGCATGCTTTTTTGAAGGATGTTGGCAAGGTGGAATACAAAAGTGCAACAGACAGCGAGGTGATTGATGCATTTTTAACACTAACAAGAACTGAAGGAATCATACCCGCACTAGAATCTGCCCATGCAATTTCACATGCAATTAAAATCGCTAAGACCAAACCAAAATCTGATTCAATAGTAGTTACACTATCAGGTCGTGGAGACAAAGACATTGACATCGTAAAACAATATCTAAGGAAAAATGTCAAAAATTCAAGATAAGTTCAAGGAATTAAAATCCAAGAACGAAAAAGCATTGATTTCGTACATTATGACAGGATTTCCCAATGAGAATGCAACACTATCAATAGTTAGAGGTCTTGTTAAAGGTGGAGCAGACATTCTTGAGTTAGGGTTTCCATTCTCTGATCCTATAGCGGATGGTCCTGTCATACAAAATGCAAGTACTGTTTCATTAAACAAAGGTGCAAAGATTGAAAAATTTTTCAAGATCGTGAAAAAAATTAGAAAAGAGACTGATATTCCTCTTGTTTTAATGACGTATACGAATGTCCTTTATACACACGGATATTCTGCATTTATGTTAAAAGCAAAAAGTGCAGGTATTGATGGTCTTATCCTACCAGATATGTCCATTGAAGAATCAAAGGAGTATCTTAAGTCTGCTAAAAAAAACAATCTTGACACAATCTTTTTGGTTTCACCAAATACAAAGAATGATAGACTCAAAAAGATAGCTAAGGCTAGCACTGGCTTTTTGTATTTGGTTGCTGTCTTTGGCACAACTGGTGTACAAACAAAAATTCACAAATATACTATAGATGCAATAAAAAATGCCAAAAAAATTGTTAATAGAAAACTACCTCTAGGAATTGGATTTGGTGTATCAACTCCGGTCGATGTAAAAAAGTATGTTTCGGCAGGTGTGGATGCAGTCATTGTAGGAAGTGCCAATCTTAAGATTATTGAGAATACGTCTTCGTCGAAATTACAGAATAAAATTACAGAATATACAAAAAAGTTGAAGAGTAGTACAAGAATCTAGGAAAAGCTACATAAAGAGGAAAATAGTTACATATCTATGCAGACGAAGTTTATTTTTGTTACAGGCGGTGTGATGTCTGGTCTTGGTAAAGGTATTGTTTCCTCTTCAATTTCAAAACTCTTACAATTATCAAATCAAAAAGTTTCATGTGTAAAAATTGATCCATATCTAAATTTTGATGCTGGAACAATGAATCCTATTATGCATGGCGAAGTGTTTGTCACAGAAGATGGGGGTGAATGCGATATGGATATTGGAAGTTATGAAAGATATCTTAACCAGGATATCCCAAAATCTCATAATATTACAACTGCTCAGATTTATTCCACTGTTATTGATGCTGAACGAAAAGGGAAATATTTGGGTGCATGCGTTCAGATTATTCCACACATCACCGATGAGATAAAAAACCGCATTAGAACAATTGTAAATGATGAACATCTTGACGTGTTAATTGTAGAATGTGGAGGTACTGTAGGTGATATAGAAAGCCTTCCATTTCTTGAGGCATTAAGACAAATTAGATTAGAAGATGGTCCTGAAAATGTTATTTTTGTGCATGTAACATTGGCTCCATCTTTAGAAGTTGTTGGAGAACAAAAAACAAAACCCACGCAACATAGTGTTCAAGAATTAAGAAGAATAGGCATTCAGCCAGATCTATTATGTGTCCGTTGTACAATGCCACTGCTAGAAAAAACTAGAAAAAAGATTTCGTTGTTTACAAATGTAGCCGTTAATGATGTATTTTCATGTCATGATGTAAAATCAATTTTCATAATACCACAAATGTTGTATGAACAGGGATTAGTTGACGTGATTTTTAAGAAATTTGCAAAAGTGGGATATGTTGACACATCAAAAAATTGGGATAATTGGAACGTTATCGTCAACTCATTGGAAAAAACAGATAATGCGATTAAAATCGCAATGGTTGGTAAATATGTCACTTTGGCAGATAGCTATGTTAGTGTTAATGAAGCACTCAAGCATGCTTCTGCATCAATTGGAAGATCTGTTAATATTGATTGGATTGATTCGGAAACGCTCAATGGAAATCTTAAACAGCTGGATAATTTTGATGGTGTGTTAGTACCTGGTGGATTTGGAACACGCGGTTCTGAGGGAATCATAGATACAGCTATCTATTCACTGGAGAAAAACATACCTTATCTTGGAATTTGTTTTGGCTTTCAACTGGCAGCAATTGCATTTGGTCGTAAAATGTGTAATCTCGAAAATGCAAACTCAACTGAAATAATTGCAGATACAAAGAATCCAATTATTGATCTTTTACCAGAACAGAAACAAGAAACAGATATGGGCGGTTCATTACGGTTAGGAGCAAATGAAATTAAAATTAGTGAAGATTCGTTAGCACATAAAATATACAAGACTAACAAAATTTTCAAAAGGCATAGACATAGATATGAATTTAATACTAAATATCGTGAAGAATTTCTAAAAAGAGGAATGATTTTTTCAGGAGAAAGTGATGATGGAAAAAGAATGGAAATTTTAGAAGTTCCAACACATAAATTCTTTTTAGGTGTACAGTTTCATCCAGAGTTCAACAGCAGACCTGGATTTCCAGAAGATGTATTCAAAACATTTGTTACTGTTGCTTCACAAAATTAATCCAGTTTTGCAATTTCATAAATTTTTTGTCTAGCATCTTGCATTGAAACCTTTCTTTTTATGTAACCTTTATCCATTAAATGCTTCATAGATAGCCTAACTGTTCTACTTGGCAGTAATGTTTTTGATGCAAGCTCTTTCTGTGTCATTGAACCCTCATATTCCAATATTTTTAATAAAAGCTTAGAACTCGGTGGCATAGACAATAATTCTTCTGCTAGTTTTACTTTGTTTGCAAGCGCAGATACAGCTGTAGAATCAGCTTTCATACGAATTATCCTTGCTGATGGTGTAAACTTTGTTGCCTCGAGTTTATTGTTAATTTTGAATCTATCTATTCCATCTAAAACTACATCACAGTGCAAACGTGATGAAATTTCATCAATTTCTATGATACTGCTATCAGAAACTATGATTGGTCTTCTGGTTATATCTAAAGAGTTAACTGAAATAATTCCAAATACATTTGAAGCCTGAAAAATAATAGGTCCGCCAGCAGACAAGGAATACGCAGAAGAACCAGTTGGGGTAGAGATAATTACACCGTCACTACTATCATGCCATACCTCCTCATCATTAACTCGTAAAATATATTCCATTAATGTAGCACTTTTTGATGTAAAAACAGATACGTCATTAAGAACAGGATAGGTATTTTTACCATCAACCTTTACTCCAATTCTTGGAACATCTTCAATAACATAATCTTGTTTTTTTATACGATTAAGATAAGAAGGAAGCTCTTTCAATTCAATTTGAGATAAAACCCCATTAGACTCTGATTCGCTTATTCCTAAAACTGGTGTATCTACATCTAAAGCTCTATGAAAATAATTTCGTACACCACGATCACCTCCTAAAACAATTACTAAATCGGCCATCGTAATTTTAGAATTATTTCTAAAATAAAATGAATCAAAACCTGCATCAGAGAGTGTTTCTTGGATTGATTTTGCTGCAAGTTCAGTTGTCTGCATCCCTGCTATACCAATACGCATAATAAACAATTTTCAACGTATAATAAAAATCAAATACCTTTGAATTTTATTGTGTTATAAAAATAATATGCATTGGATTCTATAGCGCCTTTTGGTGGAATCTTTTCCAAACCTATTTGCTTACTTTCTAATGCGGCTTGTACCGCTCCTCCTGCAAAACTAAGTGCCCAAAGAATATCTTTCTCCCTTAACATGGTGCAACAAAATGCCGCACAAAAAATATCACCGATTCCAGTAGTATCAACAAGTTCAAGATTGGGTAATGTTATAGAATAAATCTTATTTTTAGATAGTAATGATATATTTTGTTTATCCGTTAGAATTACATTCTCTATTCCTTTTTTTTGAAGAATTTTTACACCATCAATATTAGATGCACTTGTAAGACACTTTAGTTCGTCAGGGTTTACTTTTATCGCTGAAACATTAGATAAATTTAGTTCAGTCTGTTCGAGATATATCTTGTTTTCTGAATTTTTTCTTCTCAAAAATCCTTGAGGATCCAATAAAACAAAGTTTGCATCCTTTTTAATTTTTTCAAACAACTCAATTGAAATTTCATCGAATAACGGACTGATTATGACATTGTCAGTATCCAATGTGATACTACTAATAGATTCACACTTGTTTTGCAAAAATAATGTTCTTTCCGAATTTACTAAATTTAGTTTAAATTGTGTTGTAGGTTTCGTTGATAACGCATCTTCAAATATAATTTTTTGTTCAGTTAAATAGTTAACAAGTTGAAAATCAGAACCAAATTTTGTATGTAATCTAACGTCAAATTTTAAAATTCTAGCAGTTAGACTACAATAACATGCAGGACCGCCTGGGACAACATATTTTGAATCGTTTATCTGTATCGTATCAATAGTGCAGTGTGAAAAAATATCTAATTTCATCTATATTGTAATCTTATACTCAAGATTATAAATGGGAATAATCGGAATATTAGTATGCCATCAAAGCGTGTTAATAGAGGTCGTAAGAAGGGTGGAAAAGGTTCCTCAGGTACAGTTCAATGTACCAATTGTGGACAAACAGTACCAAAAGATAAGGCAAAAAAAGTAACATCGCGTATTAATCTGGTTGAACATCAACTTGCCAAAGAACTTCGAGCTCAAGGAACTTACATTGCATCTCCTAAAATTCTAAAATGGTATTGTATATCTTGTGCAATTCACTTTAAAATTCTAAAAATTCGCTCATCTGCAAAAAGAAGAGAGCATACTAAACTTAGATAATAGTCTGCATATACTAGACACAGATAGGATGATTAACACATTCTAGAATTGTATATTGATCATAAACTACTGCAGAAAGATTTGCGCCAGAAAGATCTGCGCCAGAAAGATCTACTCCAGAAATATCTACACCCTGCAGATTTGCATTAGACAAATCCGCATTGACGAGTAATGCCTTTCTTAAATCTGCCCCAGATAGGTTTGCATTAGTAAGATTTGCTGAATAAAAATCAGTATGCCGCAAACTAGCATTTTTGAAATTAGCATTTTCCAAATTTGCAAAAGCAAAATTATTGAAATAAAGGTAAGATACAACAAGATCATTTCCACTAACTTCTGTAGAAAGTATGTGTACGTTTGCTATTACTGTGCCAAAAAGTTCCACCACAAGATCCATGCCATGATAATAACT
>JACAST010000001.1 GCA_013390765.1 Marine Group I thaumarchaeote | reverse complement strand
GATAACAATTTTTATGCCTAGAATCCAAAGATGGTACAATGAACCAAGAAATTTTGCAGGAAATTATCAAGCAAGATTACACAAAGATCCAGAAAGATATTGAAGCGTTTCTAAAAGACACGGTTTCGCAGAATAAAGCTGTTGGTGTTATCTTTGGGCTTAGTGGTGGCATAGACTCTGCGACAGTTGCATATCTATGTGGAAAAATATCTGAAACAAAAGAGGTATTAGCACTTGTTATGCCTGATTCCGCCATATCTCCATCTAGTGAGACAGGTGACGCCCTCAAGATTATTGGTGAGATTGGAATTAACTACAAGCTCATTGACATTAATACTATTCATAAAAGATACTCAAATTATCTGGAACCGGGTGAACTTGCATTAGGAAACCTACGCGCCAGAATAAGATCAAATATAATTTATTATTACGCAAATCTCAAAAATCTCCTAGTTTTAGGTACGAGTGATAAAAGTGAATATCTTATTGGGTATTTCACCAAGTTTGGTGATGGAAGTGCAGACATACTACCAATAGTATCACTTTACAAAACACAGTTGCGAGAATTAGCTAAAACCATCGGTGTGCCGAATAACATAGTCACTAAAAAAAGCAGTCCCAATCTCTGGAAGGGACATGATGCAGAAGAAGAAATTGGCATTTCATTTGAAGAGATTGACCCTGCACTGTATTGCCTAATAGATAAAAAATTGTCAGTAGATGAGACTGTTCAAAAGACAGAGATTTCAAGAAAATCCGTAGAAAAGATTTACCAGATGTACCAAAATACCCAACACAAAAGAATTTTGCCTGAGAGAGTGTAGAAAATTAATGCAGATATTTGACACGCTCAGAAATATGAAAACAGAGTTAGAATTTTCAGACAAGGTTAGGATCTACCTATGTGGTGTAACAGTTTACGACGATGCTCACATAGGACATGCAAGGACAATAATTGTTTTTGATGTGTTACGTAGGTTTTTAGAATCACAAAAAATTCTCGTTGAATTTGTTCAAAACTTTACGGATGTTGATGACAAGATAATAGAACGAGCGCTCCAAGAAAAAACATCACCGCTGGAACTTGCTGCCAAATACACTAAAAATTATTTTGATGATTTTGATGGATTAAATGTTAAAAGGGCTACCATGTATCCTAAAGCAACTGAGCATATTGAAGACATGCAAAATTTGATTTCTAATCTTGTTGACAAAAAATATGCATATATAACAAAAAATGGAGTTTATTTTTCTGTTTCAAAATTTACCGAATATGGCAAACTATCCAAGAAAAAGACTGACGATTTGATTTCTGGGGCTCGAGTAGCAGTTGATGAGGAAAAAAACAATCCAATAGATTTTGCACTGTGGAAGTTTTCAAATTCTGAACCATCGTGGGATAGTCCATGGGGTAAAGGTAGACCCGGATGGCACATTGAATGTTCTGCAATGAGTTTAAAGTATCTAGGTGAAAACTTTGAAATTCATGGTGGTGGACGGGATCTTATTTTCCCGCATCATGAAAACGAGATTGCTCAATCAGAATCCTTCATGTCAAATCAATTTACAAAGATCTGGATGCACGTTGGTATGATAACCATAAATGGTGAAAAAATGTCAAAGTCCCTTGGAAACGTGAAATCTGTAAATCATGTTTTAGAGAACTGGGGACCAAACATCATTAGACTGTTTTGTCTTTCTGGTAGTTATTCAAAACCAATTGATTATTCCGAAAAATTTCTAAAAGAAAACATTACAAAACTAAGGCAGATAGAATCATGTTATTACGAATTAAGGCTGGCTGAAGGGACTGACGAGGAAACAATTGCTGAAAAGCTGGTAAAAGAATGCAGGGAAGAATTTGATTCTGCACTAAATAATGACTTGAACACGCCACTTGCACTAACCGCTTTTTACAAATTAATCAGGGAGGTTAATTCTTTGGCTGCAGAAGAAAAAATCACACAAACCTCTGCAGAGATTGTTTTGCCAGAATTTGAGAGAATGTCAGGGATTCTGGGAATACAAATTCTTAAAGTTTCAGATGCAGAAAAAAATGAAATTAATCAGATGATAAAGAAACGCGATGAATATAGAATGCAAAAAAACTATGAGCAGGCAGACAGTATTAGGGCTAAAATTGCAGAGAAGAATATCATTTTTTTTGATCATAAAAATAAGACTACGTGGGTTATGCAAGAAAAAATTAAAGCAGAATAATTATTTTTTTGACGCACTTACAAGAGAAATAACGTCCCTATCTCGTAATTGATAGTTTGTTGGGACCCTCAAGTTATATCTTAGATCTTTTCCATATAGAAGACCCTTGGTTAAATCTGAGTGTATCTCTTTTGCCAAGTCAACAATTGTAGAACCATCTTTCAGCAATATAAGATCTGGAAGTACACGACCCTTTTTATCAGAAAGTTTTTCTGGTATAGTAACAGGATAAATGGAATTCATCTTTAACAATTTGAAAACCGTGACATTGATTGCAAATTGGACCCCAGTACGCATGTATTCTCCCATAATGTCGCTTTTGATAAAATCAAGAGCGTCTCTTTGTTTTTGGTTCAGATCGTTTGTTCTTAAAATGTCAAATTGTTCCGAGCCTGGTGAATATTTGATCAGTTCACTTTGCTCCGCACGTCTAAGGCTTAGCTCGCTATCTGCACTTGCCGGAATAACAATCATATCATTGTATCTTTCACGGAGACGCTGAAAGTTTTTAGATGCCCCCTTAACATCTATTTTGTTTGCTACAATCAAAGTTGGTTTAGAGATTCTTCTAAGTTCAGTTGAAAATTTTTTGCTGTCTTTAATATCATAGTTTTCAATAATTTTTTCTTCGAGTTGAGTTATTCTTAATGCCTCTTTTACATGACTCTTTTTTACACCCATGCCTTGGTAAAGTTGGGTTAATGCATTTGTCTGATCATTATCAGATTCAGCAATTTTTTTGAGTTTGTCACGATTACCCTCAAAAATTTTTTGATACCACATGTTCAACTCCTCTTCAATGTCAGCAAAGTCGGAAACAGGATCACCAGAGCCTACTTCAGCTATTCGTCCACTAGAATCAATACTCCCAGATGCATCTACAACATGTAACAAAGCGTCTGATTGTGATGCAATTGAAAGAAATTGATTGCCTAAACCCTTTCCTTTCCATGAGTCCTTAAGTAGTCCAGGTAAGTCAATTAATTCAATCGGAATATACCTCCATCCGTCTTTGCATTTAGAGTTGTTTGGGTTATCAATCACATTAAATTCAGGATGTACACAAAGCGTAATTGCATATCCAATAGAGGTTGATGATTTTTTAGTGGTAAAAGGATAGGTTGAAATCTCATCTGATGACAATGTAGATGAATTAAAAAAGGTGGTTTTGCCCGTGTTTGTCTTACCAATTAGACCGATTTTTATTGGCATAAGTAAAAAACAAGCCCAAATTATTTATCTCTGCTGTCTTGACTTTTCACTTTATTTTTGAGTTTATTGCACGAATTTTCTAACTCAGAAATCATCCAACGTATTTCGCTTAAATCTTCTTCAGTTAGTTCATCATTCCATTTTTCCAATATAGATTTAGAAATATGAGAACTGTTATACAATAATGCCCAATATGGATGATGTTCAGCAGTAGTATATGATAACTCTACTACCTCCTCCAAACCATTTATTGCACGAGAAACAGAATCTATCCCTTCACCAAATATTCGTATTATATTCAGTGCAAGATCTTCTTCTACTTTGAGGATAGTATCCTTTTCTTCAAATGTTTTAACAAGTTCTATCAATGATTTGTAAAAATCTGAAAATGATAATTTAGTCATTTTAAAAAAAGACGTTGGTGCTCAGCTAACATACATCGGTTAAACACAACCATAATACCTGCACTTCTTGCAAGTTCCTCGGCTTCAGTATTGTGTATGCCCTCCTGAAGCCAAATTACTTTTGGTTTCTTTTTAATTGCATCTCGAACTACTGGTAATACCTGCTCTGACGGTCTAAAAACATCTACCACATCAATAGAATGATTCAGAGATAATATGTTAGGGTAAGATTTTTTTCCTAATATTTCATCAGCATTAGGATTAACTGGTGTAATATCAAATCCTTGCTCGGACAAATATTTTGGAACAAAATGAGCAGCTTTGGTAGAGTGTTTTGACATTCCAACAACAGCAATTTTTCTTAATGCGAATATTTGTTTAATTTCTTCATCAGTATGAGAGTCTCTCTCCATGAATTCTATGAGATAAATTAGTTTTTATAATTTTTAGTTTAGATTGTACATGATGCTTACTTCGTTTGACGACTTTAGCTTCCTAAAAATTCTTTCTTTTTTGAAGGCGCATGAATCAGAGTTTTTATCTGGACAGGACATGAGTGATATTTTAAAAATAAGCAGAGTTGCTGTATGGAAGGATATTAAAAAAATTCGCTTGCTGGGCTATAAAATAGAATCGAAACAAAATCTAGGATATAGATTGGTAGATTCATCAGAACTTCTCTTACCATGGGAAATCACTCAAAATTTGAATACTAAATTTTTAGGAAAAAGAGTTTATTATTTTGATTCAACAGATTCAACGCAAAATTTTGCAATGGAAATTGCGTCTAATGATAAAGAAAATGGTACAGTTGTCATATCAAAAAAACAAACTGGGGGAAGGGGTAGAATGAAACGAAAATGGAAATCGCCCACCGGTGGAATTTGGATGTCAATTATAATTCATCCAAAGTTTGATGTCTCATATACAACACTTGTACCTATTGCCACTTCGCTTGCGTTATGTATGGCAATAGAAAAAATATTAAAAATTAAACCAGAATTAAAATGGCCAAATGATGTCACGCTAAAAGGAAAAAAAGTTGCTGGTGTATTAGTTGATACATCAATCATATCAAATGAAATTGAAAACATGGTTTTAGGTATAGGGATTAATTTTAAAATCAAACCACATGAATTGGCAAGTACGATAAAAAAAACTCCAAATTTTTATGGTGTTGCAACACTTGTTAAAAAAAATGAGAGGGCATTACCATTGGTTCATCAATTCTTATACGAGTTAGAAAACGTTTTTCAATTGATTAATTCCAGGCGTATAAGAAAAATTAAAAATGAATGGACTAAAAGGTCATCTACGATAGGCAGAAATGTTTCCATTATAACTAGTGAGGGCAATGTCAATGGAAAGGCGGTAAAAATAGATAGTGACGGCGCATTAATAATTTCTAATGGGAAAAAGGCTGAAAGAATACTTGTGGGTGATATAACTCAGTGATCAATAGATATATTTTAATTACATTTTTTTGAAAAAAATTAAGGTTAGATATGGGACAAAGCATGATTGAAAATACTATAAAATTATTTACGATTTTCTTACTTACAGCAGTACTCTTTGTTGGTTCGGCATTTGCCCAAGATATGGATGAACTCGCCAAGTTGCTTGCTGAAGCACAAGAGCCATTTTTAAAAGGCGAATATGAAAAAGCTATAAAAATCTATGATGAGATGCTGAAAATTTATCCAACAGATTCTAAAATTTTTGAATTGAAGGGTGTTGCACTAAGTAATTTGAGATTGGAATCAACTTTAGCTATGCAGCCTCAACAGAATGTATCACCACGTGATCAATCTAATTTAAACAAATTATCCATTCTTGAATTTTACAAAGCATTAGAAATTAACCCAAAAAGCGTCTTGGCCTTGAATGGCATAGGATTGGGCTTTGGAAATTTTGGAGAATATTCAGAAGCAGAACTATATTTTAAAAAATCCTTAGAAATAGACCCGAATAACCTAGTAACCCAAAATTATCTTATCTCCTTAGAAAAATTAAAGAAAAAATACTCGTTAAGTCTATTTGAGAAACCAACAATGAAACCTAATTTTCTTCAAAAGCTTGAAGAACGTACAATACCATACTGGGTCAAAAATAATGCAGGATGGTGGTCTGACGATAAGATAAGCGATGTTGACTTTATCACTGGTATTGAATATCTTATAAAAAATAAAATTATCGATCTAAGTTCGCAGAATATTAACAAGGAAAATTCCTCAGGTGTTATACCATCTTGGATTAAAAACAATGCAGGATGGTGGTCTGCTGGAAAAATATCTGATGGAGACTTTCTATCAGGCTTAAAATATCTTATTGAAAATAGTATAATCAAAGTTAACGCTCAAACAGATTCTGAACTTGTACAAAAAGAGTTGGAAAGAAAAGCTTGGAATTTTGAACAATACCTAAAAAACATTCAAAATGATATAAAAAGTCAAAATAGATATGTTGAAAATATCAACCCGAGTCAGTATGTAGTTATAAAATATTGGAAAGATTATCACAAGTGGAATCTTACGCAGTTCCTTGACATGTCAGATATTTTCCCAGACAGAAATGTATGGGTTGACCCAGAAACGGATAGATATGTAATTGAATATCAGGTTTACGTTAATGATCAACCAGATGGTCTTCCAATTGACCATGTTAGTACGTTAGAAAATTCATTTAACATTTGGGAGGAAGTAGAATATGACACTACTGACGGTAAAAAAGCAGTTGTAACATTTGATACAACCGGCCTAAAAGCTAAGGCAAACATTTGGGTCACATGGGTTGTGAGAAATTTGGGAGATGGTGTTCTAGGTCATGCTAATTTGGGCAAAGGTGTAGTAGAAGTCGCGATTGGTAGTTATGGTTGTGATGGTGGCTTTCAATTATTTGATGCAGATACAGTTGAACTAATTATGACACATGAATTAGGTCATTCATTAGGGCTTGGCCATTCAGATAATCCTGACAAAATAATGTATCCATCAATTTCGAATTTAGACTATGCATATTGTTTGTTAAACTGAAAGATAAAAAAATTAAAAAAATAAATTCTGTAAAAATGAGAGTAAATTAGCTTTAGCTACATACAAATAAACACGAATGAGAAGTTATCACCATTTATATTATAATTATGTAATAATAAGTAGAAATGAGAGACGTACCAATTACAAAACAACGTTGTCCATCATGTACTAAAGCAAAAATGATCTTGGATAATAATACAGGAGAGCTATTCTGTAGTTTCTGTGGATTTGTTATGCCGGAAAAGCTCATTGAGGGCGGACCTGAGTGGCGTTCATTTTCAAATGATGGTACAGATAGAAGTCGTGTTGGTGCTGGCACATCAATTACAATACACGATATGGGTCTTTCAACTATCATTGGACAACAAAATAAGGATGCAACCGGTAAACCATTAGATTCATCTATGAAAAAATCTATAGAGAGACTTAGAACATGGGATAGTCGTTCTCAAGCTCATTCATCAGCAGAAAGAAACCTTCGCCAAGCACTAAGCGAGATGGATAAAATGAAAGCTAAACTTTCTCTTACAGATCCAGTTATTGAAAAGGCAGCATACATCTATAGAAAAGCAATTGAAAGGAAGCTTGTCAAAGGTAGATCGATTCATGGTTTGGTAGCTGCCTGCATTTATGCTTCATGTAGAAACACTGAGACATCAAGAACATTAGATGATATTGCAAATGGAATAAATATCAGAAGAAAAGACGTTGCCAGATGCTATAGACTAATTTTCAGAGAACTTGATCTTAAAATACCTGTACCAGATCCCGTTAAAGGTGTATCTAGAATTGCAAGTATTGCAGGACTTGGTGAGAAGACCAAACGAAAAGCAATCAATATACTAAACAAAGCAAAGAAGCTTGGCATAGTAGCAGGAAAAGATCCTATGGGAATTGCTGCTGCTGCATTATACCTTGCTTGTATTTCATCAGGTGGAAGTAAAACACAAAAAGAAATATCAATTGCATCTGGTGTTACTGAAGTTACGATTAGAAATAGATGTGCAGGGCTAAGAAATCTCTTATAATATAATAATATTTTATTTTCTAATCATTCATTTAAAAAAATATAAAACAAATCATTTGATTCCTGATAATACGTCAGATTCCTTGCGACGAGTTATAAAAAATATTCCTAACGTAATTCCTAATTGATAAAATACATAAAGCATTATCTGGAATGTAGTTGGAACAAAATCTGTAAATTTTCCAAGTAATGACGCAATTAAAACTATAGAACTCAAAATAAAAATAAAATATCTTGCAATGTTGTGTATATCAGCAAATCTCAAAAATATAATTAGTGTAACAGAAATAAACGTTGCAACAACAGTTCCTACTCCTGTATTTACACCTATAAGATTAAGAACTAATAAGAATGCTTCATCAGTTGTAGCTGGAATAGTGAATTCAGATATAGAAAATTTGATTGGATCTGCAAATTTCAGTACGCTAAGTATTACATTAATGGAAAAAAGTGCTAGTAATGAGGACGAAACAATTTGTGCATGCCTTTTTAAGCTTGGAAAGCGATTACGAATTCCCCTACCCAATATTGCACCCTGCAGTAAGCCAATTCCCAAAACTACAGAAAATGTAATTAGAAAATTCTGCTCTGCTAAATCAAATATATTCAAATCTTATCCGCTATGGTATGCAATTAAAATACAATTAATATTAGAGGTTACTGCTTAACTCTGTCCTTCAATACCCATCAGGGTTAATGTTGAACGAATTTTATCTATTTTACGTATCTTCCAAGTTATAGTTTCACGTAAATCCTCAACCTGAGGAGATTCAATCTTAGCCAGTATGTCGTAAGCACCAAATGTACCGTGAACTTCTTTTACACTATCGATGTTTTTGAGTGCAGTTATGACTTGTTCCTCTGAACCAATCTCACAATTGATTAAAATGTATGCCTCTGCCATAGATACACCACATCATACAAATATTTAACCTGAGATGTGATTCTATAAGATTTTTTATAATGTTATGTGTGTATTAAATCAAAATGGAACCAAAGGGTTATGAGTTATTAAAAATCGAAACGAAAATTGATACTCTTGAAAAAGAACTTTCTGCCCTTTTTGCTGATTTTAAAAAATATGAATCAAAAAAAGACATAGCAATTGAAAATCCTGCATATCAAAAACTGCAGAAGATGAATGTTTGTTGTTTAAATCTACTCCAAACTTATAGAGAATATACTAAAAATCTAAAAAATAACACATGATAAACCGTACAATTGATTACCAGACATATTTACCATATGTACATCTTCTAATTCGCTAGGTATTTCAAACCCCAAAATGTTCATAAAACATGCAAACAAAAATCGGAGTTGAGTTCGAGATAGATTTTGCTCATACTTTAAAGGGTCATCCAAAATGTGGAAAACCGCATGGACATACAGCTAGAATAATTGTAGAGGCTGCTGGTGAGTTAAAAAATGGTTCAACGTACAAAGATAATATGATAATAGAATTTGATGAGATGAAAAAAATATGCTGGCAAACACTCCAACAGTTAGATCATACAAACCTTGACAGTATGTTTGATTTTCCTACATCAGAAAATATAGCAATGTGGATTTTTGAACACTTGAAGGACAAGATTCCTATTTATGGTGTAAAATTCTTCGAGGGTAGCAACAAATATTGTGAGATAACAAAAAGCGATGTTTGAGCTATTTTACTAACTTTTATTTTCTCTGACTGTTCTTTCAAGTTCAGTAAAGGCATCCTGGACATCTTTAACAGCACTGCCATCCTCTAAGGTACTAACATCCCCAATCTTTTCATTGCTTGCAATTGCTTTTAATACACGTCTCATTATTTTACCGCTACGAGTTTTTGGTAATTTTGTTACAAAATAGATCTGCTGTGGGGTAGCAATTGGCCCAATCCCATTCCTAATAGTTTCTATAAGTTCTGTTCGTAATATGCTTCCGATTTTTTTTGCATTTTGTTTCAAAACCACAAACGCAACGATCACCTCACCTTTTATCTCATCAGGAATTCCGCATACAGCGGCTTCCGCAATGTCACCATGAGAGACTAGGCTGTTTTCTAGCTCTGCAGTTCCAATACGATGCCCTGCAACTTTTAAAATATCGTCAGCACGGCCAAGAAGCCAAAAGTACCCATCAGAGTCTTTTATTGCATAATCACCAGAATAATAATTATTCTCAAACTTTGACCAGTAAACATTTTTGTATTTTTCATCATCCCCCCATAGCGTCAGTAACATTCCAGGCCATGGTTTTCTTATTACCAAGTATCCCTTTGTGTTGGATGGTAGTTCATTTCCTTGCTCATCAACTACTGTAATATCAGTGCCGGGTATTGGTCTTGTCGCAGAACCAGGTTTTAGTGGAATTGTTTCAAGTCCTGGGAGCGGGGAAAGCATCATACCACCTGTTTCGGTTTGCCACCATGTATCAACAATTGGACACTTTGATTTTCCAATTGTCTTAAAATACCAGCGCCAAACTTCTGGGTTTATTGGTTCTCCGACTGTTCCTAAAAGTCTCAGCGAAGAAAGTTTAAACGAGTTTGGGATGGAATCGCCAAACTTCATGAACATTCTCAGCGCTGTAGGTGTGGTATAAAAAATTGTTACGCCATATCTTTGAATGATATCCCATATTCTTGACATGCTAGGATAATCAGGCACACCCTCGTACATGATTTCAGTCGCACCATGAAGAAGTGGTCCATATACTACATAGCTATGACCTGTAACCCATCCAATATCTGCAGTACAAAAAAAGATATCAGAATCTTTAATGTCAAACGCCCACTGGAATGTTGAATTCAAATGTGTAAGATATCCACCTGTTCCATGAAGCACACCTTTTGGTTTTCCAGTAGTTCCGGAAGTATACAAAATGAAAAGTGGGTGAGTGCTCTCAAGCTGTTCAGGCTCACATTCCTCAGATGAATCTCTCATTAATTCATGCCAAAGCTTATCTTTTGTGCCAAGAAGCAAACTTACTTCTGTCCGCTTTAAAACTACAACATGTTCTACAAAATTAAGTTCGTTTATTGCATCATCAATAATCTCCTTTAGATTCACTGAATTACCTCTTCGATAACCAACGTCAGCAGTAACTATCACCTTAGATTTTGAATCATCAATTCTGTCTCGTAAGGAGGTTGCACTAAAACCAGAAAATACAACTGTATGGATGGCTCCTATTCTGGCACAGGCAAGCATAGCAACCGGGAGTTCGGGCACCATAGGAAGATAAATTGTAACTCGATCTCCCTTTTTGACACCAAGTGATTTTAGTACATTGGCAAACTTACAAACATCACGATAAAGATCCGCATAAGTTATTGTTCTGTTTGTACCATCCTCCCCCTCCCAGAGGATTGCAGGTTTTTTTGCTCTGGTAGTTTGATGTACATCCAGGGTGTTATAAGAAGCGTTGATCTTACCGCCAATAAACCATTTAGCAAACGGTGAATTCCACTCAAGGGTTTTTGTCCACTGGTTAAACCATGAAAGTTTTTTTGCTTGCTCATCCCAAAATAAAACTGGATCTAAATTAGATCTTCTTCTGGTTTCTGTATCAAAATTTCCCAAACTAATTTCATAGAAATCCTCACTCATTTGTTTTCAATTATAAAATGAGTAAGTTATTTCTAAGTGTTAATAGATGTATATGAGGTTTAAGCTATATTTAAAAACTAAAGTCAGTTATTGCATTCCATTTTAGACATCCAATCAGACTCGCTAGATTCTGGTGAATCTTCATGATTGTCTTGCTCTTCAGTAGAGGCTTGAATGAGTGATTCTGAATTTTCAATTGGAGGCTCTGGTAAAATATTTTCATGTTCCGTAAAAGTATGACCTGATGAATCAAGATAGGAGACAGCAGATTCTTGTATCATCTCCTTTTTAGGTTGAGTTAATTCTGTACATTCCAACGACAGTTCTTCAATACGTCTTTGTACATTAGTAACTTCAACTCTCTCATGTGATAAACGTTCAAGAAGATTGTTACAGTGTTTCTGTATAGATTCAAATGTAGAATCAGTGACTTCCTCACTTTTGAACTGCACTTTTGCATCAAATAATATTGTTTTAACTGCCTGTTCTTGGCTATCTAATTCTTCTAAGCGGGCTGATAATTCATCTCTGACTTTTAATTCAGCCTCATCTAAATCCATCAATTTTGTTTTATATGTACCATGAATTAGATCCGCATCAGATTTCATTGCGTCATTTTCTGATATAATATTCATCAATGCCTTAAGGCGTCGAAGTGTAAGCTTCTTTTCTCTCAAGATCTTTTGTGCATCTATTCTCCACCCCGGAATGTAGATTGCAACATCTTCTTGTAAAACAAGCTGCTCGTACGGAATTTGTTTGAGTCCTTCCGAGCCACAATCGATACCAACTGTTTGAATACAACCATCTATATGAGTAAGTGTACCTAGTACAATTCCAATAGTAGAACCATACATGTCTTTAACAGGCTTACCAATGATTGAAACCTCATCTAAGGCCATGAGCGATAATGTAAATTACCATATAACCTACAAGGTGTAAAAATCGTTTCCTGCTTTTGTAAGAAGAAATTAACTAATAATAGAGTGATATGTAAGAATTCACAATTTTAAAATTGTAATACCAACAAGAAATCTTATGATTGACAAAAACGAGTTAAATCAAATTCTGGCATTTGTTGCAAAAAGATGGACTGATCTAAGTCGTGACCCTGATAATAAGGCGCTGAAATCATTACCCAGTGATTTCTGGATGAACTCTATTGGTGGACCAGCTGGCAAGGGTAGATGGGTTACAACAATAATGTATACTGACAACGTGGATGAGGCAAACAAATTCAAAGATGTGCTGCTAAGATGGCAATCAAAACCACAACAACCAAAACCACTTGATTTGATTAACATCAATAGAACAAAAGAAAACTCAGAAAGTGAAAACTAGTCAAGATAATTACAAGCAATTCTTGCGATCAAGATTGGTCATGCTTTTCATTTCAATATAATTTATTATCATCACAAATACTAATTAAACAATGCAAGAAAAATTTTCAAGTTCGGAAAGAAAAAAACTTTTAAAACATTTTTCTAACATTGACAATTCTGTTTTTGTAATTACAACGCCTAAGCAGGTTGATCGAGGTGCACTCATGTCTAGATATAGCAGGACAGATAAAACTATGCGTAGAGTGTTTCTGGACGAGTTTTTAAAAAATCAAAATCGTGGCGAGGAATTTTACAAACGTGTTTTACTTGAATATGGTGACGATTCAGTCGCTGAATTGGGTGGTGCGCAAATTGCAATTGAGGGATTATCAAATATTGCTGTGAAAAAAATTGAGGACAGAAGAATTGGTTTATCCTATTTAGAGAAATCATCAAGATATGTATCTTGGGATAAAAAAATAAATGGTAAATACAAATTTTATCGTGAACCTGTTTTAAAAAAATCACGTTTTGCTGATGACTATTTGGAATCATGTAATTTGGATTTCAACATATACGCAAAGAATGTCCAGCCGATGTTAAAATTCATACGAGAAAATGATCCTATTGAAAATTACAAATTTAAATCACAAGATGGTATTGAAAAGAAAATTTCTAAATTAAAGAATGAAAACGACATAAAATCTGCTAATATGATTTATCGTGCTGCAACGAAAGCAAAGGCATTAGATGTTTTACGTGGACTGTTACCTGCATCAACACTAACTAATGTTGGTATAACTGGAAATGGACGCGCGTTTGAATATCTTATAACAATTCTTTTTAGCTCTGAATTGACTGAAGAAAAACAACTTGGGACTAAAATTAAAAATGAATTGGATAAAATGATCAAATCATTTGTTAGTCGTTCAAATGACAAATATGGAAAGGCATTACAAAAATATTTCAATGACATTAAAAAAATTTCATACAAGGCATCTAGAAATAATATTCGTGGCAAACCAATTCTTGGAAATTGTGTAAAATTAGTAGAATTTGAGCCTGAATTAAGATCAATAAACAGTATTATTACTGCATTAATTTTTGAACAATCTCCTAGCCTTACATTTGCCCAAATTTTTAAAAATGTGAAAAAAATGAGTAAAAAATCAAAAATCAAGATTATTGGGCAGCTAATCAATGCAAGACAAAATAGAAGGCATAGACCCCCCAGATCCTTTGAAATGACTGGTTACACATTTGATCTGCTAACAAACTTTGGAATGTTTAGAGACCTTCATAGACATCGAGCACTTACACTTGAAAGACAGTTACTTACAACAGATCATGGGTTTGATACACCGAATGAAATTATAGACCTCGGAATCGAAAAAGACTTTGATGACTGTATGTATCTAACCAAATCTGTTTTTCAAAAAATGAGACATAAATTTCCAGAACAATCCCAGTACATTGTAAATTTTGCCTACAATTATCCATATTACATGCGCTTTAACCTACGAGAGGCAACGCACCTAATTGAACTACGAACAGTACCACAGGGTCATGCAGACTACAGAAAGGTTGTACAAGAAATGTATCGCTTGATTAACAAAAAACATCCAACGTTATCAAAAATCATGAAATTTGTTGATTTGAATGAGTATGATCTGGAAAGGTTTGAATCGGAGAAACGTACAGAAGAAAAAAGAAAAAAAATTGAATGATAAAGTTTCTAAAACAGATAATGAGTGGAAAAGCCAACTATCACCAGAGGAATATAGTATATGTAGGGGAAAAAATACCGAAGCCCCATTCACAGGAATTTATTGTGACTGTAAAGATAAAGGGACTTACAAATGCACATGTTGTGGTCTAGAACTTTTTTCATCTGAAACAAAATTTGATTCTGGAACTGGTTGGCCTAGCTTTTCTCAGGTATTAAATAATGATAACATTGAGTTTGTGAAAGATGCAAGTTACGGTATGTTAAGGACTGAAGTAAACTGTAAAAAATGTGGTTCACACCTAGGGCATGTTTTTGATGATGGTCCACAGCCTACTAATCTGAGATATTGTATAAACTCTGCCTCTCTACGTTTAGATAAGTTAGACTAAATAATCAATTGAGAATTACTATACCATGCGAATAATACTTTGTGGCTTTGGGGTTGTTGGTCAAAGCTTTGCCAAACTCTTAGAATCAAGATCTGAAGATTTGTACGCAAGATATGGACTCAAACCAAGGATAGTTGGCGTGTTTGATAGAAATGGCAGTGCAACAGATGCTTCAGGACTAGATATTAGTAGATTAATTGATGCTAAAAAAAAATATAACTCTGTAAAAAAGTACTCTGAAACAAAAAATAATGCTTCAGGGATTGAGATGATTAATGATCTGGAAGCTGAAGTTCTCATTGAGACTACGCAAAGTAATTACAAGGATGCAGAACCTGGGATGGCTCACATCATTAATGCGATGAAACAAGGTATGCATGTAATTTCAGTAAACAAAGGTCCATTAGCACTTGCATTCCCTTCACTCATGGAACTTGCAGATTATAATCGCGTTCTTTTTCGCTTTAGTGGAACAGTTGGTGGTGGTACACCAATTTTAGATTTTGCAAAAAATAGTTTAAGAGGTGAACGAATAGTTTCGTTTGATGGCATACTGAATGGTACTACAAACTATATTCTAACCAACATGGCAGATGGTATGTCATTCAATAATGCACTAAGTGATGCTAAACAAAAGGGATATGTTGAAGCAGATGAATCTCTTGACTTGGACGGTCTTGATGCTGCTGCCAAGCTTGTAATTTTGGCAAACTGGATAATGGGAATGAAGGTTACAATGCCTGATATTAAAAGAACTGGTATTAGAAATATAGATAGTGATGATATAAAACATGCCACAGAAAAAAATTGTACGGTTAAATTGATTGCTTCCTGCAATAAGGAATTGATTGTTGCTCCAAGAGAAATTGCTGCAGATGATCCTTTGTGTGTCAGTGGAACATTAAACGCAATTTCATTTACATCAGAGCAATCAGGAACACAAACCATTATTGGTCGTGGTGCCGGAGGTATTGAAACAGCCAGTTCTATTTTACGTGATCTAATCGACATAAGAAATGAGAGTACAAAAACTTGAAATCAAATCTGATATCAAAAAGCGAAACCGCTAAAATATTTGAGCAATTAAATGCACAATGGAAAATGGAATTGCCTAAGGAGAAAAATGTTAGAACACATCAAATAGATGAAAAAGGAATTATAATAACTGGTAAAGGGGTTACTGCAATAAAGATTGGTGACAACATATTACCTTTTTTGGGTGATGTTCCAATTTTAGAAAAATTTCCATATGTAATAGTTGACATAGGTGCTATCAAGTTTGTATGTAAAGGCGCAAATGTAATGAGGCCAGGTATTACGAAATTTTCTAATTTTGAAAAGGGCGAGATAGTTTGTGTCATAGAAGAATCACAGCATAAATTTCTGGCAGTGGGTAAGGCAGAAATGCCAAGCAGACAGTTAGATGATACAAACAAAGGGGAAGTGATAAAAAACATGCATTATATATCAGATATTTTTTGGGAATCTAAAAAAGAAATCAAATACTAGGTAATCTTTTCAGCTGTTTCTTTAGCGCCATATTTGTTTATTACTAAAACATCTATGTTATCGCCACTTGCTGAGTCCCTCAAGATAGCAGCACGAATTGATTTCACAGCAAGATCTGTGGCTTCTGCCTCATTAAGTTCCTTTTTGTATTGCTGGTCCAAAATACCCAATGCCATTTCCGCTCCTGTGCCAACAGCTGCATAATCATCAGGTAGAACCGAGCCAAGTGGATCCAAAGTGTATATTACAGGTTTGTCAACTAAACCGCCTACAATAACTTGTGTTAATAATGGAAAGAACCTTCTTTCATACATCATGTTTGACATCATCTTTGCAATTGTGTTTGGTGGCACCTCTCGTTTAATCTCCATTTTTCTAATCTTAGCCAGTGCTGAAATTTGTAATGAAAGAATCTGCATATCCGCAACCAGTCCAGCACATGCTGCACCTACTTGAGGTGTAATCACAAATGTCTTTTTGGTAGTTTTGCTAACGACAAAATTTCCATAAGCAATTCTGCGCTCGCTTGCAAAAACCACACCCTCATCATATGTAATGCCAACAGCTGTTGCACCTGGCATATACATTGCAGTCATAGATCAAGTGGTTTTTGAGGAGAATAAAAGTTATTGTGATAACATTTTTACAAAATATTAGTTAGATCTTGCAAAATTGTCCAAGATAAAACACATACATTTTGTGGCCTTTTTTAGTAAATCAATGCGCGTAAACTCATTTGGAGAATGAATACGTGAGAATACATATGTAGATCCAACAGCGATAGCAGGTGCCTTTAGGATATATGCAAATGCATGCATGGGACCAGTTCCAGCACTAGAAACACTTAGTAGATATTTTCCAAAAGATTTACGTGCAGCTGCCGTAACATCAGAAACAAACGGATGTTTAGGATTAGTTCTTGCAGCAGCCTCACCATGATACACCTTAATCTTAATGTCACCAAACCCTTTTGTTTTTAGATGGCGTTTTAATCTCATAATTTGTTTTGACGGATTCATGTTAGGTACTAATCTAAAATCAATTTTCACACGTGCCTCTGCTGGCAGAACAGTTTTCGCCCCTTCGCCATAATATCCGGAAACCATTCCTGCTATATTGCATGTTGGTTCAGCTGCCAGAGATTTTTTAATTTCAAGTCCAGTCTTGTTTCCTAAAAATCCTCCAATTCCATACTCCTTTTTGAATTCTTTCTCATCAAATGGAAAAGACTTGAGAATTTCAATATCTGATTTGTCAAGTTGTAGCACTTCTTTATACCAATCTTTTATCAAAATTTTTCCTGAAGAATCACGAAGTGTTTTTAAGGCTTCGACTAAACGCCAAGCAGGATTTTTGATCAAGACAGCAAGGCTTGAATGAGCATCCATATCTAATTCTCTCAATGATAATTCGACATACAATAAGCCCTTCATTCCAAGATCTATAATTGGTCTATTTTTACTATCAACATGTCCAAATTCCCATATCACCCCATCACAAGAAAATTTCTTTCTATATTTTTTTAGATATTCTTCAATGTGTGCACTTCCAGTTTCCTCTTCCCCCTCTATAACAAATTTTACGTTGCATGGAACGTCTCCTGTCACTTTTAGAAATGATGTGACAGCTCTTATCCGTGTGATCAATTCACCCTTATCGTCAGATGAGCCTCTTCCATAGATCTTATTTCCCTTTATTTTCCCGCTAAATGGATCCTCATCCCAAAGCTCAACTGGGTCAACAGGCTGGACATCATAATGATTGTAAAACAATAGGGTTTTGTTTGGATTCTTCTTTGATTTTACCTCACCGTATACAATAGGTGGATAATCTTTCATGCTCAAGATTTCTGCATTTATACCAGATTTTTTTAGAGTGTTTTTTACAAGACTTGCACATTTTTTGATTCCTTGATTTTTAGCAGAAACACTTGGTTGCCGTATCAAGACACAAAGATCTTTGATAAGCATGTTCATGTTTTTGTCAACATGCTGCAGAACTTTTTTTGTACTCATTTTATTTTATCAAATGATTTCATGACAGCAGGCAAAGCATCTAGTAAATCAGTTGCTGTCATGTGATACCCAAGTTTCTTTTGTATCATCTTACCAGCAAGACCATTAAAGTACGCACTAATTACCGCTGATTCTAATGCATCTCTATTGCGTGCAAGTATTCCAGCTATAATACCCGAAAGAATATCGCCTGTCCCACCAACTGTCATTCCAGAAGTGTTTGTCGGATTGAGATATGTTCTTGAGCCGTTAGAAATTATGTCAGTTGGACCTTTTAGGAGAATCGTAACAGAATGTTCCTTTGCAAATTTTTCGACCATTGTAATACGCGCCTTTTTTGACTCTGGAGGAGTCTCTCCAAACATCCTTTTGAACTCACCCGCATGTGGGGTGACAACTACGTTTTTTCCAGACAAAAGTGGCAGAATGTAATTTACTAATGCGGTAGCATCAAGTGATAACCTAACATCTCTGGCAAGCAATGATTTAACCAGAAGCTTTAGTGCCTCAGGATCTTGAATTGAAAGACCCATACCTATGGTAGCCGAATCAAGATCATTAGGAATCTGACCTAATAGTTTGTTAACCGCACCACGAGTTAGTTTGGAATCAACCAAAGGAATTACAATAAGATTAGGTGAAACAGCACGAGTAGACTGAACATTAATTTTTGGAACACATGTGTAGACTAGATCAGCACCTGTTCTCAATGCAGCAAGAGATGATAAGGCTGGTGCGCCATGATAGATATAGCTTCCACCAAGAACCAAGACCTTGCCGTTGTCTCCCTTCCTTGAAGATGATTTTCGTACCGGTACGAATTTTTTTACCAGCTTTGGTGTTATAGTGTTTGACAATATACCCACTTACTTTTTCGATGAATAAACTTTATTTTTACTCACAGTTTTTGTCTTGACCTTTCTTGATTTTTTTGCAGATTTTTTGTCAAAGAATGCCTTCCTTGCATAAGCAAGATAGGCTGTATGTCCGATTCCACGAAAAGAATGTCTTGTTTTTCCTTCACGTGCTTCAATATGGCGAAGAATTTGCTCAGTACATTCAATATCAGAAAATTCGTTTTGTACCAGAACCGAAACTAATTTTTCAAGCTGGTTCATGGTAGGGCAAATTGCTACAAAACCTCCACTGCCTTTCAGCATCTTTCGCGCCTGTGGAACCACATTCCAAGAATCGCCCAAATCAACAACAACTAGATCAACTTCTGAATGTGGTAACTTTTTTGCCTTCTTAAAATCAAATTCATTCATTGTAACATATTTTGATATACCTGCTTTTTTGAGATTTTTTTCTGCAATTTTCATAAATTTTGGCTCAACATCATATGTGTATACATGGCCTCGTGGCTTTACTATCCCAGCTAGAAATGATGTTAATGAACCGCTACCTGTTCCAATCTCAACAACTTTTTGACCACTGGTAAGACCTGTTCGAGCAACAATGTAACCCAAATCTTTTGGATAAACTATCTGAGTCCCGTGTTGCATCTTCATTACAAAGTCGTGAATGGTTGGTTCAAAAAGATAGACGTACTTGTCCTTGTTTGTGACAAGTCTAGAACCATATTCCTTACCTATTGCATCGCTATGCTTAATGACTCCGATGTGAGTATGAAGTTGCTCATTTTTTGAAATTTTAGCTAGCCACTTTTTTGAATCATTATAAAAGAACAAAACATAGTTGTTCTGCTTTATTTTTGCCATGAGGTTTGATACTCAATTTGGTTATATGTAATAACCGCTTGTTAAATTTACTTAATTAGATTTCTTGAGGCTATTAGATTGGTTCCATTATGATTTTTGAGCAACTATATTCCAAGCAGCGATAGTTTTGTTTTTAATCGGAATTATTGATTTGTAAATTTTTTCATCTAAACATAAAATCTTAAAATTTTTCAATAAATTCAGCAGATGTTTTTCATTATTAAAATGAATTTTGCTAACACCATAATACCTGCCACCAACATAACTTTTTGTAAAAATGTCATTTGTCTTACGGCCACTTTTATACCCAATATCACGAGTGGAAACCCAATCTATGCCAATGAATTTACCATTTGTCTTTAATTTTTGATGTACTAAATCCAAACACTTTTTGATCCCATTAGTAGGATTATGATTTATGCTAGCCCTATCCACAATTAAATCAAATTTTTTCTGAAAAGGCAATTCTTTAGTAAAATCCCCTACAACTATGTTATTCTTTAACATTGGATTTTTTTTTTTTAATTTTCTAATAGTTGTTTTACTTCCATCAATTCCAAAATATTCAGCATTTAATGACAAAAAAAATGGAATGTTTGCACCAGAACCACAACCTAATTCTAACACACGAATCTTTGATTTTCCAGGCTTGGAAAATCGCATTACATAAGAAACTAAATCTGAAAAAGGCCAATTATTCATTGAATGAGTCTTATTTTTATAACAAGTATCCCATTTGTTAGAAAAAGTCATTTTTTACTTATTAGAATAACATATAGTTTAAAAATAATTCCTGAAAATGTAATAAATTTACATACGCTGTGGTGCTATTATTCCTAGCAAATCAAGTGCCTTTTCCAAAGTTAATTTGAATGATAAGACTAGACATAGTCTTGCATTAATTAATTCAGGTGTCTCAGCTTTCAAGACTTTGACATGTTCATAAAATGAGGAAAATGCGACAGCTAAATCATAGCAATATTTTGCAATAACTTTTGGGGAATAATTTTTTGCAGCGTCGTTAACAAAAACCTCAAACAGTCCAATTTGTTTAATGAGGCACGTCTCATATTCAGTGTTCAGTTGATCAAATTGCACATCAAAGTTCGGTTCATTACCAGATTTTTCTAATATTCTTAGAGCCCTAACACATGAATATTGGATGTAACTACATGTATCTCCATCAAGCTTTAGTGAGGTGTTGATATCAAAAGTGATAATTTTGCCAAGGTCAGGTTTAATCAATTCATATCTTATAGTTCCAACAGCAACGTTATGAGCTATCTCGCATAGTGATGCATTATCTAGATCTTCATTCCTTTCTTTTGATTCAAGGAAAATGCGTTTTTCAAGCTTTTCGATGATTTCATCCGCATTAATGTAAAGACCTTTTCTGCCTGACATCTGTACAGACTTTCCATCGGTTTTATTGCCAAGAATCTTAGCGGTCTCAGAGCTTAGTGTAACAGCCTCATAACCAAGATGAACATAAGAGCTCTCAGGCTTAAATTTTGACATAAGGTTAGTAACAATTTTTTGAAGATTAGTTTGTCTGTTATCAATAACTGTTATTACCTTGTTCGCAGCAAAAGATTGTTTTGGTTCTTGTGTTTTTTCAAGTGTTGTCTCATAAAGTATTCTGCCATTTGACTGCGTAGTATATTTTACATAATTGAATGGGTCATTTAATACACCAAGTTTCCAAGCTGCATAAGGTATGTCCTTTGCAACATACGTAGTAACTCCATTACTTCTCACAATTATCTTATCATCTTCGTTTTCAATTGGTAACACCCAACAACCTACATTATCACCTTGATCTTCAAGGTGCACAAGATTTTCTGATTTCATCCTCTCAAATATTTTTTCCCAGAGCTTTGAATACAAGATTTCAGATTCAAAATTCAAACAATCATATGATGCACCAAGATTCCAGACTGTATCTAACTGATCAGATAAGATTTTTCTAGTTAATGTTTTTCCAAATTTTGCAGTCTCAGATGTTGAATCCTCTAATTCTTTTAAAATTTCATGTCGCCGAGATTCTAAATCTTTGTCGCTTTCATATTTTGAAGTGATACTGACGTAAACAGTATCACCGCAATAGTTAGCAAATTTTTTCCCATCTGGAGGATCCTCTGAAAATCCTCCATACTTAAAACCAACAATTATGTCAGCAACCTGAAGACCAGAATCATCAACATAATTCAAAACCTTAACATCATAATTTGCCTTTGAAAGAATTCTAGAAACTGCGTCACCAATTGCAACATTTCTTAGATGGCCAATATGCAGTGCCTTGTTTGGATTAACTGATGTATGTTCAACGACAAGTTTAGAATTTTTTCCAATGTCAATACTACCATAATTCTCCTTTAGAGATTCAGGTAAAACAGTATTGTTGAATGAATTGTTATTGATAAAGAAGTTAAGGTACCCGCTTTTATGCGCCTCAACTTTTTCTAAATCATTTCCAAGAATATATTCTGCCGCAAACTCTTGAGCAATTTCTTGTGGAGATTTCTTCAGATTTTTTGCAAGTAAAAATGCTACGTTACAGGTGATATCGCCAAATCCACTTCTAGAATATTCTACAACGAAATCTACTTTATCATATCCCTTTTCATTAATGATTTTTGAAATATTCTCTTTCACTTGGTTAATGATATTAAGAAATGCCATATTTCATCTAAATTCTGATGCTATCATATCTAACCCTTCAAGAACACCTTCTCCTGATTTTTTTGTTGTAATAATTTTAGCCAATTTCTTTAGGTTTTCGGTTGAATTAGAAACTGCAATATTATTTTTTATCACCTTGAATAGTGGAACATCTGTTTCACTATCTCCAATTGCAATTGTATCATTTACATCTGTTTCAAGCATCTTTATTGCTTCCAAAAATCCAGATCCCTTATCAACACCCTTGGAATTTATGTGATAGGCATAACCACTATCAGTCAAAACAACATTAAGATTATTTTCGTCAATGATTTTTTGGGCTTGCTCAATATCAAAAGTTCGTTCTAACACAACCTCTGTCATTCTAGGAAAAACATGTTTTTCTTTTACTTCAGCATCTAGTTGTGATTGAATCATAGCAAGAGCATGAATACATTCACCCTTATTTCCAAGTAGCTTGTGCTGAATTTTATCACCAAAAGTTATGCAACCTCCATTTTCTCCCACCGCCAAATGTGTTAATCCACCAAATACTGAGAGTAAGTATCCTTCAACAGAAGATCTTCCAGTTACAAGAACCACATTATGACCAGCTTCTTTCAAAGAGCGCAATTTGGACAATGCCTCAAGATGGATTGTCCCCATACCGTTCAAAGTTATTGTTCCATCAATATCTACAGCAAATGTCTTTTTTTCCAATCGATCTTTTTGAATCATAGTGCATAATAACTGAAACGTTAGCGAAAGATTATGGGAATACCTGAAAAGATCAAAGCTGTTCAAGATGAAATTGGGAGGACCAAACTTAACAAGGCAACTGAGCATCATGTTGGGATATTAAAAGCAAAAATTGCAAAACTGAAAAGAGAGCAGGAAGCTGTTCAAATTAAAAAAAGTTCTAAAAAATCAGATGGATTTGATGTTAGGAGAACTGGTGATGCAACGGTTGTTATTATTGGACTTCCCAGCGTTGGAAAATCAACATTATTGAATGCGTTGACTGGTTCAAAATCATTAGTAGGTGCATTTCAATTTACAACAGTAACAGTTGTTCCTGGAGTTTTAGATTATCGTGGTGCAAAAATACAGATGCTTGATCTACCAGGTATTATCAAAGGTGCATCAAGTGGTAAGGGTCTTGGAAAAAGAATTTTGTCAGTTGCAAGAAGCGCAGATATTGTATTATTAGTTCTTGATGTATTCCAACCGTATCACGAAGATGTCCTAATAAATGAATTATCAAATATAGGTATAAGATTAAACAAAAAACCACCAAATATAGTAATTGAGAAATCTTCAACGGGCGGAATAGCTATCGCTCAACAAGTAAAATTAAAAAAAATGTCAGAAAAACTTGTCAAAGACATTCTTAATGTTTATGGATATACCAGTGCTAGAGTAGTAATTCGAGAGGATATTGATTCTGACCAATTAGTGGATTTCCTCACAGGAAATAAAACATATGCAAAATCAATCACTGCTTTGAACAAAATTGATCTGGTTGATAAAAAATTTCTTAAGAAAGTATCAAAAAAACTCAAAACTGAATTTATTCCAGTATCTGCAGATGCAAATGACAATATTGCAGAACTGAGAGATAGAATTTATGATGAATTACAATTTATCAGAATATATTTGCGGCCAAAAGGTGGTGAAACGGATTACAAAGAACCGTTAATCATAAGAAATGGAAATTCTGTTTTAGACGTATGCAATAAGTTGCATAGAAAACTTAGAAAAGACTTTAGATATGGACTTGTTTGGGGCAAGAGTGTAAAGTTTGGTGGCCAAAGAGTTGGATTAAAACATATTCTAATTGATGAAGATGTTCTGACTATCATAAAAACTAAAGGAACGTAAAAATTATTTTTGTTTCCAGTATATCATTTAGTATAGATAACTAGTAAGCTTGATTTGTTCCTCGGTTGTAATAATATTTTTTGATGCAAGTAACTCTAACAGCTCTTTGATTAATCTTTTACCTTCTTCAGACATTCCTCCCTGAGCACCTTTTTCGCCAGGTGGACCAGGTGGACCTCTTGAGCCTTGCTCACCTATTTCACCTTTATCACCGACAAGACCTTTTTCGCCAGGTGGACCCTGAGGACCAGTATGACCATGTTCACCCTGTGGACCTTGAATTCCTTGTGGACCCGGAAGACCAGAGTCGCCAGGTTTTCCTGTAGGACCACGTTCACCTAGTGGACCAATAGTACCTCGCATTCCTTTATCGCCTTGTGGACCAGGAACTCCAGTAAGACCTTTAGGACCAGGAGGACCCTGAGGACCCTGAGTGCCTTTGTCACCAAGTGGACCAGTTAGACCAGTAAGACCTTTGTCGCCAAGCTTTCCTTGAACTCCTTTGTCTCCCTTATCGCCAGGAGAACCAGTTGGACCTTTTGGACCTTTATCACCAGAGGAACCTGTAATTCCTTTGTCGCCCCTATCACCAGGAGGACCTGTGATACCTTTGTCGCCAGATGGACCTGGGATGCCCTTGTCCCCTTTGTCGCCAGAAGAACCTGTTGGACCTTTAGATCCCCCACCACCTCTCATACCAGGGTATCCACGATCACCAGGAGGTCCTTTTTCTCCAGGAGAACCTGAAGTAGAACGCACGCTTCTAACTTTTTTCACATTTGTGATATTGACTGGTTTTGGTTTTCCTTCTGGAACAGACAAAAGCTTGTTATCTTGAGAAATATGAAGTTCAAATGATGTGTGAAGAGGAGAAAATTGATCCTGAATTATAATCCATACAGACTCCAAGTCAAACACATTAGCAAGTATTGGATTAGAATCAGTGCCTAAAATTTCAGAAAAATGTCCTTCAGAAACTTTAAGATGAGAATTATCTTTCCATAATGAATTGATAGAGTTGTTTGTTATACTGTCTTCAGATGGTTTACTTTGAGATATAGAAATTGTAACCTCGTAAACTCCAGAGGTAGTTCCGAATGGAGAAGTACCTGAAATCTCTATTCCCTTAGGCAATGCTATTCGTCTCAAGTTGAAGTATTTTTATATTTTTCCCAGCAAAAAAATGGGAAAAATAGTGATTTTGTGTAAGAGTTTTTAACTAGATCCTTTTCCATAATGAAAATAGCATGGATAATCCATCAAATGAGCAAAATGAGCAATCAGATAAGATGCCAGAGTTTTTCCTAGAAAAGAAAGGAAAGCCAGAAAAAAAGAGAGTGTTCAAAAAATTATTTGGTTTGAAAAAAAAATCTGCCAAGACAGAACTGGTTAAAAAAGATGAAACCAGTCTTGTTGATGCGGATTTTAACCGCAACAAACTGTTCAGTAAGGGAATTAATTTAATGGCAGATGAGAAGCTGGAAGATGCTTCTCATGTATTTCAGATGATCTTAAGGATTAACCCAAAAGATGTTGATGCGCTTTTGAAATTGGGATACTCTAGATTTCATTTGGAAGATTATTCAGAAGCAATGAGAGCATATGATAAGACATTGGATATTGACGTTACGAATGCTGATGCATGGAATCTTAAGAGTCTGGTTTACTATGAGCGCAAGGTTTACGGAAAGGCGCTTGATTCTGCAGATAAAGCAATTGATTCTGATCCAACATTTGGAATGGCGTGGTATAATCGATCGTGCTATCTTTCATTGCTAAACCAAATTCCAGAATCTCTTAATGCTCTTGTACGTTCAATAGAGATTGATGTTAAAAATGCAAAGCGAGCTGTAAAAGATAAGGACTTTATGAATGTAAGATTTGAGGAAGGATTCAAAAGAATAGTAGAGGTTGTTGTTATAGAATCACTTCGGCAAGGTTATCACACAATTGGTTCTATTGTCTGGACTACATTGTTAGACTCGGAAGATGTAATCAAATGTTTAACTAGGCTAATGAAAAGGGGCTTGGTTGTAAAACATGAGAAGAGACAAGTCTGGAGTACTATAGATACGTATGATCTGATTCCAGAAATGGTAAACAAAATTGGAACGGTAAAAAGACGTATGTTAGGAATTACAAGCATATCATTACCAGAACCAGTAAAAAATCTCAAAAATCTGGCAGAAGCAATACAATTGATTAAATCTACAATTGAAGAGGAAGAATTGGAGAAAACGATGGAGTATTGTAATCTGTTCGTTGACCCAACCAAATGTGGTCAAGAAATGATAGATAGCTTTTTAGAAGAACATAGGGAAGTTAGATTATTCAAGATAAGATTAAAGGACAAGGGGATTGACTTTTTGCGAGATAACAAGAAAAAAATGTTAGCGATGTTTGAAAATATGGAAATGGCTGTCACTAAGAAACTTCGTGGTGATTTGACTAGTAGTTTACTTTAGATTATTCTGCTGAAAGATCCCAGTAGGCGGCGTTTTCTTGCTTATCAATAGGCTTCTCAAGTTTTTTCCATTCCTTAAACGAGTTAACGTAAAGCTTTACGTTCGGAATGCCTATAGATTTGAGAGCATAATATGCTAAACCCGATAGTGTGCCAACGCTGCCACAGTACGTTATAATCTCAGCATCTTCAGGAATTCCTCTGTTTTGCAAGAGATTTCTCATACTTTCTTTTGTTCTCAAAATTTTTCCATCAGTTGCTAGAGTTCTATATGGTATGTTAATTGAGCCAGGAATATGTTGTTCTAAAAAGTTGAGTCGTTCCCTATTATCTATCAAAACAACACTATCACTTTCCTTTGCATTTTCCAAGTATTCTGCTGTAGCCAAAATATTAGGATTTAAGTTGAGTGAATGCTTTGCAGGTTTTATATTTGGTTTTTCTGTACTTGTTTTAAGACCAAGTTCTCTCCATTGCGAATAAGTTACCTCAAGTAGTGCGACGTTATTGTGTCCTATGTATTGAAGAGTCCATGCCACTCTTGAGGCTAAAGCACCAAACGTATCATCATAAACAACAACTTTAGTATCATCTGCAATTCCCATGTCTTCGGCAAGTTTGACAACTCTTTCGGGTGAGTCGTCAGACAACAGACTAGCAAGTGGCAAGTTTACTGCGTTAGGGATATGTCCCTGATTGTAGTCTTCCTCCCGCCTCACATCTATCAGTCTTACAGAATCCTCGTTAATTTTTGCTCTAACTGTGTCCACATCCATAGTTGTAGATGCCATTTCGTTGCTCAAGCCGCGCATTCACCTTTACCTGTAATAGTATGATAGTTGGTATCGCTACCATAGTCAGAGTAAAAGTCTGGATCATCATCCTTCGACGGTGGAATAACTAGGGGTGAAAGGATTTTCTTCATATCCCCGACAGATTTTATTTCGGATGATTCGTTACCATGTACAATCCTATCAACCCAACGAGAAAGAGTATCATGAGGTTGTTTGTTTTTCTTAAAGAGTTCAATGATCTTTAAGATAACTGGAATGGTACATTTTACGGGTACTCTCAAACACGTAACACCAAGCATGGCTTTATCATCAAATCTTCCGCCCAGAGACATGCTATAGTTAGGGTACATATCTTTACCAACTCTTGCACCGCCACCAAAAAAACCAATAGTGGCAATTTCATGTTGCCCACAAGAATTGGGACATCCACTAATCTTAATTGTTGCATCTCTTAAATCGTCGTCTTCATCTAGTTTTAACTCTAAGAATTTTCGTTGAATCTCTTTTGCTAATCTATGAGAGTTTGTAAGTGCAAGATTACAAGATGAAGTGCCAGAACAACCAACAGGCGAGGCCATAGTTAGCGAACCTGAATTTGCTAAACCTGCTTCAAGTAGCCTAGAATAAAACTTTGGTAGATCACTCTCATGTACATATCTAAGTATAATATCTTGTGAAAAACCATTACGTGCAAAACCTTCAGCTGAGAAGTCCTTAGTAATCTCCGCTATCGCACGAAGTTGGTTTGCAGTTAAATCTCCAGATTCTAGTGTAACAAAAACAGCTCTATATCCATCTTGTTTTTGTTTGTAGGTAGTAGACTTTAACCACCGTGCATAACCATCAGACACTGAACCATTTTCATTTGAAACGGAAATTGGTCTTTTAATTTCATTTGGTTTCTGGTTAATGTTTAATCTTACAATGACTGACTGTGTTGCCCTAACAATTGTTCGCTGCTTTAGAACCAAGTTTTGGAATTTATCCCATCCCATTTCATCAACAAGATAACGCATTCTGTTCCTAGCCATGTTCTTTCTATTACCCATCCTATCAAAAATCTGTAAAACTGCAATTGATGTGTATAGAAGATCCTCTTCAGGGGTAAAATCCTCAAGCTGATGACCCACAAATGATTTGTTTCCAAGACCACCACCAAGAAATATTTTGAAGCCACGTTGATTTTTCCCATCAAGTTCTCTAATTTGAGGAATTAATCCCACATCAGTTATTCTAGTCATTCCATGATTTTCACAGCAAGAAAAATTAAACTTGAATTTTCGTGGAAGTGCCTGGTTTAACGGATTCCTAAGAAGAAATTTAGCAGTTGCAATTGCATATGGTGTTGCATCAAACTCTTCATCAATACAAACTCCTGACAATGGACTACACATGACATTTCTAACTGTGTTACCACACGCTTCACGAGATGTCAGTCCAACATCTGCAAGTCCGTGCATGATTTCTGAAACATCTTCTAATACAACCCAATGTAGTTGAATGTTCTCTCTAGTTGATACATGCGCACTGCCAATTGAATACATCTCGCTTAGTTGAGCAATCTTTTCTAATTGGTAAGGGTAAATCTGGCCCGCAGGAATTTTTATTCTGACCATTGCATAATCATCCGTCATTCGTGTACCATATGCACCATGCTGGAGACGAAATCGTCTAAAATTATCATGATCAATTTTACCTTGCCGATAAAGCTTTACCGTGTGGGCAAAGTTATCAGCTTCCTCTCTTCGTGACCAATCAACCTTTGGCTTTTTTGAAGCCGATTTTGATGGTCTTAGCTGTTGTGCCATCTGATGATCTCATATTAAACAATTAATATAAATTTTTGACAATAGGAATTTTGACTAACATAATGAATTATCATGTCATAAATTACCGAATAATGATTTCATATTAGTATTACCTAATTTTTACTGAAGAAAAACTATTAAGCGCTTGTAATGATGTGCATTTGTGCAAGAATCTGTTAATGAGCAACGCCCAGAAAAAATTTTCGCCGATGTAAAAGAAGTTGAAATAACACGTGCTATTGCTAAGGAATTCTACTCTGTTTTGCAAGATAGGGCTGAATCCGATGTAATAATTATTGGTGCAGGTCCTGCAGGACTAACAGCTGCACGTGAATTATCGTTAATGGGATACAAAATTTTAGTCATTGAACAAAATAACTATCTTGGTGGCGGTTATTGGTTGGGGGGATTTATGATGAATCCGGTTACAGTGAGAGCCCCTGCACAAAAAATTTGGGATGAACTTGGAATTCCTTACAAAAAAGTTGGTGATGGTCTATACTTAACTCCAGGTCCTCACGCTGTATCAAAGTTAATTGCAGCAGTATGTGATGCAGGGGTAAAATTTTTGAATCTTACAAAATTTGATGATTTAGTTTTAAGACATGGAAGAGTTGCTGGGGTTGTTGTGAACTGGATGCCAGTATCTGCGTTACCAAGAAACATTACATGTGTTGATCCGATTGCGCTAGAAGCAAAGATGATCATTGACGCATCAGGACATGATTCTGTCGCTGTTAAGAGACTTGTTGACAGAAATATGATAGAATGGAAGGGAATGAATCCAATGTGGGTTGAAAATGGCGAAGAGCATGTTGTTGAGAAAACAGGTGAAGTTTTTCCCGGTCTTGTTATTGCAGGTATGTCAGTTACTGAAACACACGGACTAGCAAGAATGGGACCAACTTTTGGTTCTATGCTATATTCTGGAAAAAAAGCAGCTGAGATTACGGACCAAAAAATAAAAGAATTCGATCGTAAAATTCCAAAAAAAGTTTGATTGAATGTTTCAAAAATTTTTCTATATAATGAACCGGCAGTTCAGGAAATACAAATTTCAAATTTAAAAAATTTACTTTTAGAAACTTTTCCAGTACATGTCGAGATAAGAGAATGTATTTTTAATGATTTGGATGAAAAAACTGTTGAGAAAATTTCTGGCTGTAGAATTTTTGACCCCAAATTGCCTTTTAAAAAACACCAACCTGACAGACGGGAAATTGATTTTGAGAAAAGTGTTTGCAAGAATACCAAATTGATGGAGAAAACAACAATGGTTGAGGATGCTAGAAGAATTGAAGATGTTGTGATGTACGATGGATTTGAAATTCAAAACATTATTCATGATATTATTGCAGAAAATGATTCAAACCCAAACAACCTGCATATTGTTTTTACAAACAAGCTAACCTGTACTTACGATACTACCGATAATAGATATCATGGAAGAGCGATAATTTGCTCTAATCCAGCCATTGTATCAACAACAGGAATGATCGAGGCTCCAGCTAGACCTAGGGAATATTATTTTGATGCCATGAAATGTAAAATGCAAGAGCTTGACATACAAAATGTTAAAAAAAACTATAATGGAGAGTTTCTAGATTATCATGACAAAAGACTTTCAAAAATAGCTGAGGGATATCTGTTGCAGGCTATTTTCTATTACATGACAGGTGATGCATTTTGTGATAGTTTGGACTGTAGGCTAAACAACGCACACTGGCAAAAGGATCTACTATACTCACAATTAAAAATTGGAAAACTTTGCAACAAACATCAAGCATTACTTGACAAACTACATCTTTAAAATACAATTACTAGTCAAAAAAGTATGTCTGAACAAAAAACAAAATACGATATTATCGTAATTGGTGCTGGACCTGCAGGATATACTGCTGGAATTTACAGTTCACGCGCACGCCGCGATACATTATTAATTTCCGGTATTTTGCCTGGAGGTCAATTAATGAACACCACAGATGTTGAAAATTATCCTGGCTTTGATGAAGGAATAATGGGTCCAGACCTGATGATAATAATGCGAAAACAGGCAGAGAAAATGGGAACGAAAATTATTGATGACGAGGTTGTGTCTGTAGATTTTAAAAGTAAGCTACTAAAGGTGTCAACTGCTTCAAGCACTTTTGAGGCAAATTCAGTAATAGTTTGTACTGGCGCAAATCCAAGAAAAATTGGGCTGGACGGCGAGCAAGCATTTGCAGGTAAAGGTGTTTCATATTGTGCAACATGTGATGGGGCATTTTTCAAAAACCAGGAACTCATTGTTGTTGGCGGTGGTGACTCGGCAATGGAGGAGGCAACTTTTCTTACAAAATTTGCATCAACCGTACATATTGTACACAGAAGGGATGAGTTTAGAGCAAGTAAGATAATGCAGGAGCGTGCCCTTTCTAATGAAAAAATCAAAGTTCATTTCAACTGCACAGTTGAAGATATTCAAGGAGACCAAAAATTTCAGAAAGTGATTCTAAAAAACGTAAAAAACGATGAAATGATTACCCTTGAGGCAGGCGGTTTGTTTGTGGCAATAGGACATGAACCTAATAGCAAAATACTTGAGGGCCGGGTTGAATTGGACGAAAATGGTTATGTTGTTTTAAAAAATAATACGGAAACCAGCATTCCAGGTGTTTTTTGTGCAGGTGACGTTCATGATCATAGATACAGACAAGCTGTAACTGCAGCTGGATTCGGATGTATGGCTGCAATTGATGCCGATAAATATTTAGCTGAACAGAAATAGGGTTACTTTACCTTTTTTATAGTAAATTCCAAATCTTTGTCATTTTTTTTCATCTCTAAAAGTTCATGCCCACGTTTACTACAAAATTCAGTTATGTCATCCTCAGCAGCAGGATCATCCGTAAGAACTGTTAAAATTTCACCAACTTGCATTTTTTGCAATTCGATATTTGTTTTAAACATTGGTTCAGGACAAAACATTCCCCTTACGTCTAGTTTTTTTCCAGATTCTGAAATTTCAACCACCTTACACAATTTTGCCTTCGATCAATATTAAAATCTATACGGCTTTATCGTGTTTAAAATTAAAAAATGGTTGATAAATTTTAGCTAATTAACGATATGAATCGTAGAATGATGATTGCAAGTGTTTAAAATCTGATTATTTATTTTCTAATTTCAAGTAGAATATAGTCATATCATTTGATTTGCACTAAATCATCAAAGTTTGTATAACATTGTATGTGTCTAATCATATAACATCAAGCCTTTTTCCTCAAGCATATTATGAAGATTGTTTACTGAACGATAGACATCTTTTTCAGTTTTAGCTCCAGTACAGACTAGTTTACCTGAGGCAAAAATTAGAATTACAGTTTTTGGATCAACCATCCTATGAATTACTCCTGGAAATTGCTCGGGTTCGTACATGCTTCGAGGTAATTTTCGTGCTGTCAATTCAAGACGAATCCGTCCTCCAAGATTTATCGACGATACAATGTTTTGTATAGTAACAACTGCATCTTTTTTGATTTTGATTTTACCTTTTCTTAATTGTGAAACTACCAAGTTTACCGCCTTTACTGCAAGTTTTTCTGATTTTCCGCCAGTACATACCATCTTACCTGTACGAAAAAGCAATGTTGCAGTTTTTGGATTTTCGATTCGAAACACTGCACCGGGGAACTGCTCAGGATTATATTCTACATGTGGAAATTTACGTGTTATTTCGTTAAGATCTAAATCCTGTTCTATAGTAGCTGATGCAACAACATTTACGATTTCAATTAGAGGTTTGGAAAGTGGCATTAGAAATAAATGTAAGAAACTACATTTAAAGTGATTCAAGGATGTAATTGAATGGATAGAATCAAAAAACCATCTTTAACATGTTTCCCAAACTACGCTCTCGAAATAGATGGTAATCATACCCTTCAAAATTTATTTTTCTAGAGATTCTCTTTAATGCGGCTAAAGACATTCTGTAAAAGATATTCCAAAATATGCTTTCAGGGCTAATCATATACAATTTGAAAAGCAATCTGACAGCCCATAATGCTCGTGGATAAAACTGTAAAGTGTATCTGTCTATGAAAAAGGCTGAGTTTTGAATCTTGTATCTTATGTGTTCTAGTGCCTCTTTGGGTTGTACATATCCAGTGTTTTGGATGGTTATTTTATGATGTTTCATTGCAGCAATTACACTGTCCAATTTATTCTCAGAATAAATTAGATTAGTTGATCTGCCAATGGTAGATTTTACATGAGAGTCACTGCCTGCAACTACATGCAAGGCTTTCTCCTTTGCAAATTTTTTTGCTCTAAGATTCGAATATACATCCACATTAGAGCTGTTAAACGCTTCAAATAGATCACAATAGATGGAATCCTCACGCAATGCATCTACTAAACTAAATGGATGGGGTGCAATAGTTACAGCATCCTGTTTTTTCGCCTCATCTAATACTTCATGTAATGGGAGTCCTGATTTGATAGAATGATCAATCCCATAGACTAGTACATGTGATTCATTATTTGTTGTAACTTCTTCTGCTGGATACACGCTTAATGTATCAAATTTCTGATGATTTTTTTTATATTCAAGCATCTGTCTGTATCCATCAATAGTATTGTGATTGGTAACAAAAAGTACATCAAGACCAGCTAGATATGCCTGTTCTAACTGGTTGGGAATTGTTACATTGCAGTCATGAATTGGTTCCAGAGTACCAAGACGTCCGTTAGAAAAAATATTATGGCAATGCAATTCTGTTTTTAATGACATCATACCACACATTCATTTTAGAGTGTATCATTATTTGTAATTATCGAAATAGATCATCATGATCTAATCGTAACATTTTCTGAATTTTTGCATCAGAGAAACTAAAGTTGTAATTTCGTACTATCACAATTGGACATTTTTGAACTTTCCCCATAACAAGTTCCGATGCTGAGCAAATCTCATCAGCAACTGCTATGGCTGTTACCTGCATGATCTTCCCAAATGTATCTGGTTTGCCATTATAATCTAAGATGGGTTCAAGGCCAGCAATCCCAATTGCAACGTTTGTCTGACCCAATCTAAATGGTCTTCCAAATGTATCAGAGATTATTACAGCTGTATTTTTTCCAGTTTTTTGCTCAATCCTGTCTTTCAGCAAGTTAGCTGACTTGTCAGGATCATCAGGTAACAATGTTGCATAACCGTCTTGCACATTGCTTTCATCAATGCCAGCATTAGCACAAACAAACCCATGCTTGGTTTCAACTATGATTATCCCATTTTCCATTCTTACGATCCTTTTACTTTCTGAAAGTATCAATTCCACTAATCTGGGATCCTTACCGTACGAGCTGGCTATGCCATTAGCAAGAAGTGAAGGATTGACAGATGATAGGCTTAGAATACGACCTTCATTCTTGGAAATTATTTTTTGAGAAAAAACAAGTATATCACCATCGTTAATTTCTGACGATTCTAGAATCAAATCTACAAGGTTAACATCAAGTCCAATTTCTTTTTGGATTTTTATTGGAATGATTTGTAGTGACATTTTATTTTTTTGAACATGTGTTGTTAAAACATTTGGATTGGCTACATGGATGTTTGTAATTCCAGTTTTAGGTTATAATGTGTATTAATCAAACCAACAATTTTTGATAGATCCTTTTCATCAAGGGTTACTGTAGCTAAATCTTTCACTAGATCTTGTGCACGAAAAGCAATTCCAAAACCGCTAATATCAAAAAGCTTAACATCGTTTGCGCCGTCAACTACTGTCGTAATATTTTCTTTTTTCTCATCCCATTCTCTGATTTTAATTATAGCTGATTTTGCCTTATCAGAATCAACATTCACAATAACATCATCCAGCTTGCCATCTTTAAAGACAAGTTCATTACTATACACAAAATCAAGACACAATTCCTTTTTTAATCTGTCAGTGATAATCGTGAAACCGCCTGAAACTGCCATTAGTTTCCAGCCAGCATCTTTTAATGTACGGCATGCTTCCCTGGCACCAATCATTATTGGTAAAGAATTAGCAACTTGAATACATGTATCATAATTCATGCCGCGAAGAAGCTCAACGCGTTGTTTGAGTCCTTCTACCCAGTCAATCTTTCCCTCTAAACCTTTTTTTGTAATTTCCCAGATTTTATTTTCTTTATTCACTTTCTCAGCTAATAAAGGAAGATATTCTGCATCATAAATAACGCCTTCAACGTCAAAAATAGCTAACAACTGTTTTCTGAATTAAAGCCAATTCTAAACAATATTAAGCTTAACAGAAAATGATAGATCGCCTACAGTTAATATTAAATCAGATAGTATTTGCATATTAGTTATGTCAGATGATCTTCAGTTCAAGTATGAAGTTGAAATAAAAACTGCCGATAAAAAGCAGAAGCTTACGAATGAAGTAAAAGATGAACTAAAGGCCTCTGGTATGATGGATGAAAAAGGAAAATTGAAAATAAATGGCGTAAGTGCAAAAATGCTAAAGAGGATGAAACAGGAATTTGTGGATTGCCCAGTTCTTAAGCGGGAAGTACAATTTGTACCGTGTTTTGTTTGTCCAAACTTCCAAAGCAGGGTAACAGGTAAAGTTTTGTGCAAGGGGGATAAGCTATAATATGGCAAAAAAACGAACTGGAAAACGCAAAACAACGAAGACCAAGCGTAAAACAACGAAGACAAAGCGTAAAACAACGAAGACCAAGCGTAAAACAACGAAGACAAAGCGTAAAACAAAAAAAGCGTTTGGGGGATATTCGGTAAGTTTCAAAAATAGAGTTGAATCACTTGAACAGATTTTTGGCAGGGCAGACATTCCTCCAAGTGAAATGACAAAAAAACTTTGGAACTTTATTAAGAAAAAGGGACTTGGTCATAAGTAAAATAATACCAAACTAGAAAAACTCATTATGCTGATTGGTGGTGGAAGGTTAATTGAGTAAAGAAGTTGGTATTACTGTTTCAAAAAATGATAACTTTAGTGAGTGGTATACGCAAGTAGTTATCAAGGCAGAACTTGCGGATTATGCACCAGTTAAGGGATTAATCGTACTAAGGCCAGATGGTTACTCTATTTGGGAATCAATCAAGGAATCACTTGATAAAAAACTAAAGGAAACCGGTCACCGGAATGGATTTTTGCCTGTGTTAATACCTGAATCACTACTTAGAAAAGAAAAGGAACACTTTGAGGGACTTAACCCTGAAGTTTTTTGGGTTACACACTCAGGAAATTCAGAGATTGGCGAAAGACTTGCACTTCGCCCTACTTCTGAAACACTTGCTTATTCACTTTTTTCCAAATGGATAAAAAGCTGGAGGGATCTACCACTTAAAATTAATTTTTGGAATTCAGCATTGAGAGCGGAGATTAAAGGCACAAAACCATTTCTAAGGACATCAGAGTTTTTGTGGCAAGAAGGTCACACGGTTCATGCTACTAAGGATGAAGCTGAAAAGGAAGTTGCGGATATTTTGGAACTGTATAAAAAAACTATAGAAGAAGAACTGGCAGTTCCTGTAGTAACTGGAAAAAAAAGTGAGAAGGACAAATTTGTTGGTGCAGTTCACACTGATACACTTGAATCATTAATGCCTGATGGTAAGGCACTACAAATGGGAACATCTCATTTCTTGGGTCAGAACTTTTCCAAACCGTTTGACGTAAAGTATCTTGATGAAAACAATGTTGAAACTTTCGCATGGCAAACATCATGGGGAGTTTCATGGAGATTAATAGGAGGCATGATAATGACACATGGCGACGACAAGGGACTGGTCTTACCACCAAAAATAGCTCCAATTCAAGTTGTTATAATTCCGATTTATTATTCTAAGGAAGATAGAGAAAATATAGTACAGAAGGCACGTCAAATCAAAGATAGTTTATCTAATAGTGATATACGCGTTCATCTAGACGATAGAGATCATCTTACTCCGGGTTTCAAGTTCAATGATTGGGAGCTAAAGGGTATACCAATCCGAATTGAAATAGGACCTAAAGATATTGCTAAAAATCAAGTAGTATTGGTTAGAAGACATAATCAAACAAAAATTAGTCCTGACATAGACGGGTTGCCAGAAAAAATACTCTCAGATCTAAAAAATATTCAGAATGAGATGTTTGATGCTGCTAAAAAAATTCTTGATGAAAGAGTTGTTAGAGTCTCTGAATACCAGCAATTCAAAGAAGAGTTAGACAATGGAAAAATGATTGGCTGTTCCTGGTGTGGAAAACAGGAATGTGAAGATAAAATTAAGGAGGAGACTGGTGCAGATCTGCGCGTTATTCCATCTGATAACAAAAAAAACCCAGAAACATGTATTTACTGTAAAAATACAGGCGTTACAAATGTGCTCTTTGCTCGTGGCTACTGAATAAGTGAAATATTATGGGTATAAACATAAAATTTACTGCTGCAGTTATCGTAATTGCTGTGGTAGGATTTACCGCATCTTCTTATTTCTTCAGTACACAGCCTATATCTGGCGACTGGATGTTTGATAAATCTCAGTATATTCAAAAGATAGATGCTTGTCTAGAAACTCAAACCTCAGGTAACATATCTCTCAATTCCTTTGCAACAAGTTTTGTTACAAATTTGAAACATCAGGCTGAAGCGGCTGAAAGCGAGGATGAAATCAAAGAAATTCTGGATAGGTTATACGAGATTACTAGTTGTGAGCCATAGTACAAAATGAGTAAAACTAGGAAAAAATGTATCATTTGTGGCTGTCAAGACCATCGACTTGTTGGGTGCATTAAACATAAAACTAAAAAATGTAGTTGCTACAACTCCTAGCCAAAAATATAATATAAACATGACAAAAATGAGTTGACATGGCAACTGTTTCAAAACAAAAATCAAATCTTCTTAAGCAGTTCAATGAAACAAGGACTAGAACATTAAGCCTAGTACAAACACTCGAAAAAGATGATTTCATTGTACAGACTGCCCCTTTTATGAGCCCGCCAAAATGGCATTTAGGACATGTTAGCTGGCTTCTTGAAGTTGTTATGAGTAAAACCATAAGTGACTACGAATTTTATTCACAGGAATTTAGCGAGTACCTAAATTCATACTATCATCAATTTGGCGAACCGCATGACAAGGATAAGAGAGGATTGGCAACTAGACCCACAGTTGATCAAGTTTTTGAATATTTTCATATGATGACTAACAAGGTTGTTAACATTTTACAGAATGAAATGTTGGATGAAAAAGCACAGCAGCTTTTTTTTATGGCAATAAACCACGAGTGCCAACACCAAGAGCTTTTGGTTTATGATTTACAGCATCTATTAGCGGATAGATATAGACCCCTGACAAGAAATTCCTTGCCTACACAATCACAGCAAGAATCAAGCTCCGTCAAAATTAATGGCGGTCTGTATATGATGGGTTATTCAGGTGATCAGTTTTGTTATGATATTGAGTTACCAGAACACAAAGTCTATCTTGATGACTACAAAATTGACTCATATCCAGTATCAAACAAGCAGTACATGAAATTTGTAGATGATGGTGGCTATGATGATTTCAAATACTGGCTATCTGATGGTTGGGACAAGGTACGAAATGAAAACTGGAAAGCCCCAATGTATTGGGAAAAGATTGATGGACAATGGATGACATGTGACTTTTTGGGAAAACGAAAGATTAACCCGAATGAACCTGTCTGCCATGTTAGTTATTACGAAGCTGATGCGTATTGCAAATGGGCAGGCAAAAGATTACCAACTGAAGCAGAATGGGAAAAAGCTGCTTGTTGGGATGAAAAAAACCAAAGAAAAACAATTTTTCCGTGGGGCAATGAATCTCCTGATACTCTACATGCAAATCTATTAGAATCATACCTTTGGAATTGTTCAGAAATTGGTGCGTACCCCGATGGTAAAAGCCATTACGGATGTCATCAAATGATTGGAGATGTATGGGAATGGACATCAACGGAATTTTTCGGTTATCCTGGATTTAAAACGGGATTTTCTGAATACAATGACAAATGGTTTGCAAATCAAAAAGTGTTAAGGGGTGGTTCCTTTGGTACACCATCAATTTCTATCCGCGGAAGTTATAGAAACTTTTTCAGACTGGATGAAAGGTGGCTCTTTTCAGGATTTAGATGCGCTGAATATATTTAATCATTTTTTGAAAGCAAAACTAAACAAAAGTACCGCTTCTCATCATACCATATATCTTTAATTCGAAAACCAGTAATTGCCAATATTTCTTTTATTGCTGGAATTGTATATTTGTATGAATTTTCAGTATGAATTAATTCATCCTGTTTAATTTGTAACATCATTCTGGCTTTAGGGATATTCACTATCTGATTTTCTAAAGAACGCAAGTATATCTCAACTCTATTTTGGCTTTCATTGTATATCGCATGATGTACAAATTTATTTATGTTAAAATTACTACCTAACTCTGAATTAATTCTTGACAAAACATTAAGATTAAATTTTGCTGTAACACCTTGCGAATCATTATATGCACGCTCTAACACTGCTTTATCCTTTACAAGATCCAGACAGATTAAAAATAGATCATCTTTCTTCATGGAAGAATTTATTTTTTGTAAAAACTCTAATCCATTTTCATAATCAAAGTTTCCAAAGCTAGAACCTAAAAATACTATTAGATTTTTCTTATTATCATAATTTTTTATAAATTCTAACCCACTTTCGTAGCTATCAATTATACCAGTTATATGCAAATTTTCATAATCATCCCGTAATTTTTTGGAACTGTCTCTAAGTATCTTAGAAATATCAATCGGAAAATATTCTACGCGTTTTTGCAATCTTTCAAGAATAGAAATCAGTGTTCTAGTTTTCTTTGATGAACCACTTCCCAATTCAACAAGCCTAAAATCTCCATTAAGATGTGGTGGTAGTTTTTCATATAGTTGTGTTAATATGCTAATTTCAGTTCTTGTTAGATAGTATTCTGGTAATTTACATATTTGTTCAAAAAGTTGGGAGCCCTTTTTATCATAGAAAAATTTTGGATTAATTGATTTTTGTTTTTTATTTAAACTAGATGATAATTCCTGAACAAGTGTATTCTGTGATTTATTTCTGGATGGTTCATAGTAACAAAGTTGTTCGCCTAAAACATATTTTGTGTATTCTAGTTTCTTTTGAATAGATTTTAGACTCATAAAATGCACCAAAATCTGTGCCTCATAAAGTCTTTTTGGTGTCTAACAATTATTTTATGATTTCTTGATATACTAGTCAACCAATAACGGTTTGTTGGATGAGATTCTAAGAGTTGAGGGGTTATCCAAACAGTTTGTCAAAAAAAATGTGTTTGGTTCAATAAAATCTTTAGTGAAAGCGGTGGAAGATGTTTCATTTTCTCTATACAATAATGAAGTGCTTGTGATTGCTGGGGAATCAGGTTCAGGCAAAACAACAATAGCCAAATTAATTCTTAGAGCAATAACACCAGATTCTGGCAAGGTTATTTTTCAGGGAGAAGAGATTAAAGATGATTCAAAAAGTTTGATGAAGATTAGGATGCATTGTCAAATGGTACACCAGGATCCTTATGATTCGATTAACCCTAGAATGAAAGTTAAGGATATTGTTTCTGAACCACTAGAGATACATAATATTGGTCATGGTTTAGAAAGAGAAAAGATTGTTTTGGACTCTCTTCGAGAAGTAAAACTTGAACCGTCTGAAGAAATTGCAAACAAGTATCCTCATATGCTTTCAGGTGGGCAAAGACAGCGAGTAGTTTTAGCAAGAGCGTTGGTGTTAAGGCCAAAAATTATTATTGCCGACGAACCAGTTTCCATGCTTGATGTTTCCATACGTGGAGAGATTCTTGAACTAATGAAAAATATCCAGAAAAAGAATAACGTTTCGTTTATTTACATAACACATGATCTGGCAACTGCAAGATATTTTGGACAGAGAATAATAATCTTATATCTTGGCAAGATTATGGAGTCTGGACCAATAGATCGAGTTTTATTGGAACCAAGGCATCCTTATACTCAGGCATTGATTGATGCAATATCTGAACCGGATCCTGATCACTTGTACAAGGAAAAGATAATTCGGATTAATGACCCGCTTGACATAGACTTTTACTCTGGCTGTAGATTCCGTGCAAGATGTCCATATGCGATTAAAAAATGCAAAGATGTACCAATGCTTGAAACTCGTGATGGAAGAAACGTTGCGTGCTTTGTGGATATAAGCTAGGTGGCCACAACAGGAAGTCTTTTGTCTTTATACGTTACAATATGCGAAACTCCATTTTTAGGATATACACCGTAGATTAATTTCGCCTTTTCTACAACAGAATCTTTTAGAGAAACCATGATAAATTGGCTTCCTTTTGATCTCTCTTCGACGATTTTGGCTAAGCTTTGAGCGTTTGGTGCATCCAAGTGTGCGTCAATTTCATCAAATAGGTAAAACGGTGAAGGCTTGAGTCTTTGTAATGCCAGAACAAAAACAACTGCGGCGAGAGTTTTTTCTCCACCACTAATGGAGGTAGACTCTCTCTTCGGTTTGTTTTGGAATTGTATGAAATAAGAGATACCTGAACTGAATATGTCGTCTTCGTTTTCTAGCTCAAGCCATGCATTACCACCATTCATCTTGGTAAATAACTCTCGAACTTCTTTGTCAACAACATCAAATGCGTCTAGGAATGTTTGTCGCTTATCCTTCTCTATTCCTTCAATAAATGACACAACTGCATTGCGCTCTCCCTCAAGTTCATTCTTTCTACTTGACATAGAACGATATCCAGTAGATATTTCTACATATTTTTGAGGAGCGTTAGTGTTAAGTGATGTAGCCAACGAATTTTGTTCCTTTTCTAGCATCTCGATTGATGGTTCAACATCAAACGTTTCAATTGATTCATCAAATCCAAATGCGTTTAGAATCTTCTTAAGTGATGATACATTATTTTTAATTTCCGCAAGATCACGCTTTAGCCCACCCAACTCTATTGCAAGCTTATTGACATCATTTGTAATTTTACGTTCTTTTTCGTTTCTTTCATTTAGCTGTGCATCAAACTTGGATAACTGAGATACAGATGTTCCTGAAGTGGAAATTAATTCTTGCTCCTTTTCTCTTAGTTTGATTAGCTTTTTCTGAGATGCATCTTTCTCCGTCTGAAATTTAGTAATGGTAGTTTTCAACTCGTTTTTTTCACCCGCAATAGAAGTCTGCTCTTGCAAAAGTGTACTTTTTCTACGTTTTTTGCTGTCCACTACCACAGATATCGTTGCCTCGGCCTCACTCAGTTTATTCTGTATCCTGGTCTTTTCAGAATTTAATGAAGACTTTTTCGTGTTTAGGAAAGAAATTTCATTTGCAATACTCGTTTGTTCAATGTCAGAATAATTTTCCCTCACTAATCTAATTCGCTGCTTAAGAGATTCAACACTTGATAAGATTTGAATGATTTTTGGAGAAAATCTTTCGTCTTGCGCTCTCTGCTCGGAAATTCGTTGTGAAAGTTTATCGGACATATTGGTTGTAGAGTCAATTTGAGATTTTAGTGTAGAATTACTATTAGATACATTTCCTAGTTCTGTTTCGGATAATTGAAACTGCTTCATAAGATAGCGTTGTTTTTGCTCAATTTTCTTAAGATTTGATTTTTTATTGTGTATGTGATTGTCCAGCAACGTAATTGTTTGTAACAATCCTTCTACCGTTGAGCTCTGAGTGATAATTTTTGTCAGCTTGGATATCTTGGAATTAATATCTATGGTAACTGCGTTTGCTTTGGATTCAAAAAATTCACCATTAATAGATACAGCTTTGTAACCAGCCTTGGATAATTCATGTGCGTCCTTTCCGGTTTGTGCGAGTATTATGTTTCCAAATAAAAATCTAGCAATTGGAAGGTATTCCCTATCACATTTAACATAGTCAGATAAAATACCTAACAAGCCATGTGTCTTTGGTGTCTTCATTTGAAATTTAGGTATTGCATTAAGTGGAATAATTTTTATCTTGGGCAGATTTTTATTTCGCGCAACTTGTGCCAAGCTTACTAGCGTTTCAAAGTCCGGAACAATTACAGCTTTGAACCAATCAGAGCATGCAGCTAAAATTGCACGTTCATATTGTTTATTCCAAGAAAGTACTTCGTATACAAAACCAACAATACCAAGTTTTTTTGTATGATCTTTTAATTGAGATATTGTATAATCTTCATGCATTACATCCTTAACAAGTTTGATCTTTTCGTTATAACGATTGGCAGCATTTGATGATTTATCTAAAATTAAATCTAATTCTACGATATCACTTTCTATATTTTCTCTTTGTTCAGAAAGTTTTGAAATTTTTAATTCAATATCTCGAGACGATGAATGTTTATTAGAAGTTACTTTAGAAAGTTTGCCGGAAAACTGTTTAAGATTTGTTAATTCATTATCGATAACTTTTTTTCTTCTAATGTTATTATCGATTGTGCTTTGTATATTTTTTTGCTGTGATATAGATTGTGATTTTGTTAATATCGCATCGTTTAGTTCGTCTCGAAGAACTTGGATTTTTTTATCTGTTACATTTTTTTTGCCGGCTAATTCTGATTGACGATCCAAAACAGATTTAATTTTAGAATCACTACTTTCAATTTTTTTATCTATAATGTTTTTTTCGTCATTTATTTCCTGAATAGATCTCTTTACTTCTTCAAGCTCTAAATCCACTGTGCCCTGGTTTTTACTCATGTTTTCAAGCTCAATTGTTATATCCGGAAGTCTTTTTTCAATTAGAGTAAGCCTTTTTTGCGAAGTTTTTATTTGGCCATCAGCGTTGTTAAATTTTCCCTGCTCGATACTTAATTCCGAATCAATACCTGATTTGGCCTGACTGTAAGCATCTAGTTTGGCAGAAAAATCAGATTTTTCTGCGGTTATTTTGGAAATTTCATCTCTTAACGTAGATTGTGATTTTCCCAGCCTTTCGGTCTCAGATAAATCATCATTATACTTCTCCTCTTTCAGTGTCTTTTCACTCTTAATTTTTCTTAGTTTTCCTGCCGCATCCATAGCCCTAAATCGATCTAATTCCCGACCAATGAATTCATGGCGTAGTTTCAGATTTCGCTCAATTTCTAACTCATCTATCTGCTTTTTTACTTCACCCATCTTTGCCATTGCAATTTCCAAACGCTGATCAGCTTCGGTTAACTGTTTCAAAGATTCAGTCTTTTTTTCATCAAAATACGAGAGACCAACTAAATCCTCGATCGTCTTTCTTTTTTCCTCGTTTGTCATTTCAGAAATACGTGTAACTGTTCCCTGCTGAACTGCGTTTAATGGTGTAAGATTAGCATTTGCCACTTCAAGCATATTTAAAATTTGATTTCGGTTGATCTTTTTACTGTCAATATAATAGGTGCTTTCGCCTTTATCGCTCATTTCACGCGTAATAGTAACTAAATCAGAATCGACAGGAATCTTCCTATCAGAATTGTCAAACTGGACTCTAACACGTGTCAGTTTAGGTCCATGCCTGTTTTTATCAATATCGTGTATGAGTGCCCTAAGATTTGGTCCACGCATAACTCTGGCCTTATTCTCACCCATTGCAAAGATAATGGCATCTAGTATGTTGCTCTTTCCAGAACCATTTGGTCCAGAAATAGATACTAGCCCTGGTTCAAAGTTTACGCTGGTATTTTTAAAACCAAATGACTTGAAACCAAAAATATCAACTCTTTTGATATAAACCATACATAAAATGATCGCAGATCGTGAATATGAAATTCTAACAAGTTTAGTTGACTATGCTAACAACAATTGTGAATATTTTACGAACAAAATAATTTTAATCATTACCAGCAACGAACTTTTCGCATACAGTCTTTGCCTCTGTGTCAGTCATTTGTTTGATAGGATGCTTCATAAGATATGCACTGGCGGAAATAATTGGTCCGCCAACTCCTTTATCTAGGGCAATTTTTGCTAGTCTGATTGCATCAATTACTATTCCCGCAGAATTTGACTTGTCATCAACTTCAAGCCTAACTTCCATATTATATGGAATGTTTGCCCACTGTTTCCCCTCTATCCTCATGAACATTAGCTTGGTATTACCCAAAAATGGAATAAAGTCGGAAGGACCAACATAAATTTGGTCGTCATCAAGACGCTTATCAAGCTGACTTTGAACACTTTCGGTTTTAGATATCCTCTTGCTTACAAGCCTATCCTGCTCCTTCATGTTAAGAAAGTCAGTATTACCCCCAACATTAATCTGGTATGTTTTTTCTATGCTTGCTCCTCTATCATTACACAGCCTAGCAAGAGTCCTGTGAACAATTGTAGCACCTACCTGACCTTTTATATCATCACCAATGATGGGAATGTTTTTATCCGTAAATTTTTGTGCCCATTCTTTGTCAGAAGCAATGAATGCAGGCATACAGTTTACAAAAGCAGTGTTAGTATCGAGACAAATTTGTGCCCAGAATTGAGTTGCCTTCTCAGATCCTACTGGCAAATATGATACTATAATTTCAGCACCGGTCTCTTTTAGGATATTTTTAATTTCCTTTTCCAGTTCATTTGTACTTTTTTCGCTTTTAATTGCTTTGACCCTATTCTCAACCCAAATTCCTACTCCGTCTAGAGCAGGACTTTCATAAACCAAATATTCTGTCTTTGGCATCTTATCCTTTGGAATCCAATCAACCATGTTTGGATATTCATAAATTGCTTCGTTGATTGATTTGCCAATTTTGTTTTCACCAACATCGAATCCTGCCACAAAATCAATATCATATATCCCATAGTCACGCAATTTATCATGAATAATTCCAATTACCATTTGTGAAGGATTTTGCCTGTAGTATTCTATTCCCTGAATCAGTCCAGAAAAACAGTTGCCTATACCAACTAAGGCAACTTTGATTTTTTCAACCATTTGTGGACTTGCCTCTTTTGAGTGTTTTAAGGTTTACATGCTGCTATGCATAGTTTTTTTTTAAGTCAGGATTTTATACGTGGGTCATTGCTTCAATTTATGATTCAATCAGGCAAGCCTGTCCAAGATATTTCCATAACAGAAGGCCTGTCAATTGATAAAATTTTTGAAAAGATGTCAAAATCTGGTGGATTTGAATCACGCAACTTGGCTGATGGCCTTTTCGTATTAACTGACATGATCAATGATAAGAACTGCCTAAAATTTTTGTCATTTGTTGGAGCCATTATATCAACAGGATTAAGAGGGATAATAAAAGACATGATAAAAAACAAATGGTTTGACGTAGTGATTACAACATGTGGCGCGCTAGATCATGATATCGCAAGACATTTTTCAAATTATAATGAAGGCTCATTTACTTTGGATGATGTAAAACTTGCAGAGGAAGATATTCACAGATTAGGTAATGTTTTAGTTCCAATGGAAAGTTACGGTCCACTCATTGAAAAAAAGTTACAGGCATTTTTAGAAGAAGAGTACAGTAAAGGAATTAGAGAAATGTCAACCGAAGATATATGTAAAATGATTGGAAAACATCTAGGCGATGATTCGTTTCTTCACTGTGCATTTAAGAATGATGTAAAGGTAATAGTTCCGGGAATTATGGATGGTGCTGTGGGAAGTCAGATCTGGATGTTTTCACAGAAACACCCAGATTTTAAACTAAATATGATTAAAGACGCAGATACGCTTTCAAGCGTGATCTTTAAAGCAAAAAAATCAGGTGCACTTATGATTGGAGGTGGGATATCAAAGCATCATACACTTTGGTGGAATCAATACAGAGATGGTCTAGATTTTGCTGTCTACATTACTACTGCGCAAGAATTTGATGGAAGTTTGAGTGGTGCATTGATTCGCGAAGCAATATCCTGGGGAAAAGTAACACAAAATGCAAGACAAACAACAATACATGCTGAAGCGACAACAGTTTTACCATTCTTGTACTCTGCGTTATTATCAAAATTGAAATAAAGTAATTATAACAAGTTTATTCCAATGATAGCAATGACGAATGTAATTAACATAAGAGAGACGTCACCGATCAATATTGAAGGTGGATTTATTATCAATGGATTTCCATCAACCGGACTTACAAGCGCTATTGCAACAGAATTAATTATTAACACATCACAGTTTGAACTTGCTGCAAATATAGACTCGGATAATTTTCCTCCAATATCCATAATTAAAAATGGTGCGCCAAACTATCCAACTAGGATTTTTGTAAATAATAATATTAAAACTGCAATTTTTTCTTCATATGTAACAATTGATATTTCTCTGCATAGAGATACAGCAAGAATGATGTTAAATTGGGCTGCAGAAAAAAAATGTTCGACAATTATTAGTAGTATCACAATTAAAAGTGCATTTCAAGAAATAATGGGAGTAGCATCAACTGGAACTGCGAGAGGTAAACTTGTAGAATCTGGAATTAAAATAGCAGAAAATGCAGCGATTCCTGGAATTCCTGGCGTTTTATTAAATGAAGGAATGATTAGCGGTAAGGATGTAATTGTTTTACTTGTAAGCTCTGAAAGTGATACGCCTGATTTGAAAGCTACCTACAATCTATGTGATAGCCTATCAAAGTTAGTACCAGGAATTTCATGTAATCTCTCACTATTAGAAAAGCAGGCAAGGCAAATAGAGAAAGAGATGAAGCAAGTAGAAACAGAGCGTAAAGATCTTAGTAATGCTATGTACAGATAAACACTATTACCATGTTTTGAAATTATATTTTTAGTTAAGTTCTGTTTAATGACCGGAAGAATTTTTTAAATCAATTTCAATTTTTGACACACTGCGTTTTTTACCATCCTTAGATACTAATGAATCAGAAGATATACGAACATCACCAATTTCATAACCAACTTCATTCATTCGTTTTACAATCATTTGAGAAACATCAATTGCCTGAGTAATACGTTTCCCACGCCCTGCTATTGTGACAATCGGTAAAGATGCAAGTTGTGTCAAAGTTGCAGTCACATATGACATAATTGGTTTTGTTCCTATGAAAATCATGTTATGTGTTTGATGCGCTGGTTCAGATTCTACCTGTGGTTCAGCCTTTGCCTGTGGTTCTTCAACAGGTTCAGCCTTTGCCTGTGGTTCTTCAACAGGTTCAGCCTCTGCCTGTGGTTCTTCAACAGGTTCAGCCTCTGCCTGTGGTTCTTCAACAGGTTCAGCCTCTGCCTGTGGTTCTTCAACAGGTTCAGCCTTTGCCTGCGGTTCTTCAACAGGTTCATCTCCATGAGTTTTTTGAAATTCAGAAAGTATATCTTCCGCATCACTTTTTTTATTCTCAGAATTCATTTTATTATAACCGTATTAGTGTATGATTAAAAGTTTATGAACTAATTACTTTTTTTTCAAATTTTCTTTTTCTATATATTCTTCTAGAATTTTTTCAATGTACTCATTGTTTGATGTTTTTACTCTTGAAACAATTTCATCATCAACAATCTCATAACAATTTAAAATTTCATTGTGATCTTTGTAGACTAGCATGATTTTGTTTTGATAAATACAATGATACAATGTTTCAGGTTCCATTTTATCAGGCTGGATTTTAATTCCGTCTTTACCAGATGATAGGGGATATGACATGATTGAATTATTTTCAATGTCACCAGTTAATTGTCTTTTCGATATCATAATATCCCCTTTTTTATCATCTAATTTATGAAGCAAAGAATTGTACTGCATATTGATTTTGATTATTTTTATGCACAATGTGAGGAAATTAGAACGCCTGATCTAAAAACAAAGCCAGTAGTTGTCTGCATGTTCTCTGATAGAGGTGGTGATAGTGGTGCTATTGCTACTGCAAATTATACGGCAAGGGAATTTGGGGTAAAATCAGGTCATTCAATATTGTCTGCAAAACAAAAGCTAAAGAATAGAACTGATTCCGCTTTTCTGCCTGCTGACTTTGGATATTATTCAGACATGTCTGAGAAATCTATGAATATAATCAAAAAATTTGCTGATGTCTTTGAATATGTTGGACGAGACGAGGCCTATCTTGATGTGTCAGAAAAAATTGAACGAGATTTTACCAAGGCTGGCCATATTGCACAGCAGATTAAAAATGAGGTTAGGGAAAAAACTAAACTAACATGCTCTGTTGGCATATCACCTAACAAACTATTATCAAAAATTGCATCAGGCTATAAGAAACCTGACGGATTAACAACTGTTACTCCAGACAACATTTCCAAATTTATGGAGACGTTAAATCTAAGGGACATACATGGTATCGGAAAAAAGACGCAACAAAAATTAGCGGAGGAAAACGTTGAAACTATTCCACAAGCAAAAAGCCTTGACATTTTTGCATTGATCAATATGTTTGGTAGAAAATCTGGAACGTATATCTACAATGCCATAAGAGGAATCGATGATGAGCCTGTAACTATAAGAGCGCCTATATTACAATTAAGCAAAATTTCCACATTAAGGGAAGACTCTGTTGATTATGCATTTCTGGAAAAAAGTCTTCTTGAATTATGTGAAAAATTGCATTTGTCTATTCTCAAGGAGAATAAGATATTCAGATCAGTTGGAATACATCTCACGCAAGATGATCTTTCTACTAAAACAAGATCTAGAATGCTAAGAAATCCTACACTCAGTTTAGATGAACTGAAAAAAGTATCAAGACAACTACTCAAGGAAGTACTTGAGGATCAATCAACACTGGTAAGAAGGCTTGGTGTTAAAGTATCTGAACTATCAGAGTTTGAGGGTCAAAGTGATATAACAAGTTATTTTTGAACTGATGTTTCTTTTTTCTTCATTCGCTTCGTTTCAATCATAGTTACAACAAGTAAAAAGACAAACAGCCACGGCAAAAACATTATTTCGCCTGCAATTGAATGATACTCCTCAAATTCAACTGGGTTCGTAGAAACCTTTAACGCAAATACTGATAGTGAAAAAATTCTAATTAAATTAATTATAATTGTACCAATTATTCCTAGACCAAAATACAGAGCTTTCCTGTTACGCTGAATATTCATCTTCAGCAAAAACGCCATCATCACAAGCGAATAGATAATTATGCTATGTACTCCAGCTGATGGCCAAAAGACTTGCAATACAAATGGACCGTGATCACCTTTCAAAAACATAAGATTGTCTCTTCCCGTGGCAATTCCAAGTTCAAGTGCGTTAATGATCCAGACATTTGCTTCAACCAAATATGGAACAAAATATTGTAATGGACCTAATGTATCAAATGGAAAAAATGTATCTAGTGATAAGATTATCGCACTTCCTCCAAGAAAAACTGGACCTGCAATAACTATTCTAATCCATTTTTTACCAAACATAATTATCGCAGCAGAAATTACAAAAATTGTTATTATTACAAAATCCCACAGCCACCCCCAAGAATAAATACAGCCCTGAGGATTTGCCACCTCACAACCCACAACATTAAACGCAGGTGCTGCATTCAGTATGTAATCGTGTAATCCAAAATCTAATGCAACAAAGTAAAGTATTGTAGCAATGACTAGTGGAATTCCAAAAATTAAACGGTTTTTTGAAACTACGAATTTTATTCCTACAATCTCTGCTACAATAAATGCAAGCCCAAACAGAAATCCACCACGCCCTTGATTCCAGCTCATACTAAACGTGTCTGAATATGCAACAAATACAAATAGAATAGGACTTGCGATTAGCAGCATAGCAAGTATTGTATTTTTGTGCATCATTGTCAATTTAAAAAAGTTCAATAAATACGCTATACAGGAGAAATCGCCTTAACACTATTAAAAAAATTCAGAAATTGATTTTTGCTTTAACATCTTAAGCAACCTACCCCTAGAAAGCCATTCAGATTTACCTACACTCATTCTTTTTGATGCAAAACTAGTTCCGTCATCAAAACTTTCTGCAATATATGGCTCTTTTTTCATTGCTGCACGTATAGCTTCTCTAATCTGCCAAACACCCACAGGAACTGCGTATTCTGGTCTAATTTCACGTAACACAAGAACAGCAGCTTGAATCTTTTTCTCCGCAAGATACTCTACCACACCAAGCTTTGCTGCAAAATATGCACCAGCAATTGCAGGTGGGTGATCAATTCCCCTTGCGTCTTCACTATCAAAACCAAACCCAATATTATTTCCATCATGCCATGCTTCCAGCATCTCAAAAATCCAACGATGAGGGAACAAAATAACCGAAAACATATTTCCTAAATGATCATGTGAAAAAACGCGACAGGAATCAATCAAATCAAATTCTAGAACTTCGGATACAAGTGATTTTGATATGATGTCATCAGTAGCTGTAATACTCCATTTTGTTGGAACGAGTCTTCTTTTTTTACCAAACATCCCAACACTAAAACATTTTTGAATTTTTGAAATCTCAATACCACTATTATACAATGTTAGTACTGCATCCTGTGCCTTTAGATCATGATCATAGTAAACCTGTTCAATTGATTTTTCTGCTCTGCCACCTGAAAACTTGGCTGATTTTATATCACCTATAGGACCAAATGGTGGACTTTCTCCATCTATAGTGGTTACTGGAAAAGTAGTTTTATGGAATTGTAGATCAGAATCGATTGAACGTGAAGACATAGCAACTTCATGAAGATTTTCAATGAATCTACCTTCTGTTTTTTCTATAGATAATTTCTGAACACCTCTAACTAAATTTAGTCTAAAGTTTACAATCTCTTCTAGACTTTTTCCAAGCCACTGTTCAGGATTATCAAGTAAAGTAGTATCTCCATGTATAGGCGGCAGCATTGGTCCTACGCCAACTTTGGGATATCCATATGAACCAACAAAAACTGAAGGAGGACTAGAACCACTAATTGAATCTGACGTGAAAAGATTTCCATATTTTGACAGATATTCTTGCCAATTACTTTGAATTCTCTTTCTTATCTCAGAACTAGAAAAATTAGATGATATCTTCATGTACTCTTGTAAAAGATCATCAAAAATATCTTCTTTGTTGAGAACATTATTGACTAAGTATTGACAGCAGCCTATGTTAAACAGCAAAAATAAATGACGCTGTTACTTGCAAATCTACATGATTACTGTAGACTGTAAGGATGTAGAATCGATACTTCACGAACTTGCAATATATGTCTCAGATCAGGTAGTAGCTATGCCTGCAATGAAATTACACCAGTTTGTATTGGCTCCCATTGTGGATGATGAACCAGTTGATCAAGCTAAAGTTATTACTGCAGTTAAAGAATTTTTACAATCGATAGGGGAGAAACATAACTTTGGTGTAATCTCAAATGGAGATTATGTTGTAATCAAATCAATTTTTGGCAAGAAAATTGAGCGTTCAGCAAAACCTGTTGGTGAGATGTTTTCATGTGCACATTGTGGTCATGTGACTAGATATGAGGTCGAGCATAACAACCACGTTAAAATTCATTATTTATAGCCAAAATCGTACCAATTATCCAAATTTTTTCTATACTGGACTGTTTATATTCATAAAATCATCATGTACATCGTTGCCTAGGGGAAGTTATTCACAATCAGAATACCTTTGCGATGAATGTAGTGCCTCGTTTTTCACCAAAGAAGGGCTTGAGAAGCATTTTCAACACCAGCACGGCATTTACTGTGAAACATGTCCAATTGATATAGCAGTCCAGAAAATCACAGACGTCTTTAGGAAAAAAATAACAAATTAAAACTTGCATAGCTTTTTTAATTCTAAAAAAATCTAATATGAAATGGACGCTAAAACTATTATCGTTGCAGGGACATTTGTTGGTATTGTTTTAATTGTGGTTACTCTCTTTACCTCATTTCAAAGTGGCTGGGACAACAATCCAGGTGGGATGGGTATGAAAACAGAATCGACAATAAATCTTGAAAACGGTTCACCTGCATTAGGTTCAGAGAGCGCTCCTATAACAATAGTAGAGTTTGGTGACTACCAATGTGAATCTTGTTACTACTGGTTCCACAATACTAGATCTACTATAATTGATAATTATATAGAAACAGGAAAGGCAAAACTAGTTTTTGTCGATCTGCCATTCTTGGGGCGTGATTCCATAACAGCTGCACAAGCATCTTACTGTGCTGAGGATCAAGGAAAGTATTGGGAGTACCACACAATGCTTTACACTTTTCAAGATGGAGCACCTGACAGTGGGTGGGCTAACCAAGACAGACTCAACTCATTTGCATTCACATTGGAGATGAACATGGATGAATTTAATGACTGTATGGATTCTTCAAAGTATAAAATACGTGTCAAGGCAAATTATAACGAAGCGGTAAAACAGGGCGCACAATCTACGCCAACATTTATCATAATTTCATCGGATGGTACAACAAAAAAATTTGCTGGAGCACAACCATACTCTGTATTTGCAGCAACGATAGAATCAATGCTTTGAATTGAATCATTTTAAGCTGGTGTTTTCAAGTTATTCATATGTTCTTCTTGCCGGAATAATTTTTGTTTGTATGCTTATACCGCTATCTATATTGTCTGAATTTCTTTTCATTGAACCCCTTTTTGTGATTCATGTAATTGAAGACAGGGCGTTTGGTTTTACATTGCTTGTCGCCATTTCTTTTATGTCGGCGGTTGTAATTCCCATGAATATTTACAGAATAAGAACACTACAAAAAAGTACAACAAAAATTGGTGGAAGTTTACTTGGTTCCATAATTGGCGCCTCAGCTGGAATTTGCAGCTGTGGCCCGATCGGTTTTTCAATCATATCTACATTTGGAACTGTAGCTGGGACAGCAACCGCATTTTTAACATATTATGAAATCCCACTTCGCCTTGTTTCACTTGGGCTTCTGTGTCTAGTTTACTATACTACGGCAAAATCAATTTCCATTGAATGTAAAATTCAATAACAATTCCCCGATTTGATATCAGAATATTTGTTGATTTCTAAATGATCTATTGAAAATAACAATTTAGACAATCTTTGATAACCTAGTTTCATATCCACTAGTTTTTTTATCATATTTTAGTTAATGACAAAAATCTACATTCCAATAAGGCCTAACAGAAGCACTTCTAACATTGATGAAGAAGAAGAAGAAGAAGAATAGACCTAATTGAAAGCCATTTGAAATTAGATCTTAGATTATTTATTACATGAAAATTGGTAAGCAGAACTTTTACATGAAAAATATCATTCAGGATAATCTCATGGAGTCTCGCTGTGATCCCACGTGGAATAATATACTGGACTAATTTCCAAGATGGCTGATTGACCTGCTTTTACTCCGTCCATCAATACTTTTGCTACTTTGTTTTCCAAGTCACCAGTATACCTTATCATAATTCTTTCAGCTATCGGTATGTTGTTTTCAACGTCCGTTGATATTTTCACCAAAGCCTTTCCCCTGACGCCCCTGTATGGAAGATTCTCGTCGTCGATGCAAAAGTATGCAATATTTTTGTGTCGAATGTTTTGAACCTTCTTTGACGTCTTGGATGTTTCAACATACAGTTTTTCGTTTTCATACAAAAACCAGACAGGATGTATGAATGGTTCACCGTTCTTGTCAACAGTACCTAGTAATAGATTTAGTTTTTTATCTGTGAGAAACTTGACGGTTTCTTCTTCTGTCAGTTTGGAACCAAAACCTGGACTGCCATGAACAATCTTCATAACTTCCTCAATCCTTTTTTTTCCAATCTGACACCCAGTACTTCAAAGAACACTTTACCAATTCTTTTCTGGTATGCTTTCTTAGATCTCTTTTACATTTGGGACAGATTGAATTCGTAATTATTCTTGGAATTACCTCATAAAAAAACCCAAAATTATGTGTCTCATGCCTAATCTATATAGAATTTATAGATCGCATCTATATACTAGAATTGTGTAAGGATGTTAAGCGTGTTGAGGGTAACGCCGGGCAAATTCTAGATAAAGCGCCCAAGAATAAACCCTATAATACCATGAAGACAGATTTTTTTTCTGTCTTCAAACTGGTAGTTTTTCTCTGAAAACATTCAAGTGTTCAGATGATTTTTGTTTTAAAGATGCTAAACCGTATTGTTCTGTTTTTTATATTTCTTGGAATTTTTTCCGCATCGTTTGTAGTAGGAGCTGAGGTCCAAGTTTCTGAAGAGGAGAGTGCAATAGTTTTGGAAGAGTTCGAGTCGTTGATTGCCGACATAGATGCAGTTGGAATATTTACCCACAACATATTGCTTGCCCTTCCAATGTTCATACCAGGATTTGGCATTGCATGGGGTGCATTTGCAGCATTCTCTACAGGAATGGCTTTTTCAGTACTGCAGGACGCCAACCCGATGTTGGAAAACATTCCATCGCTGACTATCCTATTCATGTCACCCTTTGGGTTGATGGAAATTGCAGCCTATTCGATAGCAATGTCTCGTAGCTACATGATAGTCCATAAGATGATCAAAAGGATTTCAATCCGCTCAGATTTCCGTGTAATTGGGCTCGAGGTGGCTATTCTAATTGGACTGTTATTGGCTGGCGGATTCATCGAATACTACTTTATTCAAAGTATACCAACAGACATGCCAAAAATCTAGATTTATTTTATCAGCTTTGTGGTGTGGCGGTACAGGTCATGAAGACCCTTTCCGTCTAACTCATCCTTAAGCCTCCTTCCGGTCTCGTGATAATATTGGTGCTCGATGAGCCTTATCTTTTCAGATAGATCATGATTTTTCGACCTTCTTTTGAGGTCCTTCCATTTAGCTACCAATTCCCTTAACTCAGATTTTTTCATTTCATTTTGTATAAATAGAGCCGTCAGTTAGGTTTTTCATGGCAGAAGAGGAAGACCCACACACGCTACTTGACAAGATGGAGCATGATTTACGCAGCATGGAATTTAACCGACCATACGATATAATCCCAATTCGCAAATTGCAAAACAAGATTCTTGATTTGAAAAACAAGCTGCAGGAATCTGATCTTTCATTTGGCCAAGTCTAAAAATATAATCTAGCCAGTCTCAGGCATTACTGAAGAATGGTGTGAGGTAATTTTCCATTCGCCATTACTTTTGTGATAGACAAACGAGAACCTTGCATTAATCGTCTTGCCACCTGTTACAAAGTTGTAATGACCGGTGTTTACAGCAGCAGACTCAAAAACATGAGGGTTTTCTGATACAATCTGAACCTCAACGGGAGATTTTAACAAATTTTCAAAATATTCAAGGATCAATTCATGCCCGACCCTTTCCTTGTTGGAAAAGGTTCCCAACAGAATCCCATCATCCCGATAAAGACTGGTAACCTGCTTTGGATCACCGCTTTTTACTGCACTGGTCCATTCTTGCAACAGTTCAGAGGCAGTAGAATCCGACATCTTGATCAATCCGATTGGTCTGATTCTTTAGGCTTGCGTTCCGACATTCTGCCAGCTTCGCCACTTTTTATCTGGCTAAATCCATCTAGAATTTCGCTGTCGCTTAATTTTGATTCTGAATTAACTAAATCATTTTCCAATTTTTCAATCCTTTCCTTGACCATGTCAATCTCCGACTTGGCGCTGAGCGTATAGAGACCACTTTCCACCTTGCCGCCATCTACAATTTTTTGAATGTGTTTTAGCGTATTCCTATGGCGCTCGTACGAGTTGATAATAATTTCATACAATGCGCTATCCTTACTCCACCTGTCCATTTTGAATAGTTTTTCCATGTCCTCAGTATGGCTGTCTATTTCAGTAATGGTTGCCTCAATGTACTTCCTAACCTCCTCGATTCTTTCTGGTTCGCTAGCCATTCTTTTTATCCTTCATTTGTCATTTTATCTAAAACCGAAAATGTCTCTATAACACACAATCTGTATTTTCCAAATTTCTTATTTGTGTTTGTTGATTTAGGCGCAGATCCAATATAATCTAATTCTCTTATGTAATTTACAATCCTTTGTTCATTTGGTTCTAGTTTGTGTGCATATCTGTTTCTGATTCTAGACAACAATTCGACATTTTTTTTGACTTTGTCCTTGATCAGACCAGATTCAGTTAGTATGTCCATTTTGAGATTTGATGTGAATAATGTACTATCAATTGATTTTGAAGGAATATTGAATTTTTCTTCTAAAATTCTATCTATTGTGTTTTCAATGTACATATGTCCCACTATAAACAAGTCTCGTTCATTGGTGGTTTCAAGAATCTTTTTTAGATCAGAATTAGATAGTGACTTTGACATAATATCCCATTGTACCTATTTTATTCCATTAGATATATTAGAGGTCTTTTAAGATAAAAAATTAGAAGTAGTAAAATGTCATACAGAGGAGAACGAGAAATGCATAAGGCGACTTGTGGAGACTGCGGTAATGAATGTCAAGTTCCATTCGAGCCAAGAGGTGACAAACCAGTCTATTGTAATGAATGTTTTCCGAAACACAAACCAGAAAGCCGAGGAGGCTCAGGTGGTGGAAGATTTGGAGGTAGAGGAGGTTCTGGCGGAAGAGGAGGTTCTGGCGGAAGAGGAGGATTTGACCGAAGACCACGTGAAATGCACAAAGCTACTTGTGGAGACTGCGGCAAGGAATGTGAAGTTCCATTCGAGCCAAAAGGTGACAAACCAGTATATTGCAGCGAATGTTTTCAAAGTCATAGAAGAAACTAAAAAAATTATCCTAGTATAATGGACAAAACAAATCCAATTCGCAAGTATTACGTTGTGCCAATTGTGATAATTATTTTATCAATACTGGCTTTTCTAGGTTTCAAATGATAACAAGAAAACAACTCCTAGCTTCGATTGGCGTCGGCATTCTCGCAACAATTTTTATTATTAGATTTTTGAGCTGATGTGGTCGCATCATGAACGAGTTAATTGCTGTCCTGTGCATTGGCTGTCTTGCTGGCGGCTGGATTATTTACATGATTGGCAGGAAAAAATGGAAAGGAAAATAGAATTCAAATTAGTTCCGTTTTGTCAGTAAAACTGACATTTTACGCCTAGAAAAATGGCCGATTTGACAGTATTTTATTTATAGAGTGCAAATACCGTTAGGTTGTGAAGCAATCAGCCAAAATTACAATTGCAGCAATTTTAGTAATTGGTGTGTTTTCGATATCAATTCTAACTGTTCCAGCCTTTGCAGAATGGGACAAATTCAACTATCCACAGATTCAAGGAACCGTTCCAGTTTCATCAGGAGATGACTTTGAGCAAAAAAATGGAATTGCTCTATCTGTTGCAATGGCCGTTGGTGAAAATTCTGTCTCGGATGGAAAGGCAATGTATGCCAAGCTTTCAGATGTCAACGGATTTCTGGTTCACAAAGTCATACTGATTACCGAGGATCATGGATATTACAAAGTCCTAGTTGACGCAGGAAATGGTGAGGCACTCTATGTCTCTGATATGATAAAAAAGGATTACAGCCACAAAAAGCATTCAGGTGAAAAACACAATGACAAAATGAAAAATTACTTCAAGGGAATGTCTGATGAGCAGATAGCAGAAAAGAAGATCCAATTCAAGGAGATGGGCGAGGCATACAAATCATTATCAATACAAGACAGAGCAGCCATGATTATTCACTTTATGCAGATGAAATTGCAGTGGGACACAATGTCCGAAGATGAGAAGATGCAAAAAAAGACAGACATGAAACAGATGTTCAAGGAGTATCTTCCTCTGACACTTGAGGAAAAGAAGCAAAAGCTTCACGAGTACATCCAGTCGCTAAATTAGTTCCGTTTTGTCAGTAAAACTGACATTTTACGCCTAGAAAAACTGGTGATTTGACAGTATGAAAAAATCCAGCATCCTATTTTTTGCTTCTTTTCTTAACGGAGAAAATCAAAGTCTTAATACCATACTTGACTTTGTATTTGTCTGCATATTCAATAATTTTTTTGGTAAGTCCCTTCTCAAGATCTGGGTCATAAAACTCACTATCATCCTGATCACTTACTAAATCTGACTTGTCAGCTATAACAACAGCCAGTAATGGAAATTCTTCCATATATTCTTCAATTTGTGCAGATAGACTTCTTAGCGAATCTTTACCAGATGGAACTTTTAATTCCAAAACATAGTTATCGTCAATTAAAATATCAATTTTATCGCCACCTTTTGTTGTTACTTCTCTTTCAATCTTCTTGTCAGGATACACGGCTTTTAAAAATACAGCAAGCTGACCTTGTAACTCTTTTTCATCTATGATTATTTCAGGCTTAAATTTTTCATCAATTACATCCAATATATCATTTAATTCATTCTCATTCCCAACTTTACTTTCTGTTTCATCTGAAAAAAAACTAGGTGTTACGATTCTATGTTTGAGTGAGAAATCTTTTATTTGTTCGGCTCTTAGTTGCCCTTTATCATAGTATTCTAGTATAAAATTCACAAACGTATGTCTATTTGGTTTAAGCTCTCTCTCCGTTCCATCTTGCAGTATTTCTCTGGATGTAGGCGCTTCTCCAAGATACTTTGAACAAAAATTATTTAGATCATTCATGTCATACTTGTCTAATAGTTTTTCAAGATCAAAACGCAGGCGTTTTCGTTCCTCTTTTGCAGCCATCTCCTTTTTTGCTTGTTCCGCATCTTCAGGCGTTTGTTTACTGTATGCTTCCAAGGCTCTTTTTGCCTTTCTGCTGAACCATCCCATGTAGATCTGTGATCAATCTACTTTCAGATAAGTTTGATCGCTGTACTGGTTTCTAGGCACGATTTTGATGTGGGCATTTGCCAAGTCTGCCTTTTGCGTGATTACAATTCATACATAAGGTTTGAAATCCTTTTGGAAAATTATTTCTCTTTATCCAAGCATAAATTTTTGTGGCATGGATTGTTTTGTCATGTCCCATTTTTTTCCTTCCTTCAATATGGTCAATAGTCAAACCATCAATTTCTGCAAAACCACAACAGACACATTTTAACTCGCCGTTAGAGTAATGTTCCAGCACCTGTTTTTTATCTAATTTTTTGTAATAACGAGATTTTATTGCATTAGGATGTTTTGAGTGGGTTTTATGCCTTCTAATTTCTTTCATAAGATTACAGTTACCACATAAAACTTGGAAGCCTTCTGGATGTTTTTTATGCAATTCTCGATAAACCGATATTGTGTTTTTTGTTTTATGACCCATTGCCTTACGCCCATAGATATGATCAATTTGAAGAAAAGCGTACTCAGTTATTCCACAGTTTTTGCATTTGGGAGTTCCCTTTGAATAATACGTTAAAACATCAAGCCTGAAACCTGCAAATTCTTCCCTTCTTTTTAGCAAGATCTTTGTTCTGTGTTTCTTGGTCGACTTTCTTTGCATTGCAGTATATTTTTCTGGATCTGAATGATAGCGTTCACGTTTTTCTTTTACTAATCTTTCTCGATTGTTAACATAATGCTCTCTTTTTTGCTTATTTCTTTTTTTACGATTTTTTGTTCTATACACTTTATCTTTCGCAAGTATTTTTTTCTTATTTTTTCGGTAAGACTTTGCTGCGTTAATTTTAGCTAGTTTTGGATTAGCCTTTCTCCATTTTTGCATATAGTGATTTTTGCAAAGTCCTGTCGCATAGACATTATTTTTACAATTCTTAATAGAGCAGTGCAATAATCTGGGTCGATAAGGGTTTCTTGGAACTTTCAAAGGTTGAGGGTTACGGCGTTCCTTTTTCCATTTTTGCAAATAGTGAACATTGCAAAGCATCTCAGTGGTATATTTGACATTATTTTTACAATTCTTAATGGAACATCTTACCAATATCACAGATTATGTCTTCATGGAATATGAGCTTGATCTAGGCACGTTTTGCCAATATCCCAGCCGTCTTCACCAGCCCAGAACCCTTTGCAACAAGCGAGCCAACAAAGATTGCAGCGGCAACCAGTACGATGCATCCAGCTTGTGCAATTTCAAATTGATATGACATGATTATGCCTGAAACAGTAGCGGATACGGCAAACAACATTGAGAGAATCACTGTCTGCTTGAAGGAGCGTGCGTAAAGCATGGCCGAAACGTTGGGGAGTACAAATAATGCGGAAATTAGGAGCACTCCGACCAGCTGCATCGATATGACAACGGTGACGCCAGCCATGGTGATTAGGAGATAACTCATCTTTTCCACGGGAATTCCAGAGGCTTTGGCCTGCTCTTCAGAAAATGTAGAGTATAGTATTTTCTTGTATGTAAAGAAAAGAATGGTTAGGATTGCGCCAGCCAGTGCAAGTATTGTAACAACATTTTGAGTATCAACTATCGCTGAACCAAACAAGAATTCCTCAATGTCATGAAATTCAAAATCCTCCGTTAAACTGACCAATATTACTCCGGCACCCAGTCCGGTTGACAGTAAGATTGCAACTATTGCATCGCCTGAAATATCAAATTTTTGGCGGATTTTACTGAGTCCCAGTGCGCTAAGTATGGCTACTGCACATGCAATCCATAATGGGTAAATTCCAATGAAAAGACCAAATGCCACGCCCCCAAATGCAGAGTGTGCCAGGGCATCCCCAAACAGGGAAAACTTTCTCAAAACCAGAAACAGCCCTACGACACTGCAAAGCAGGGAAATGGCAATTCCAGATATCAGCGCATGCGGGATAGACTCGTATGATACGGCTTCAAAAGTCATTGTACATCAATGGTGATGCATATGCATCTGCATAGAAGTCTCTGAATATTTCTTGAGCATCTCATCATCTGAAAAGAATTCCTTGGAAATGCCATGGAAGAAAAGTGTCTTGTTAAGGCAGGCTACCTTGCTGGCAAGCCTTTCCACTGCGTCCAGATCATGTGATGCCCATATTATTGAAATTTTTTCCTTGGTGTTTAGCTCGCCTAAAATCTGAAAGAATAGATCCTGATTGTATTGATCAATTCCGGTAACTGGCTCATCCAAAACTAGAATTTTTGGCGAGTTGACCAGTGCCTTTGCAATAAAGACACGTTGTTGTTGTCCAACTGACAAGTCTCCAATTCTTCTGTCAGCCAGCTCATGCATCCAGACCTTTTGCAGTGCTTCATCTACTTTTTTTGAATCGCTAGAGTTTTGGCTCATGGATAAAACCTCTCTAATTGTTGCCGGAAAATTTCTGTCCACCACTGGTTTTTGTGGCACAAATCCTACCTGTGATAGGTATTTTCTGGAGTCTCGTATATCCTGGCCAAAGAACTTGATTGTTCCATCATACTGTGTGCGCAACCCAAGCATGCAATGAAACAGCGTAGATTTTCCTGCTCCGTTCGGTCCGATAATTCCCAAAAAGTCACCTTCTGCAATTCCGAAGCTTATGTCATCTAATACCTTGATTCCAGAATAATCAACAGACAGCTTTTGAATGTCTACTATCATGGTAAAATCCACGCCTGAATTATTAATAAACATATAAAAAGTTAATAACATTTAGTTAAAATTTTTATATTTCTTAATAACAATCCAGTCATGCCAATCGTATCTATCTCCCTCACTGAGGAAATTCTCAAGGAGATTGACAACCTCCAAAAGTCGATGGGATTCTCCGGAAGGTCGGATGCCATCAGGGCTGGCATCAGAAGCTTTGTTGCAGAAGAAAAACAAAACGAGAATCTTTCTGGAAACATCAATGCAATCTTACTTGTAGTTCACAACGATGAATATGATGAGCAGGTGAATGGAATAAAGCACAGTTTTGAGGATCTGATTACTACCCATTTGCATAGTAAGATAGAGGGTGAAAAATGCATGGAGCTGTTTATGCTAAAAGGTGATGCAGATTCTGTCATTAGTATCACTAGGGACTTTCAAAAAAATAAAAGGATGGATACTGTAAAGCTAGTTACTTTATAGAAATTAAGAAAATTAATCTAAAATTACTAATCTTACTCTACTCGTTTTACTTTTACTGCATTTGGGCCTTTTTCAGTTTCACCAAGTTCAAACTCGACTTTGTCTCCATCGCGGATAGTACCCTCAACCTCAGTCTTGTGGACAAAGAGGTCTTTCGCCTCGCCTTCTCGTTCGATGAAACCAAATCCTTTTGTTTGGTTAAACCATTTTACGGTGCCATTTTCCATATTGTGATTCCTCAAAAAATCCTATGTATAAATCATATAATTTATCTTATAAAGCAAAAAAGACTCAAAGATTAGGCGCGATCGCAAAAAATGATCGTATTTAACTATTAGCTGGATCTATGTGAAGCTAGACACAGATCAGAGAAAAGTCCACGATGCTCCCCAAAATGTGGTTTTTCTTTGATTTGTGCTATCTGTATGGTGTTATTGCTTATTAGTTCAACGTCCGAGTTTCGTACTTACCAAAATTATTGGCAAACTTGCTGATCAAAAAATTATAGTAAAACTTGATATCGATCTATGAAAAACTTCATTTTCTCTCTTCGGTTTCCAGCTTCCACCTTGTATCACCAAATAGTGATGAAGAAAATTCCAGATGACCTATCACTCTCTCGCCCTTTCTAACCATGGCAAAATCTGTTTTTTTTGTTTTAAGCAATTTTTCTTTGGTTCTATAACCTCCCTCAATTACTCTGATTTTGAAACGCTTGCTAGCCTTTGTGATTAGGCTTCTAGCAGCTTTGACATCCCCTATCCATGAGAACATTTCAAAAGTGCCAAAATTTTTGGTTGTTATTTCATAGCTGTATGCTCTCGCCTCAAACTTTAATTTGTTTTTCTTTGCCTGGTTGTTCATCCAGTCTAAAACTTGTTCCCCAAAACCAGACTCAACACCAAATGATTCTGACCCAGCCATATTCAAATCGCTTTGTGATAACCGGCATTATAATCCTATTAAGAAGATTTGATGCTAGTGGTTAATGCCAGAATATTCAGGATCATCCTGAATTTCTTTAAGGATCATTTTTAGCAAGGCTTTTGTCTTATCATCAGATTCTTCCATTTCTAATTTTTTGAGTACCTCTGGATGATCCTTTAATGATCTTAGTAATACATCTCGTATTTCTCCCATAATGCAATATTTGATTACTCTGTTAAGAATTCGTCAAATCTGCAGAATTTTATCTCGTTGTAAAATAGAATATCGATCAATCACTGGCAAGATAACATACATAATTTCCATTCCCTTTGTTACTTGGATGGTAAAAATTGGTTTAGTTGGAACTGGGATGCTGGGTGAGGCTGTTGGACTTCATCTACTGGAATCTGGATTTTCTCTTACGGTGTATAACAGAACAAAATCAAAGACAAAAAACCTTGAGCAGAATGGAGGCATTATATCTGATACGCCAAAACATGTGGCTGAATCATCCGACTTGATTATCACATGCGTTAAGGATGCTGATGCTGTTGGGCAAATCCTGTTTGGTCAGAATGGAATAGTTGCCGGAAAGCACGAAGACTTGACGGTTGTAGAGATGTCCACAATAAACCCCAACGATGCAATCCAAAATTCAAAAAGGCTCGGTGAGGAGGGAATAAACTCGCTTGAGATTCCAGTAATGGGCGGACCAAATGTGGCTATTCATGGACAGCTTGTGCTAATGGCATCTGGTAACAAGGATGTTTTTGAGGCAAACAAAGAGGTGTTTGATGTAATTGCCAACAAGACATTTTTCCTTGGCAAAAGTGGCAGTGCACATAGCATTAAAATTGCAATGAACCTTCAAATCTCACTTTTGGCACTAGCATTGGCTGAGGGAATTACCCTGACAAAGAAGGCTGGATTTGACCCAGAGAAGTTCCTAGAGGTGCTAAACTCGACATATTTCAAGACAGGCATGAGCGAAAACAAGGCGCACAAGATGATAAGGGATGAATTCGAGCCTACATTTACGCTAAAAAATCTGCAAAAAGATTTGGGTATAATCACAGAGGCTGCAAAGGACTTTGGCGCTGTGCTCCCAATGGCTGAGCGTGCAAATGAAATTTACAGGGACGCGATAGACGCTGGGTTTGGCGAAATTGATTATACGGGAATTTTAGCATACATAAAAAAATTGTCTGAAGACTGATTTTATTGTAAAGATATTAAAAGCCAAAAAATAATTAACTACAATGGGAGTTACCTGCAGGGGAATTTGTGACCAATTTAGGGTAAAAGTTCCTACAAAGCAGCCAAAATATGCGACTGGACATAAAAGATGCACTCTTTGTGCTGCATATTTTCTTACACCTGAAAGCAGATGTCCCTGTTGTAAAATGAAGCTAAGAACCCGTGCAAGAAGCAGAGTTAGAATTTAGCGTTCAAAAGTGTATTTGCTAATAGTTGTGCAATTCTTAGAGGTTCAGGTATGGATCCCTGCAACGTAATCTTATCAAGTAGCTGTGTTGCTTCTAACACAGTGCAACCCTCATTTCGTATGTACAAATTGTATGATGTGTGAAGGGTAATTTTTTTACGTGTCCCTAGTTTAGAATATTCGGCGAGTTTTGATTCGTAGGATTCGGGAAAATGATGCTTGATTGCCTCTTCAATACCTGGCGATTCCTCATATGTAACACCAATTACTGGCAGCTCTGTTTTTTCCGAGATCCTTTTCACATCAACTATGTTGTATAATGAAATTACGATTCCAGATATCAGCAAAAAACTAACATCGGGTCTGTCAAGTTTTTCATGCATGGCTAATATAGCGTCAGTTGCATCATCTCCTCCTACAGTAGAGTGACCAAAAACAAAGCCATCAATAACTAAATCTGTTGAGATCACGATGCCAGATAGGACTGACTTTTTGGAAGTCTGTGAGAAACTCTCAGCAATTGATAATCCGCGAATGCCCTTTTTCTCAAGATGAAGATGTCTCATTTTGTTTTCTCTGGTATGACCTGTAGACTATACCAGTGATTACTATTACTACTGCTGTGATGGCAGACCATACTCCAAATGCAGCAAAATCAAATTCTGCCATGTTTTACCTAGTCAATAGGGATAAAATAAATACATTAGAAATTAGCTGAACTGCATGCCTGAGTTTATCTGCGAGGAGTGTGGTAGGCGAGAATTTCACGAAAACGAGGATACGCTGAAGATGATGATAAAGATACACGAAAAGTTCTGCCGTAAGAAAGTGGGAGAAGATTACAGCTTTATGCATCGTGATGACGAACATGACGAGCCCATGGATACTGAAAGGGCAAATGATGAGAAAGACATCCCTATACTAAAATAATCTATTGAAACTAAAACTAAGAAATTATTAGAGTGACAAAAAGACATCAACTAAATTGGCTGATCACGAATATGATCTAATTGTGGTAGGAGCCGGACCGGCAGGATCATCAGCAGCATATGCCGCTGCAAAAAACGGCATCAAGGTAGCCCTGCTGGAAAAGGAGGAGAATGTTGCTCAGACGGTAAGGACCAGCGGCGTAACATGGATTGACTATGCAAAAGAGTTTGGCATACCAGAAGACTG